>NZ_BADL01000592.1 GCF_000333615.1 Ideonella sp. B508-1 | reverse complement strand
AGGTCACCAAGTCCTCCACCATCTTCCTGGCCGTGCTGGCCGTCATCTCCGAAGACGGCAAGATGAGCGATGCCGACCTGGCCGACTACGTGTCGTCCTCGGTCCAGGACCCGGTGAGCCGGGTGCCCGGCGTGGGCGAGACCCAGCTCTTCGGCGCGCCCTATGCCATGCGGATCTGGCTGGATCCGAGCAAGCTCAACCAGTACAAGCTCACGCCGGCCGACATCAGCAGCGCCATCCAGGCGCAGAACGCCCAGGTGTCGGCGGGTGAGTTCGGTGGCACGCCCTCGGTCAAGGGCCAGCAGCTCAACGCCACCATCACGGCGCAGACCCGCCTGCAGACCGTCGATCAGTTCGAGCAAATCCTGCTGCGCACGCAGACGGACGGTTCGCAGGTGCACCTGTCGGACGTCGCCCGCGTGGAACTGGGCAGCGAGAACTACGCCGTCTCCGCCCACTTCAACGGCAAGCCGGCCGTGGGTCTGGCCATCAAGCTGGCCACGGGCGCCAATGCGCTGGACACCATCAAGGCCGTCGAAGCCAAGATGGACGAACTTCAGCCCTACTTCCCGACGGGCATGAAGGTGGTCAAGCCCTACGACACCACGCCCTTCGTGCGCATCGCCGTGGAGGAGGTGATCAAGACCCTGGTCGAAGCCGTGATCCTGGTGTTCCTGGTGATGTATCTGTTCCTGCAGAACTTCCGCGCCACGCTGATCCCCACCATCGCGGTGCCGGTGGTGCTGCTGGGCACCTTCGGGGTGCTGATGGCCACCGGCTTCACCATCAACACCCTGACCATGTTCGCCATGGTGCTGGCCATCGGCCTGCTGGTCGACGATGCCATCGTGGTGGTCGAGAACGTCGAGCGGGTGATGAGCGAGGAAGGGCTCTCACCCAAGGAGGCGACCAAGAAGTCCATGGGCCAGATCTCGGGGGCGCTGGTGGGCGTGGCCCTGGTGCTGGCCGCGGTCTTCGTGCCGATGGCCTTCTTCGGCGGCTCCACCGGCGTGATCTACCGCCAGTTCTCCATCACCATCGTGTCGGCCATGACGCTCTCGGTCCTGACCGCCATGGTGCTGACCCCGGCCCTGTGCGCCACCTTGCTCAAGCCGGTGGAGAAGGGGCACACCGAGACCAACACCGGCTTCTTCGGCTGGTTCAACCGCAGCTTTCGCCGCAGCAGCCAGGCCTATGGTGGCGCCGTTCAGCATGTGCTGCATCGCAGCCGCCGTTACCTGGTGATCTACGCGGTGCTGGCGCTGCTGGTGGTCGGTGCCTACCTCAAGCTGCCCAAGGGCTTCCTGCCCGACGAGGACCAGGGCACCGTCTTCACGCTGGTGCAACTGCCCCCCACGGCCACCAAGGAGCGCACGCGCGAGGTGCTCAAGCAGATCGAGAAGCACTATCTGGTGGACGAGAAGGACGCCGTGGCCTCGGTGTTCTCGGTCGGCGGCTTCAGCTTTGCCGGCAGCGGCCAGAACATGGGCCTGGTGTTCGTGATGCTCAAGCCCTGGGATGAGCGGCAGCAGGCCGATCTCAAGGCCTCCGCGGTGGCCGCGCGTGCCATGCAGGCCTTCACGCTGATCCGAGATGCCTCGGTCTTCGCCGTGACCCCGCCGGCCGTGTCCGAACTGGGCAATGCCTCCGGCTTCGACCTGATGCTGGAGGACCGGGCCAACCTGGGCCACGAGGCCCTGATGCAGGCCCGCAACCAGTTGCTGGGCATGGCGGCCCAGGAGCCGGGGCTGGCCGCGGTGCGCCCCAATGGCATGGACGACACGCCGCAGTTCGAGCTGAGCATCGACAAGGCCAAGGCCACGGCCCTGGGCCTGACCGTGGCGGACATCAACAGCGTGCTGTCGGCCGCCTGGGGCAGTGCCTACGTGGACGACTTCATCGACAAGGGCCGGGTCAAGAAGATCTACCTGCAGGGTGACGCCGCCTTCCGCATGGTGCCCGAGGACCTGGGGCGCTGGTACGCGCGCAACAGCGCCGGCCAGATGGTGCGCTTCGACGCCTTCGCCACCGGCCACTGGACCACGGGCTCTCCCCGTCTGGAGCGCTACAACGGCGAGCCCTCGGTGGAAATCCTGGGTATGGGCATTCCCGGGATGCTGTCCAGCGGCGAGGCCCATGGCAAGATGGAGGAACTGGCGGCGCGCCTGCCCAGGGCATCGGCTACGAGTGACGGGGCTCTCGCTGCAGAGCGGCAGGCCGGCTCGCAGGCCACCGCACTCTATGTCCTCTCGGTGCTCATCGTGTTCCTGTGCCTGGCGGCGCTGTACGAGAGCTGGTCCATCCCGGTGGCGGTCATCCTGGTGGTGCCCCTGGGCGTGCTGGGCGCCCTGGTGGCCGCCATGCTGACCTGGAAGCTCAACGACGTGTACTTCCAGGTAGGCCTGCTGACCACCGTCGGCCTGGCCAGCAAGAACGCCATCCTGATCATCGAGTTCGCCAAGGATCTGGTGGCCCAGGGCCGCGGTTACCTGGAGGCCGCGGTGGAGGCCGCCCGTCTGCGCCTGCGCCCCATCGTCATGACCTCGCTGGCCTTCGTGCTGGGCATCGTGCCGCTGGCGCACAGCAACGGGGCGGGCTCCGGGGCGCAGAACGCGCTGGGCAATGCCGTGATCGGCGGCATGCTCACCGGCACCTTCCTGGCCATCTTCTTCGTGCCGCTGTTCTTCGTTGTCGTGATGCGGCTGTTCAACCGGACGTCTGCCGCGGGTCACCCGCCGGCCGAACAGACGCCCGCCAACGTGACGGAGGTGCATTGAGATGCCCCGCTCCCTGACGTCCCTTTCCCTGATCGCCGCGGCCGCGCTGGCCCTGCTGAGCGGCTGCACCCTGATGCCGGACTATGAGCGGCCCCCGCTGCCGGTGGCGGACCACTATCCCGAGGCGGCCCCTGCGGCGGCCTCCGGCGTGGCCGCCGCGGACCTGGGCTGGCGCGACTTCGTCGCCGACAGCCGCCTGCGCGAGCTCATCGCGCTGGCGCTGACGAACAACCGCGACCTGCGGGTGGCGGTGCTGAACATCGAGAAGTCCCGCGCGGCCTACCGCATCCAGGAGGCGGACCTGTTCCCCGGCATCAACGCCACGGCCGGTGGCACGGGCACCCGCACGCCGGCCGACCAGACCGGCACCGGCCGGGCCCTGGTCACCCATGCCTACAGCGCCGGCATCGGCTTCTCGGCCTATGAGCTGGACCTCTTCGGCCGGGTGCGCAGCCTCAACGAGCAGGCCCTGCAGTCCTACCTCAGCACCGCCGAGGCGACGCAGAGCACCCGCATCAGCCTGGTGGCCCAGGTGGCCAGCAGCTACCTGACCCTGGCGGCCGACCAGGCCCTGCTGGCGCTGGCGCGCCAGACCCTGGAGACCCGCCAGACCACCCAGGACCTGACCCAGCGCAGCTACGCGCTGGGCTCTTCCTCCGAGCTGACCCTGCGGCAGACGCAGAGCAGCCTGGAGTCGGCCCGGGTGGACGTGGCCAGCTACACCGCCCAGGTCGCCCAGGACCGCCACGCCCTGGCTGTGCTCGTGGGCACCGACGTGCCGGACCGCCTGCTGCCGCCGGCCTCTGCCGACGTGCTGGCGCAGGCCTTCGCGGGCCATGGCGACTTGCCCGTGGGCCTGCCTTCGGACCTGCTCATCCGGCGCCCGGACATCCGCTCGGCCGAGCACACCCTGCAGGCCGCCAATGCCAACATCGGCGCGGCGCGGGCGGCCTTCTTCCCGCGCATCAGCCTGACCGCTTCGGCCGGCTACAGCAGCAGCGAGCTCAGCCAGCTCTTCAAGAGCGGGCAGGGCAGCTGGACCTTCGCGCCGCAGCTGTCGCTGCCCCTGTTCGACGCCGGGGCCAACCAGGCCTCGTTGGACAGTGCCAAGGCCGACCGCGCCATCGCGGTGGCCCAGTACGAGAAGGCCATCCAGTCCGCCTTCCAGGAAGTCTCCGATGCCCTGTCCGTGCGGGCCACGGTGAGCGAGCGGCAAGAGGCCCAGGCCCGCCTGGTCGACGCCACGCAGCAAAGCCTGAGGCTCTCCGACGCCCGCTACCAGATGGGTGTGGACAGCTATCTGAGTGTGCTGGACGCCCAGCGCAGCCTGTACAGCGCGCAGCAGAGCCTGATCAGCATCGAGCTGACCAAGGCCAGCAACCTGGTCACGCTGTACAAGGCGCTGGGCGGCGGCTGGACGGAGCAGACGCCGTCCGCACCGTCTGCTGCCGTGGCGAGGTCGGTGGCGGGCGAGGCCTCCTGAGCAGGACCTGGGTGTGCGGGGGGCGGCTCTTCGCGGTGATCGCGCCTGCCGGCCCTCGGCCCAGACACGCCAGCGCCTGCTGGTGGCCGCCGAGCAGGTGTTCTGCTGCGTGGGCGTTGCCGATGCTTCGCTTGAGGCGGTGGTGCGGGCAGCGGGACTGACCCGCGGAGCGCTGTACTGGCACTTCGCCGACAAGTCGGCGCTGCTGATGGCGCTGCTGCAGTCCCGCAGGCTGTCTCTGGAGAGCATTCCCCTCGCGGCCTTGCATCGTGCGCCTGCCTCGGCCCTGGCCGGGGCCCTGATCGACACCATCGACGACCCGGCCCAGCGTCGGCTGTGCCTGCTGCTGGCACGCAATGCGACGGTGGTGGAGGTGCGTCAGCGCAGCCAGATGGCCTTGTTCAGGCTTCAGCGCAACATCCAGCGGGTGGCGGTCGACCACCAGGCCGGTACCGCGGTGCGGGTCTGCCTGCTGGGCGCGCTGGCCGAAGGCCTGCTGCGGCCCGAGCAGTTCCAGACTGCGCGGCCGCTGCTCGAGGGCTGGTTGGCGCAGGCGCTGGCTTTGGGCTGAACCCGCTCAATGCAGGGCCGAGAGGAACTGCCGGAGCTCGGGCGTGGCCGGCTCGCCGAACAGCTGTTCGGGCGGGCCCATCTCATGCACCTTGCCCTGGTGCATGAAGATCACCCGGTCGCTGACCTTGCGGGCAAAGCCCATCTCGTGGGTGACCATCATCAGGGTCATGCCGTCGCGGGCCAGGCCCTCCACCACCTGCAGCACCTCGCCCACCAGCTCCGGGTCCAGGGCCGAGGTGATCTCGTCGCACAGCAGGATGTGCGGGTCCATGGCCAGGGCGCGGGCAATGGCCACGCGCTGCTGCTGGCCGCCCGAGAGCTGGCTGGGCAGGTGGTCGAACTTGTCGGCCAGGCCCACCCGCTGCAGCAGCTGGCGGGCGCGGGCTTCCAGCGCGGCCGCCGGCAGCTTCTTCACCAGGCCGGGGGCCAGCATCACATTGCGGCCGGCGCTGAGGTGAGGAAAGAGGTTGAAGGACTGGAAGATCATGCCCACCCGCTGGCGCAGGGCGCGCAGGGCCGCGGCATTGCCATGCTGCAGCGGCTGGCCTTCCACCAGCAGGCTGCCGTGGTCGAAGGTCTCCAGGCCGTTGACACAGCGCAGCAGCGTGCTCTTGCCCGAGCCGCTCTTGCCGATGATGGTGATGACTTCGCCCGGCTGGACGTCCAGGTCGATGCCCTTGAGCACCTCGGTCGGGCCATAGGACTTGCGCAGGCCCTGCAGGTGCACGGCGGCGGTTTCAGTGGCGGGCATGAAGCTTCTTCTCCAGGTGACGGGCCAGTTGGCTGATGGGGAAGCACAGCGCGAAGTACATCAGGGCCACGACGCTGTAGACGAGGAAGGGCTGGAAGGTGGCGTTGGTGATCATGGTGCCGGCCTTGGTCAGCTCGACGAAGCCGATGACCGAGGCCAGGGCCGTGCCCTTGATGACCTGCACCAGAAAGCCCACCGTGGGCCCCACGCCGATGCGGGCGGCCTGCGGCAGGATGACGTGGCGCATCAGCTCCAGGTGGTTCAGGGCCAGGCTCTGCGCAGCCTCCCACTGGCCCTTGGGGATGGCCAGCACGCAGCCGTGCCAGATCTCGGTCAGGTAGGCCGCGGTGTAGAGCGACAGCGCCACCGCCGCGGCCACCCAGGCCGAGGTCTCCACGCCGATCAGCGCCATGCCGAAGTAGGCCAGGAAGAGCTGCATCAGCAGCGGCGTGCCCTGGAAGACCTGCACATAGGCGGCGATGGCGCGGCGTGTCCAGGCGCCCTGGCCGCTGCGCAGCAGCAAGAGGGCCGCGCCCAGCAGGCCACCGCCGACGAAGGCCACCAGCGACAGCCCCACCGTCCAGCGCGCGGCCAGCAGCAGGTTGCGCACGATGTCCCAGAGGGTGAAGTCAACCATGGGCACCTCCCAGCCAGCGCGCGCCCAGGCGGTTGAGCAGGTGGCGCAGGCCCACCGACAGGGCCAGGTAGATGGCCGCGGCGATGATGAAGGCCTCGAAGGCGCGGAAGTTGCGGCTCTGGATCAGGTTGGCGGCGTAGCTCAGCTCTTCGGTGGAGATCTGGCCGCAGACCGAGGAGCCCAGCATCACGATGATGACCTGGCTGACCAGCGCCGGCCACACGCGGCGCAGCGCGGGCGGCAGCACCACGTGCAGGAAGATCTGCGCGGGCGCCATGGCCAGGCTCTGCGCCGCCTCGATCTGGCCGCGCGGCGTGGCACGGATACCGGCGCGGATGATCTCGGTGGCGTAGGCGCTGAGGTTGACCACCATGGCCAGCACGCTGGCCCAGGCGGGGCTCAGCTGCACGCCCAGGGCGGGCAGGCCGAAGAAGACGAAGAAGAGCTGGATGATGAAGGGCGTGTTGCGGATCAGCTCCACATACAGCCCCACCGTCCAGCGCAGCGGCAGCGGGCCTTCGTTGCGGGCCCAGGCGGCCGCGATGCCCAGCCCCAGGCCGGCCACGGTCGAGACGGCCGTCAGGCCGGCCGTCCAGGCGATGCCCTGGAGCAGCAGCGGCCACTGGGCCAGCACCGCGCCGAAATCAAGTTGGATGGACATGGCGGTCACCCGGTGGCTTCAGCTCACTGCGGCAGGTTGCCGGCCGGGCGCTTGAGCCACTTTTGCGAGAGCTTGTCCAGCTCGCCGGTGGCCTTGGCCTGGGCGATGATCTCGTTGACCTTGGCCAGCAGTGCGTCCTCGCCCTTGGCCAGGCCGATGTGGTTGGGGCTCTCCTTGAGCAGCACCTTGTACTCGGTGCCCAGGGCGGGGTTGCGCTGCATCATCACCTCGGCCACCGAGACGCCCGTGGCGATCACCTGGGTCTGGTGCGAGACAAAGGCCGAGACGGTGGCGTTGTTGTCCTCGAAGCGCTTGATGTCGGTGCCGGCCGGGGCCACGCGGGTCAGCTCCTGGTCCTCGATGGCACCGCGGGTGACGGCCACCGACTTGCCGGCCAGGTCGGCCACGCTGCTCACCTTGAGCGACTTGGGTGCGTAGATGCCCTGGAAGAAGGGCGAGTAGGCGGCGCTGAAGTTGATGACCTTCTCGCGCTCGGGGTTCTTGCCCAGGGTGGAGATGACCATGTCCACCTTCTTGCTCTGCAGGTAGGGGATGCGGTTGGGGCTGCTCACCGGCACCAGCTCCAGCTTGGCGCCCAGCTTGTCGGCGATCAGGCGGGCCATGTCCACATCCAGGCCCTGGGGCGCCATGTCCACGCCGACGAAGCCGTAGGGCGGGAAGTCGGTGGGCACGGCAATGCGCACCAGCTTGTTCTTCTGGATGTCGGCCAGGGCGGTCTGGGCCAGGGCGCTGGCGGCGGTCAGGCTCAGGGCCAGGCCCAGGGCGGCGGCCAGCAGGCCGCGCTTGCGCATCGGGGTGTTCATCACAGCAGATCTCCTAGGTAGGGGGCGGGGGTGGAATCGGTGTCGGGGGCGTCCTGGGCCAGCCGGGGGCGGCGCCGCTTGCGGCCAGGGGCGGGGGCAGCGCTGCCGTCGACGGGAGCCAGGGCCTGGCGCAGCTCGGCCAGCGGGTCGTCGGCGGCGGTGTCGTGCAGGCGCAGGGCCTCCTGCACATGGCCGATGTGCTCGGCCATCAGGGCCTCGGCGCGGGCGGTGTCGCCGCGGGCCAGGGCCTCGACGATCTGCACATGCTCGGCGCAGGAATGCTCGGCGTCGTGGGTGGACTGGTAGAGCATGGCGATCAGCGTGGTGCGGGCGGTGAAGTCGCGCAGCGTGTCGGCCAGCAGTTGGTTGCCCAGGCACTCGGCCAGGCAGACATGGAAGTCGCCCAGCAGGTAGCTGCGCCGGCCCACGTCCGGGCCCTGGAGCGAGGACTGCTCGTCCTTCAGGTGCTGCTGCAGGCGCTGGAGCTGGGCCGGCTTCATCGCGCCGGCGCTGCGGATCAGTCCGGTCTCGATCACCCGGCGGGCCTCGAAGGCCTCGCGCGCCTCGGCTTCGGAGGGCTGCACCACGAACCAGCCGCGGCGTGCGCTGACGGTGACGATGCCGCGGGCGGCCAGCTGCATCAGGGCTTCGCGCACCAGGGTGCGGCTGCAGTCGAACAGCAGGGACAGGGGCTGCTCACCCAGGCGGGCCCCGGGGGCCAGCTTCTGGGCCAGGATGGCGGCCACGATGCGGTCGGCGATGTCGCTGGAGGTCATGGTGTGAAAAGGCGTCTGACCTCTTCACCAGCGAAATCCATGCCATGGTCTACACATCTTGTATGCAAGATTGGTGCATCAAGACTGTGCACAGATGCGTGCGGACGCACCAAGCCGCACGCCCAGGCGCGGCGGGCGCGCCAGCGTGGGGCGGATCGACTCGGTGGGGGGGAACTCAGCGCTGGGCGGCGCGCCAGGCCTGCACGGCCTTCATCGTCTCGGTGATGTGGCCCTCGGGGCTCAGGCTGCTGTAGACGTGCAGGATCTTGCGGTCCGGGGCGATGACGAAGGACACCCGGTCGGCCATGCCGGGAACCAGCATCAGCCCGGCGTCGTAGGCCTTGATCACCTTGGCGCCGTCGTCGGCACCCACCGCGAAGGCGCTGCGGCAGGCCTCGGTGCTGAACTTCTTCACCGTCTCCAGGCTGTCGTTGGACAGGCCGATGACGGTGGCACCCAGGGCCTTGAACTGCGGTGTGGCCTCGGCGAAGAGGTGGGCCTCCACCGTGCAGCCGCTGGTGAAGGCCTTGGGGTAGAAGTACAGCACCACCGGGCCCTGCTTCAGGGCCTGGCTGAGCGTGAACTTGAAGGGCTGGCCGCCCAGGGCGGCATCGACGGTGAAGTCGGGGGCCAGGGCCCCCACGGCCAGGGCGGCCTGGGCGCTGCCGGGCAGCAGGCCGACACCGCCGGCCCCCAGCAGGGTGGCAAGCAGGGTGCGGCGGGACAGGGGACGGGCGAACATCGGGGACTGCGGCATGGAACGAACCTCCAGCCACGGATGCTAGCCGGGCCCCTCAGCGCAGGAAGTCGGTCTGCGCCGGTCGCCCTGGCAGCATCAGGGTGGTCGTGCGCGGCGCGCTGGCGGCCAGCTGCACCCCGCGGCGCCACACGCCCAGGCGCTGGGCCCGCAGGCGCAGGGCCTCCACCGGGTCACGGGCCTGCAGCAGCACGAAGCTGGCCTCCTGGCCCACCGCCAGGCCGAAGTGGTCCAGGCCCAGGATCCGGGCTGGGGCGGTGGTCACGGCTTCGAAACACTGGCGCATGGCCGCCTGGCTGGTCATCTGGGCCACGTGCAGGCCCATGGAGGCCACCTCCAGCATGTCCGCCTGCCCCAGGCTGTACCAGGGGTCCATCACGCAGTCATGGCCGAAGGCCACGGTCAGGCCGGCGGCCAGCTGCTCGGGCACGCGGGTCATGCCGCGCCGCTTGGGGTAGCTGTCGTGCCGGCCTTGCAGGGTGATGTTGATCAGCGGGTTGGCCACCACGTTCAGCCGGGCCTCGGCCATCAGGGCCAGCAGCTTGCTGACGTAGTAGTTGTCCATGCTGTGCATGGAGGTCAGGTGCGAGCCGGTGACGCGGCCGTGCAGGCCCAGGCGCTGGGTCTCGAAGGCCAGGGTCTCGACATGGCGCGACAGCGGGTCGTCGCTCTCGTCGCAGTGCATGTCGACAAGCTTGCCCTGCTCGGCCGCCAGCTCGCACAGCAGCCTCACGCTGGCCGCGCCCTCGGCCATGGTGCGTTCGAAGTGGGGGATGCCGCCCACCACGTCCACGCCGCGCCTGAGTGCCTCCTTCAGCAGGTCCAGCGCGCCGGGGCTGCGCAGCACGCCGTCCTGCGGAAAGGCCACCAGCTGCAGGTCGAGGTAGGGCACCACGCGCTTTTTGACCTCCAGCAGTGCGTCCACGGCCAGCAGGCGCGGGTCGCACACGTCCACGTGGCTGCGGATGGCCAGCAGACCCTGGGCCACCGCCCAGTCGCAATAGGCCAGGGCACGCTCGATCAGGGCCTCGGCGGTCAGCAGGGGTTTGAGCTCGCCCCACAGCGCGATGCCCTCCAGCAGCGTGCCGCTCTGGTTGACCCGCGGCAGGCCGTGGCTCAGCGTGGCGTCCATGTGGAAGTGGGCATCGACGAACGGCGGGCTCAGCAGCAGGTCGCCCGCATCCACCCCCTGGGCGGCGGGCGCGGCGTCGGGGCTGAGGCCTTCCTCGATGGCGGTGATGCGGCCGTCCTGCACGGCCACGCCCATGCGGGCGCGGCCATCGGGCAGGCGGGCGTTGTGGATCAGCAGGTCCAGCATGGGCCAAGCCTAACTCACATCAGGACAAGGCTCGGTGATGACACCCTGGCGCGGCGACATGAAGCCCCCTAGCATCGCCTCGCGGCGCCCGTGGCCGCGATGAACCCACCACCCCACAAACCATGAGTCCGACCATGTCCTTTGCGCTCAAGCTCTCCCACCCTGGCGCCTGGCGTGCCGCCCGGTTGTCCACCCTGTTGCTGGCGCTGGGCGCCTGCCTGCCCGGCGCGCATGCCGGGCCCCATTGGAGCTATGACGGTCACCATGCCGGTCCGGCGGAATGGGCCCATCTGGACCCGGCCTTCGAAGCCTGCGGCATCGGCCAGGCCCAGAGTCCGATCGACATCCGCAACGCGGTCACCGCCGACCTCCCGCCGCTGGAGTTCCACTACCCCGACAGCGCGGCCACGCTGGTCAACAACGGCCACACCGTGCAGATCAACTTGCCCGCGGGGGCCACCCTGAAGGTGGGCGATCGGGTGTTCAACCTCCTGCAGTTCCACTTCCACACGCCCAGCGAGGAGGCGATCAACGGCAAGCATGCCGCCATGGTCGCCCACTTCGTCCACAAGGACGCCGACGGGAAGCTGGGCGTGGTGGGCTTGATGATGAACGTCGGCCCCCGCGCCAACCCCGCGTTCGCAGGCGTGTTCGCCCACCTGCCCCGCGAGGGCGAGACGATCACGGTCGAGGGCCTGACGCTGGATCTGGCGGCCCTGCTGCCCAAGGACCTCACCTACTACAGCTATGCCGGCTCGCTGACCACGCCGCCCTGTTCGGAAGGGGTGAGCTGGATGGTGCTCAAGCAGCCGGTGCAGGTGAGCGCGCAGCAGGTGGCGGCCTTCCGCGCGCTGTTCCGCCACAACGCCCGCCCGGTGCAGCCCCTGCACGGCCGAGAGGTGCTGGTCTCGCACTGAAACCGGCCATGCATCCGGGGGCATGCCATGACAGAATGGCTCATGCATGCCCCCACGCTCGAGTTCGATCGCATCGGCCGCGACCGCCTGCCCGCGCTGCTGCGCACCATGCCCAAGGCCGAGCTGCACATCCACATCGAGGGCTCGCTGGAGCCCGAGCTGATCTTCAAGCTGGCCCAGCGCAACGGCGTGGCGCTGAGCTACCCCAGCGTGGAGGCCTTGCGCGCGGCCTACGCCTTCACCGACCTGCAGAGCTTCCTGGACATCTACTACGCCGGGGCCAGCGTGCTGCTCAAGGAGCAGGACTTCTTCGACATGGCCTGGGCCTATCTGGAGAAGGCCGCGGCCGAGAACGTGGTCCACACCGAGATCTTCTTCGACCCGCAGACCCACACCGCCCGCGGCGTGCCGATGCAGACGGTCATCCTGGGCCTGCACCAGGCCTGCGAGCGCGCGCAGCAGGAATTGGGCATCAGCGCCAAGCTGATCCTGTGCTTCCTGCGCCACCTGAGCGAGGAGGACGCCCTGGCCACGCTGGAGGCGGCGCTGCCCTGGCGCGAGCACTTCATCGGCGTGGGTCTGGACAGCTCCGAACGCGGCCACCCGCCGGAGAAATTCGCTCGCGTGTTCGCCCGGGCCGCGGAGCTGGGCCTGCACCGCGTGGCCCATGCCGGTGAGGAGGGCCCGCCCGCCTATGTGACGGGCGCGCTGGACGTGCTGAAGGTCGAGCGCATCGACCACGGCGTGCGCAGCGTGGAGGACCCGGCCCTGATGGACCGGCTGGCGGCCGAGCGCATCCCGCTGACGGTCTGCCCCTTGTCCAACCTGAAGCTCTGCGGCGTCAAGGACCTGGCCGATCACCAACTGCCACAGCTGCTCTCGCATGGCCTGGTGGCCATGCTCAACTCGGACGACCCGGCCTATTTCGGCGGCTACCTGAACGCCAACTACCTGGCCTGCTTCGAGGCCATGCCGGTGCTCGGGGCCAAGGATGCCTACGTGCTGGCGCGCAACAGCTTCGAGGCTAGCTTCGTCAGCGCCGCGCAGCGGGCGCAGTGGCAGGCCCAGCTGGACACCGCTTTCCGCGCCGCCGCCGCGGTCTGAGTCCGGCCTGGCGCACCAGGCGCCCCGTCTTGCTCGTTTTCTGATCGATGACGGGTAGGAACATGCGAACTGCGTCGTTCATGCCGGCGCCACCCTGTCGATATCCGGCTCAGAGACCCCTGGTGCAGGGGCCGATCAGGGAGCATAGACATGGACTTCTGGAACAACGCGCGCATCGGGACGCGCCTGGCGGTGGGCTTCGCGCTGCTGATGCTGGCCGTGGCCGCCGTCGCGCTGTACGGCTGCTGGGCCCTGCAGGGCGTGGGCGGCGAGATCCGCGCGCTGGTGGACGTGCGCGTGCGCCAGGTGGGTCAGGCCCGCGACATCAAGGACCACCTCAACATCGTGGCCCGCGGCGTGCGCAATGTGGTTTTGCTGAGCGACCCGGCGCAGGTGCAGTCCGAGGTCCGGCGCATCAGGGATTCCGAGAGCAAATCGGCGGAGCTGCTGGAGGCCCTGCGCACCTCGCCGCTTGGCGACGAGGGGCAGGCCCTGCTCGGGGCCGTGGTGCAGGCGCGCGAGGCCTACCGGCCCCGGCTGGAGGAGGCGCTCTCGTTGGCGCAGGCCGACCAGGACGATGAGGCCCGCGACGCCTTGCTCAAGCGGGTGCGGCCCGTCCAGTCAGCCTACCTGCAGGCGCTGGACCGCTTCGTGGCCCAGCAGGTGAGCCTGATGGAAGAGGCTGCCCAGGGCTCGATGCAGACAGTGCAGCGGGCCACCCAATGGATGGCGGCGGTGGCCGCGCTGGCCGTGCTGCTGGGCGGCGTGGTGGCCTGGGCGGTGACCCTGAGCGTCACCCGCCCGCTGCAGGCCGCGGTGGCCGTGACGGCGCGGGTCGCCCAGGGCGATCTGGCCACCGAGGTGCCGATGGTGCAGCGCCGTGACGAGTTGGGGCACCTGCTCCAGGGCCTGGCCCACATGCAGCAGGGCCTGCGTCAGTTGGTGGGAGGTGTGCGGGGCAACGCCGACAGCGTGGCCACGGCCAGCACCCAGATCGCCCAGGGCAACCAGGATTTGAGCCGGCGCACCGAGCAGCAGGCCGGTGCCCTGCAGGAAACCGCCGCGACCATGGAAGAGCTCAACACCACGGTGCAGCAGAACGCGCAGAGCGCGCGTCAGGCCAGTCAGCTGGCCCAGGATGCCGCCCGGGTGGCTTCCGAGGGGGATGAAGTGGTCCACCGCATGGGCCAGACCATGGAAGACATCACGGCCTCGTCGCGGCGCATCGCCGACATCACGGGGGTCATCGACGGCATCGCCTTCCAGACCAACATCCTGGCGCTCAATGCGGCGGTGGAGTCGGCGAGGGCTGGCGAGCAGGGGCGCGGCTTCGCGGTGGTGGCCGCCGAGGTCCGCACCCTGGCGCAGCGCAGTGCCCAGGCCGCGCGCGAGATCAAGAGCCTGATCACGGAGAGCGTCGAGCGCGTCGAGCTGGGCGGGCGCGAGGTGGACCGGGTGCGCCAGACCATGGCGCAGCTCCTGGGTTCCATCGGCCAGGTCAACACGGTGATGGGCGAGATCAGCGCCGCCACCGAGGAACAGGCCCGCGGCGTCGCCCTGGTGGGCGAGGCCGTGGGGCAGATGGACCTGTCCACACAGCAGAACGCGGCGCTGGTCGAGGAATCGGCCGCCGCCGCGGAGAGCCTGCGGCAGCAGGCGGGTCAACTGGTGGAGGCGGTGGCCTTCTTCCGGGTGAGGTCGCCCGGCGCCACCGCCCCGGTCTGAGCCGGGGTGGGACTCAGAAGATCGCCTTGAACTGCGCGCCGAAGGTGCGCGGTTCGTTGACGAAGCCGGTCAGGTTGTTGAAGTCGATGGCCCCGTTGACCACCACCTTGTTGGTGATGTTGCGGCTGAAGGCGGCCAGCTCGTACTTGCCGTCGCCCCAGATGTAGCCCAGGCGCAGACCGCCCTGGGTCAGGGGCTGGCCAGTGAACTCCACCGATTCGTACAGGAAGAAGTTGACCTTGCTGCGGTAGGTCCAGTCGGTGTAGACATAGAACTCGCTGCCGTCGGCCATGGGCAGGCTGTAGCGCAGGTTGGCGTTGGCCACGTACTTGGGCGCCTGCGGCAGCGCGTTGCCGTCGATGTGGTAGGTGCCCGCCACCGTGCCGGCCGGGTCGGTCACCGTGCACATCGCGCAACCGGCCACCACCAAATCCTTGTCCTTGATCTTGGTGGTGTTCACGCTGCCGTTCAGGTTCAGCAGCAGGTTGTCGCTCAGGTAGGCGTCCAGCGTCATCTCGAAGCCCTGGCCCATGGACTTCTTGGCGCTCAGCAGCAGGGTGGAGTTGCTGGCCCCGCCCACGGCGGTCAGCTGCTGGTTCTTGACGTCGTAGTGGAAGACATCGGCCGTGATGCGGGCGCGGCGGTCGAACAGCTCAGACTTCACACCGGCCTCATACGAGGTGTTGGTCTCCGGCGCGGCGTCCGACAGCGGGTTGAAGCCCGAGGCCGGCAGGATGCTGGCGCCGCGGTAGCCGGTGGCCACGCGGGCGTACAGGTTGGTGTCCTTGCTGACCGACCAGGTGGCGGCCAGATCGCCCGTGACCTTGTGGCCCGAGACGGTGTCGCTCAGGCCGGCGCTGTCGTCCACGGCCACGTTGCCCGGGTCGGTGCTGAGCTTCTTCCAGTCGTGGGTGTAGCGCAGGCCCGCGCGCAGCTTCACATCCGGCGCCACGGCGTAGTTGACCGAGCCGAAGGCCGCCCAGGAGTTGTTGCTCTGGGTGGTGGTGGACAGGCCGGTCTGGGCGCCGCCGGCGAAGACGGAGTCGTAGCTGTAGGAATCCATGTCGTACTTCTCGTGGAAGAAGTACAGACCGCCCTGCCAGCTCAGCGGGCCGGCGGTGGTGGATTCGGCGCGCAGTTCCTGCGTCCACTGCTGGTGGGCGCGCAGGCCGTCGGCCGTCTCGCTGGAGAAGGGGATGGTGCCCGGGCCCATGGTCGGGGCGTAGGAGGCACCGTAGCCGCCGTCCACGTCGCCGCGGCTGTAGGAGTGCACCTTTTCGAAGCCGGTGATCGAGTGCAGCTTGTAGCCGTCGAACTTCCAGGTCAGGTGGGCGCTGGCGCCGGTGCTGCTGAGCTTCTGCTCGTTCTTGCCGTCCAGGTAGACCTTCTTGATGTCGAAGTCGTCCACCAGGTCGTTGGTGGCGGGGCTGGATGATGTTGGCGCGGAACAGGCGGGCGCTGCCGTCCAGGTTGCGGGCGTGCACATTGAACAGGGCCGAGAAGTCGGTGCCGGCGCCGTACAGCAGCTGGGCCCGCACGGCGTTGTCGTCGTAGCCCTCGAGCTTGTGGGTCTGCTGGGGCACGGGCGCCTCGTTGGTCACCCAGTTGTCGCGGTGCTGCGACTGCACCGAGATGCGCGACTGCCACTGCTCGCTCAGCGGCACGTTGATGGCGCCTTCGGCGTTGACCGTGCTGTAGCTGCCGTAGCTCAGGCTGGCGTAGCCGCCAAAGGTCTTCTGCGGCTTGACCGAGTCGAACTTGACCACGCCGGCGGGCGTGTTGCGGCCGAACAGCGTGCCCTGCGGGCCGGCCAGCACTTCCACGCCTTCGCTGTCGAAGATGGGGAAGCCCTTGAGGATGGGGTTCTCCTGCACGATGTCGTCCAGGATCAGCGACACCGGCTGCGAGGCGTTCAGGCGGAAGTCGGTGTTGCCGTAGCCGCGGATGTAGAAGCGCGGGAAGGCCCGGCCGAAGGAGGATTCGATGTTCAGGCTGGGCACCCGGCCCGAGAGCATGCGCAGGTCTTCGCCGCTGGCGTTCAGGGTGTCCAGGGCTTCACCGCGCAGCGTGGTGATGGCCATCGGCACTTCCAGCGCGTTTTCCTCGCGCCGCTCGGCCGTCACCGTGATGGTGGTCAGCTTGCCGGCTTCGCTGGCGTTGGCCGGCGTGGCGTCCTGGGCCCAGACCGGCGCGGCCGGCAGCAGGGCCGCCAGGGCGGCCAGGCTCAGCAGCGAGGGACGGAAGGACTGGGACGGGGCTGCGTGGTGGACGGTGGGGTGATGACGGGGGGGCATGGGTTGCTGATTGCAAAGTTGTTATGCCCTTTGCATAGCAACCGACATGCCACCACCCCGGCCCCATCACGGGGCAGGCACGCCGTCCTTCCATTGGTCCCAATGGGCCACGATGTCGCGCACCAGGGCGCCGCCGACGCGGGCCAGGTTCTGGGTGGCGGGCACGAAGCCGCCGGTGGTCCCGGTGGTGGAGGCCTGCAGCGAGGCCTGGGCCGTCTGCCCCGGGTAGGGCCGGTCGAAGTTGGAGCCGGTGCGCAGCACAGCCAGGCGCGTCAGGTCCACCTTGCCGGCGGCCGCGGCGCGCTCCAGCGCGTTGTAGCTGGCGTTGTCCTCCTGCTGGGTGGTGCAATAGTTGCCCTGGCCATCGGTCAACAGCTTCACCCAGTCGCGCACATGCTGACCCAGACGGTGGCCGTGCCACCAGGTGTCGCCGCCCGCGGTGTCGCACTGGATCACGGCCGGGGGCCGGGCGGCGGGGCTGCCTTTGGGGTAGTGGGCCCGGTAGGCCTGGGCCTGGGGGCTGTCGGCCAGGGGCACCGCGCGGCTCAGGGCCAGGGCCTTGTTCACCAGCGCGTCGCTCAGGTGCGCCACTTCGGTGCGGTACTCCAGCTTGGGCTTGATGCCGGGGCCGGGGGTCAGCACGCCGAAGTAGCCGCTCTTCCAGTCCTTGGGCATCTCGCGGGCATCGATCTCGTGGGCGATGCCGGTGTCGACCAGCCAGCGGGCCCAGGCCGCGCTGCCCAGGGTGCCCTGGGCCGGGTCGATGCCGGCGATGCCGGCGACGAGGAACCAGGTTTTGCGCAGATCGAAACGCGGGTCCAGCGTCACGGCCAGCACCGAGGCCGCGGCATTGGCGTGGCCCATGCCGGTGGTCATCAGGCAGACGTCGTCGGCGTTGCAGCGCAGGGCCGGGTAGTCGGGCGACAGGCCCGGCACCGGGATCGACTCGGTCAGCTGGAAGGGTTGGATCCAGGGCTCGGCCTCGGGGCCGAACATGGAGATGACCAGGACCTTGACCGGGCGCGGGGCCACGGGGGCCGGCGCGGTCTGGGCCTGGGCCAGGCCGGCGCTCAGCAGCAGCGTGCCCAAGAGCGCCGTGGCGCGGTGCAGGAACCGGCTCATCGGGCACCTCCGCGCTTGTGCTTCACGGTCGTGACGGGCGACTGCCAGGCGCGCAGGAAGGACAGGGTGACCTCGGCCTCGTTGGTTTCGGCCAGGCCGCTGGCGAACAGCGCGCCCACGTCGGCGTTGAAGCCCTCGGCGCCGGCCAGGTCGCTCAGCGAGCGGAACGCGATGTAGGGCACCTGGTTGGCCGCGGCCACATGGGCCAGCGCAGCGGTCTCCATCTCGAAGGTCTGGGCCTGCAGGTTCTTGAACAGGTACTCGCGGTAGGCCGCGTTGGCCAGGAACACCGGACCCGAGACACCGCGTCCGCCCACCAGCAGGCGCGGCTGTTCCTTCACGCAGAGCTTCTCGTCCACTGAGCCATCGGCCTGCCGGGCCTTGGGGCCGCAGCGCTGCAGACGCGGTTGCAGCGTGCGCACGGTGGCCAGCATGGCCGCGTCCACCGGGTAGTCGAAGCGGTACTCGCCCTGCGGGGCGTTGCTCGCGTTGAGCAGGTAGGTGCCGCGCGGAAACTGGTGCTGGAAGGGTGGCAGGGGCTGGCCGTCCGGCGCGGCCAGGTTCAGGCCCAGGCAGCTCAGGTCACCGGTTTTGCCACAGGGGGCGGGCAGGGTGTCGCTGTCGTTCCAGAAGGTTTCCAGCGGCATGGCCCAGCGCTCGGGCACGGTCACGTCGCCCACATGGTTGGCGGGGTTCACGCCGCCGGCGATGCCGCTCATCACCAGGCGGTCGATGCGGAAGTGGTCCAGCAGCTGCTGGGTGGTGAGGGTGGCGTTGACGATGCTGACGCCGCTGAGCACCACCACCACGCGGTGGCCTTCGAGCTCGCCGGTGGTGAAGCGCTTGCCGGTGATCGTCCAGGTCCTGGGGTGCTGCAGGCGGCCCAGCAGGATGTCGGCCTCGGCCCCGAAGGCCGAGACGATGCCGATGCGGGGCGTGCAGTCGCTCAGGCAGGCAGCTGCCGCCGGGCGGGGCGATGTGGCCGCTGGCGCGGCCTGGGCGCTGGGGGCGGCCAGCCCCAGCAACAGGGCGGCACAGGCCGCCACGGTGGTTCGGACGGCCGGGGAGAAACGGTGGGAAAGATTCATGGTGCAGCGGGCTAGCAAATGCGGTGCCCGGCTGCACTCATGCGGCAGTGGGGGGCGGTGTGGTGGCGGGGCCCTGAACCGTGGGGCGGGGCGGTCGGCTGCCGATGCGGATGGCCCAGTGCAGCAGGCCGGCCAGGGCCAGGGCGAGCAGGCTGCCCAGGGCCCAGACGGCGCCCAGCAGCCAGGGGATCCAGGCGGACACGCCGCGCAGCACCGCCTGCAGAAGCTGGATCAGCGCGGCCAGCAGGGCGTCCCAGCCGGGCAGCCAATGGTCCAACCAACCGGCGGCGGGGCTGGCGTCCAGCCACTCGCGCAAGCTGCCCACCCAGCTCGGGTCGTGGCTCAGCAGCGCCCACAGTGCCCAGATGGCCCCGCTCCAGAGCGCCAGGCCCAGGGCGGTGACGGTCCAGAGCAGGGCGATCACGGCCGGGCCGCGTTCAACGGAAGATCAGGTACAGCGCGCCCAGGATGGCCACCCACTTGAGCACGTAGTAGGTGGGCCGGGACTTGGCCTTCAGGGCCTTGCCGGCCAGGCGCAGCTTGTAGCCGTGGGCAAAGATCTTGTTGACCATGCCGATCGACTCGCCTTCGACGTTCTGGGTGCGCGCGGCATTCAGCACGATGCGGCCGAAGAAGCGGTTGAACCAGGCCAGGGGCGCGGTGTAGACCGGGCGCTCCACATCGCAGAACAGGATCACGCGCTGGTGGTCGGTCTTGTTCTCGGCGAAGTGGATGAAGGTCTCGTCGAACATCATCGGCTCGCCGTCGTACCAGGACCGGCGCTCGCCGTCGACCTCGATGAAGCAGTCGCCCGAGTTGGGGGTGACCAGGCCCAGGTGGTAGCGGATGGAGCCGGCGAAGGGGTCGCGGTGACGCACCAGGCGTGCGCCCGGCGGCAGCGAGGTGAACATCGCGGCCTTGATGCCCGGAATCTGGTTGACCAGTTCCACCGTGCGCGGGCACAGCTTCATGGCCGAGGGCAGGTCCTCGCCGTACCACTTCAGGTAGAAGCGTTTCCAGCCGGTGCGGAAGAAGGAGTTGAAGCCGATGTCGGTGTAGCCCTCGGCGGCCTTGATGAAGCCCTCGTCGTTCAGGCGCAGGGCCTCCTCGCGGATCTCCTGCCAGTGGTCCTGCAGGGGCTTCAGTTCCGGGAAGTCCTTGGGCTCGAGGAAGGCCGTGGCCGGCACCTTGGAGCCCAGGAACAGCAGCGCGTTGACCGGGGCCAGCAGCACGGTGAAGTCGGTCAGGGCCCGCACGAGGCCGAAACGCACCTTGCCTCGGAAGTGGGCATAGAGCGCCGAGGCGACGAAGATGGCCAGGACCCAGTAGCGCAGCGGGGGCATCCAAGCTTCCATGAGTGACACGTTTTCGAGCGTAAAGGCGGCATATTAGCCGCCCGTTGCGCACACGTGGCGTGTCAGGTCAAGTCGGCTTCAACCGATCTGCCAGGCCAGCACGGCCACTTCCGGCCCCAGGGCCTCGACCACCACCCGGCCCGGGCCGCGCACCGTGTGCTGCTCGCCGGTCGAGAGCACATGGTCGCCGGCATCGCCCGTCTCGGTCAGCCAGACCCGGCCGGCCAGCACCTGGAGCCGGGCGCCGGCCACGCCGCTGCGGCTGAGCACCTCGGCCGGCGCCAGGGCCACCGTGGGTGGGCCCAGCTCCAGCGGCAGGCGTGGCGCGGCGGGTTGGGGGCTGCGGTCGCGCCGCAGGGCGGAAGGCGGGGAAAGGGGCAGCGTGTTCATGGCCTCCACGGTAGGGCGCGGCCTGCCCGCGGCCCAGCCACAGACGGGCCCCAGTGCGGGGGCCACACCCGGGCCCGCGGCGCGGCTGTGCTGGTCCGGTTCGGGTGCATCTGTACTGGTTTGGGCGGGGATGACCCATACAGAATCGGCCCATGCCTTCTCTCAGCAGCGCCACCGACACCCTGTATCTGCAGATCGCCGAGTCCCTGGCCGCGCCGATCCGGGCCGGCACGCTGGCCCGCGGCGAGCGCATTCCCTCGGTGCGCGCGCTGGCGCGCGAGCGCGGCGTGTCGCAGGCCACGGTGGTGCAGGCCTACCGCACGCTGGAGGACGCCCGGCTGATCGAAGCCCGGGCCCGTTCCGGCTACTTCGTGGCCGCCCGGCCCCGCCGTCTGCCGGAGCCGGAGCCCTCGCTGCCGCCGGTGGCCACGCTGGACGTGGACGTCAGCGCCATGGCCAACGAGGTCATGCGCCTGGCCACCAGGGAAGACCACATTTCCTTCGGCGCCGCCTGCCCCACGCCCGACCTGTTCGACGAGGAGCGGGTGCGCCGGGCCGTCAGCCGGGCCACCCAGCGCCACCGCAGCACCTTGTGCCAGTACCCGCTGGGGCCGGGCGACGAATCGCTGCGTCGCGCGGTGGCCCGTCACACCCTGCGCATGGGCTGCGGCCACGAGGCCAAGGACATCGTCATCACCAACAGCTGCCTGGAGTCGATCAGCCTGTGCCTGCGCGCGGTGACCAAGCCGGGCGATGTGGTGGCGCTGGAGTCGCCCACCTACTTCGGTCTGCTGGAGATCGTCGAGAACCTGCACCTGCGCGTGCTGGAGATTCCCACGCATCCGCGCACCGGCCTGTCGGTGGACGCACTGCAGCTGGCCTTCGACACCCAGCCGGTCAAGGCGGTGCTCATTGTGCCCACGCTGAGCAACCCGCTGGGCGCCTGCATGCCGCTGGCCGAGCGCAAGCGCCTGGCCCAGATGGTGGCCGAGCGCGGCATCCCGCTGATCGAGGATGTGCTCTACAACGACCTGGTCGAGCAGGAGGACAAGCGCCGCGCCGTGGCCTCCTTCGACCCCAGCGGCCATGTGATGCTCTGCGGCTCCTTCAGCAAGACCATCGCCCCGGGCCTGCGCCTGGGCTGGGTGGCGCCGGGGCGCTGGCTGGACAAGCTCTCCCGCATGAAGGCCACCACTTCGGGCGGGCAGGCGGTCATCCTGGAGCGCGCCCTGGCCGATCTGCTGACCCAGCCCGGCATCGAGGCCGGCTACCGGGCGCTGCGCAGCACCATCGCCGCCCGGGTGGACGAGGCGCGCGACCTGATCGCCCGCCACTTTCCCAAGGGCAGCCGGGTGACCGATCCGCCCGGCGGCTACATCCTGTGGGTGGAACTGCCCGAGGGCGTCGATTCGATGGCCCTGTACCGCGCCTGCCTGGCCGAGCGCATCTGCATCGCCCCGGGCACCATGTTCAGCGCCACCGACCGCTACCGCCGCTTCATCCGCCTGGGTGTGGGGGGCCGCTGGGACGACGCGCAGCGCGCCGGCCTGAAGCGGGTGGGGACGCTGGCCTGCGGGTTGGCACGCGAGGCCGCTACGATCGGGCCATGAGCACCATTCCGTCCTCTGCCGCACATCGGTCACGTCGCCGGATGCTCCGTATCGCGCTGGCCCTCGCGGCCACCGCGGTCGGTCGCAGGGGGCGGGCGGCTGAGGACACGCCGCCGGTCATCCCCAGTTCGCCCGCCATCTTGGGCACCCGGTTACCGGCGCGCACCCTGCGGGACGCCAATGCCGACCCGGTGCGGCTGGATGCCTCGGTGCGGGCCATCGTCTTCACCGCGGACCGCCAGGCCAGTGCCTGGGTTCACCCGCTGCTGGCGGAGTGGGGTGCAGCCGCCCTGGCTCAGCACCACGTCATCGTGTTGGTCGACCTGAGCGCCATGCCAGCGCTGATCACCCGCATGTTTGCCCTGCCCAAGCTGAGGGCGCTGCCGTTTTCGCTGGGCCTTGTGCAGGACGAGGCCGAGACCGCCGACCTGCCGCGCCAGGCCGGCCAGGCCACGCTGATCCAGCTGGAGGCGCTGGAGGTGACCGACATCCGCTTCCTGCCGGATGCTGCGGCGCTGCAGATGGCACTGCAGGGCCCGCCTGTCAGTCAACCCTGAAGATCCATACTGCTCATGGTCGATATCTCCCAACTTTCATAGCGATCGCGATCTCTCTGTAAAGCAGTGTGAACCTAAACTTGCACCATGCTTGTTTGGGGGGAGTTAGATGAGGCTGAACTGGCTTGCAGCAATTGGGTTGCTGGGTGCATTGGTTGCTGGGTGCGGGGGCGGAGGGTCTTCAGCAACCAACGTTGAAGCGCCTGGAGGTGACACCGCGGGGTTTCCCACTTTGGTTCGGAGCGCCGGGTTTTCTATGCCGGCACCGGATGCTCTTCCTGCGAGGACGGCTACCCCTGGCTTTCAGAATGGGGAGGTTTTGGTCGCCAGTGAACAGGCGGCGCCCGCTGGTCTTCTGGTGGAATTGCTTGACGCATCGCAGCAGCCGCTGCAACCGGTGGTCTTGGCCAGTGCGAGAACGCAGGCGGGCGGCGCATTTTCACTGCCGGATCCGCGGACGGCAGTTTCGGCTTCGCGTCTGTGGCTGCGGGTTACCTTGACCGACGGCTCGCAATTGCGGGCTTTCGCTTCGGGATGGACCAGCGTGACTCCGGGAACCGAGGCGGCCTTAGCGGAAATCCACCGGTTGCAAGTCATCGGAGCGTTTCCCGGGCATGAACTCTCCGAGGGGGATTTGGCAGGGGCGCAGCAGGATGCAAGTACGGTCTGGGAGGGTTCCTACGGCAATCTCGGGACAACCGCTGCAGTCAAGGCCGTGGTGGAAGATCTTCGAACGCGTGCAGCTTGGAATGCTCAGCTGAGAAATCTGGCATTGGCATCCCCGGAAATGGGGTCCGGCGATGTGGCTGGAATGCTGCCTGTCAACGATGTGTCGTGGACGATGTCGGTGGTCCAAAACGGTGTAGCCACGTCCACGCCTGTAACTGGGCGCTGCGACGCATCGCAGGGGCTGTCCCGCTTCTGCACCTTGCTGTTCGCCAATACACCAGATGTCAACGAAACGTATGGCGTCCAACGTGACGGTGTGTCCCTGACTTTCGATCCGTTGACTGAAAGTCAGTTGGAGCAGTTGCTGAGCCAGATGGGGCCCTTGCCGCTGATGGAGTTTCCTCTGCAGGTCGGGACTCGGGTGCTGGTGGATGAACCTCGCGTGGTGCTTCAGGCAGACAACGGAATCCATGCGTCCGTGAAGATCACCCGCTACACCTATCCCATGTCTGCCGTGCAGGCGCTCGGGACGACAGTGTCTGCCGCACGTGTGGTGGTGGATTACGAGATCGCCATGCTGGACACGCGGTCGAACGCACAAGCGGATGTGTTGGTGCGGGAACAGCGTTGGTTCAGTCCCGGCCGCGGGCCTGTGCGGATCGAGGCGGATGGTCTGCTGCGCTCTGGCGGGACCGTTACCCATGAGACGCTGTCCGTCTCGGCCAACAGCGTATCCGGTGAATTTCTTGCCTCGCCAGTGCAGCCCATTGAGGGCGCCATGGATGTCGCGTCGCTGGGCTTGCGTCATCGCCACGCTGTCCACAACGCTGTCACGGACAAACTTTACGTGGCTGCTTCGGACCAAGGTGGGCGGGTGCTTGAGATGGATCCAGCGACACTGACCACGTTGCGCAGTGTCAGCCTTGGTGCCGTTCCCGGCCGTCTGGCTGTGTCGTCTGATGGCCGGCTTCTGTATGTTGGTCTAGACGGTGGGAATGTCGTTGTGCTGGACATTGCCAGTCTGACGGAGGTGCGACGGTTTGTGCTCCCTTCCGATCCTTATGGACGCGCCTATGACCGGGTGCGGGATATGGCTGTCGATCCCTTTGACTCGTCTCGTGTGCTGGTGTTGGCGGGATCCAGTCTGCTGGCAGGGGGCACGGGGGCCGTGCTGATGTATCAAGGCACCAGTCTCGTGCTCCGCGATGCACCGCGCTCCAATGCCCAAGACTATGGCTGGGGTTATTACTGGCCCCAGACGGTGTCCTGGACTTCAACCGAGGGTGCCTTTCTGGTCGCCACCCCGCAAGGCTCTCCGGGGAGCCTCTACCGAATTGCTGCAGGCAACACCGCCTATGTGGAGCAGGCTCTGCTTGAGCGCACTTACGATTTGGGTACCCAAGAGCTGAATGGCGAGGTCCTGACAAATCACGGTTCGATTCTCGATGCGCTGACCTTTGACACGAAACGTCAATTGACCTTCCAGACCTTCACCTTGAACAGTTGCATGACCTTGGTTCCCGGGGTGGACTGGTGTGACATCGGCAATGCTGCTTCACTGCCCAGTTACTTGCTGCTGAATCATCAGACAGGGTCCTTCATGGCCACCTACACCCCTGTCATTCGGACTGTCACCAACGGTTGCCCTGAGGCCGAGGTCCGGGAGGGTTCTCTGGGTTTGGACGAAGCCAAACTGAGCGCGATGGACCATGGCCGAGTGCTGGTGAGCACAGTGTCCTCGACATCGGGGACGGAAAGATGCTCTCTTCAGGTGTGGTCACCGCAGGGATTCTCCACGCTCCAGTGAGTTGACCACTGCCCCCGGCGCTCAGACCCCGCCGCCCAGCGCCTGGTACAGCGTCACCTGGTTCTGCAGGCGGGACAGCTGGTTCTCGGCCAGCGCCACCTCGGCGGTGCGGCGGCTTTCCTGCGCGTCCAGCCAGTCCTTGAGTGCGACGGCGCCGTGGCGGTAGCGCACCTCGGTCATGGCCTCGACCTGGCGGGCGGCGGCCAGCGAGCCGGCCAGCCACTCGCCCTGGCGGGCCAGGGCCTCGCGGTTGCTCAGGGCGTTCTGCACATCGGCCAGGGCGCTGTAGAGGGTCTGGCGGTAGCCGATGACGGCGCTTTCATAGGCCGCCTGGTTCTTGGCGTTGCTCAGGTGCATCTCGCGCACCCGCAGGAAGGGCAGGGTCAGGCCCGCGCCCAGCGTGCCCACCGGGTTGGACAGCAGGTTGCTCAGCGCATTGCTGCTGCTGCCCAGGGTGCCCGTCAGGCTCAGCGTGGGGTAGTAGGCTGCCGCGGCGGCGTCGTTGCTGGCCAGGGTTTCGCGCAGGCGCAGCTCGGCCGCGCGCAGGTCGGGGCGGCGGCCCAGCACCTCGGCCGGCACGCCGGCGGCCACGGCGGGCAGCGGCCGGTCCGGCAGGGTCTGTGGCTCCTGTGGCAGCAGGCCGGCCAGGGCCGCGGCGCTGGGCGCATGGTCGAACAGGATCACCAGCGCGTGCCGGGCTTCTGCGCGCTGCTCCGCCAGGGCCGAGAGGCTGGCCTGCTGGCTCAGCACGGTCTGCTCGGCCTGCTGCAGGTCCAGGCCCGAGACCGCACCGGCTTCGTACTGGGCCTTCACCAGCTCGCGCGTGCGCTGCGCGTAGTCCAGGCTGGCCTGGGCGCTGGCCACGCGCTGGTTCAGGTAGGCCAGCTGCCAGTAGTCCTCGGCCACGGTGCCGGCCAGGCTCAGGGCGGTGGCCTGGCGGTCCTGCTCGGTGGCCTGGGCCTCCCATTCGGCGGCGTCGCCCAGCGCGGCCAGGCGTTGCCACAGATCCACCTCCCAGCTCACGCCCCCGCTGACGCTGTGGGTCTGGTTGCGGGCGCCAGCGTGGTTGATGGTGCGTTGCGAGCTGCTGCTGAGGCTGGCGTTGGGCACCGGCCAGCGGTTGTTGTCGGCCAGGCCGGCAGCCAGCTGCGCCTGCTTCACCGACAGGGCGGCCACCGCCATGTCGGCGTTGCGCCGCAAGGCTTCGTCCACCAGGGCGGTCAGGGTCGGGTCGTCGAAGCGGCTCCACCAGCGGTCGGTGGCCGCCGCCGCAGGGGCGGCCGGGCTCGGGGTGTCCCACTGCGCCGGCACGGCCGGCTGGGGTGCGCTGTAGGGCGTGCGGGTGACCGCGCAGCCGCTGGCCAGCAGCGTGAGGGTGGCCAGGGTCAGGGCCTGGAGCGGGAAGCAGCGTGAGCGTGCGGCCATGGGATCAATCACGGGACAGGGCCTCCACCGGGTTGAGTCGGGCGGCGCTGCGGGCCGGCAGGTAGCCGAACACCACGCCGATCAGCGTGGCGCAGAGAAAGGCCACGCCCATCGCGGTGGGTGAGAAGGACAGCGCAAAGTTCTGGCTGAAATGCGAGAACAGCGCGCCGAAGCCCAGGGCGCTGGCGATGCCCAGCACGCCGCCCAGCAGGCAGACCAGCACGGCCTCGATCAGGAACTGCTGCTGGATGTCGCGCTGGCGCGCGCCCACCGCCATGCGCACGCCGATCTCGGCGGTGCGCTCGGTCACGCTCACCAGCATGATGTTCATCACCCCGATGCCGCCCACCACCAGGGAGATCACCGCGATCGAGGCGATCAGCAGGGTCAGGGTCTGGGTGGTGCTCTCGATGGTCTGGCGGATGCTGTCGGTGTTGAGCACGTAGAAGTCCACCCGGCCGTGGCGGCGCTCCAGCAGCTGGTTGATGCCTTGTTCGGCCGCGGCCATGGGGGCGCTGTCATCCACCCGCACGGTGATGCTGCGCAGATAGCCTTGGCCGATCAGCCGCCGCATGGCCGTGGTGTAGGGCACGAAGATGTTCAGGCTCTCGCTGTTGGGGCCGAAGGCGCTGTCTTTCTTGGCGGTGACGCCCACCACATAGACCGGCATGCTGCCCAGGAACAGCACCTGGCCGATCGGGTCGCTGGTGGGGAACAGCTTCTTCCTGGCGTTGTCGTCGATCACCGCCACCTGGGCGTAGTGGCGGATGCCGTCGGCATCGAAGGCGGTGCCCAGGGCCATCTGCAGCCCCTTGACGCGGAAGTACTGCTCGCCCACGCCGGTGACGTTGACCGAGGCGTCGATGTTGCCCACCCGCGCGGTCACCGAGGTCTGCACATTGGGCGTCACGCTGTCCACATAGGACTGCTCGGCCAGCGCATCCGCGTCGTCCGGGCGCAGGGTCTGGATGCGGGCGGAGCGCGGGTCACCGAAGCCCAGGCCGGAGAAGACCTCGATGGTGTTGGTGCCGATGCTGGCAATGTTGGCCAGCACTTTCTGCTGCGAGCCCTGGCCCAGCGCCACCACCGACACCACCGAGGCGATGCCGATGACGATGCCCAGCATGGTCAGCAGGGTGCGCAGGCGGTGGGCATTCATGGCGAGCAAGGCCATGCGCAAGGCCTCACCCAGGCTGTCGGCGGTGGCGCGCCAGTGGCGGACCAGGGTCTGGGCAGGGGCCGGTGCCTGCGCCGGTGCCGTGCGTGGGGCGGCTTCCGGGGCGGTGACCCGCGACGGGGTGTTGGGCGCATCGGAGACGATGCGGCCGTCCTTCAGCTCCACGATGCGCTCGGCGTGGCGGGCCACGCCCATGTCGTGGGTGACGAGGATGATGGTCTGGCCCTGGGCATGCAGCTCACCCAGGATGCGCATCACCTCTTCGCCCGAGCCGCTGTCCAGCGCGCCGGTGGGTTCGTCGGCCAGGATGACGCTGCCGCCGTTCATCAGCGCGCGGGCGATGGACACCCGCTGCTGCTGGCCACCCGAGAGTTTGCCCGGCACATGCTGCGTGCGGTCTCCCAGGCCCAGCCGTTCGAGCAGGGCCTGGGCGCGGGCATGGCGCTCGCCGCGTGGCGCGCCGGCGTAGATGGCCGGCACCTCCACATTGCCCTGGGCCGTCAGGTCCGACAGCAGGTGGTAGCGCTGGAAGATGAAGCCGAAGTGCTCGCGCCGCAGCTCGGCCAGCTCGTCCGGGCTGAGCTGGGCCACCTCGCGCCCGGCGATGGTGTAGCGGCCGCGGCTGGCCTGGTCCAGGCAGCCGATCAGGTTCATCAGCGTGGATTTGCCGGAGCCCGACTGGCCGACGATGGCCACCATCTCACCGGCCTGGATCTGCAGGTCGATGTCTTGCAGCACCGTCAGGGTGCCTTCGCCGGCAGGAAAGTCGCGGCCGACGCCGCGCAGGTCCAGCAGCGGGGCGGCTTGCGTGTGTTCGCTCATGGTGCCGGCGTCAGAACATCGGCGGGCCCATGCGCCGTGGGCCACCCCCCGTGGTCGAGGCTGCGGTGGCTGCGTTGCCCAGCACCACCTGCTCGCCTTCGCGCAGGCCGTCCAGCACCTGGGCGGTCACGTTGTTGTCGATGCCGATCTTCACCGTCCTCGGCTGGGGTCGGCCATCCGGGCCCACCACCTGCACCTGGGTCTGACCATCCGGGCCCCGAGGGCCCAGCGCACCCGCCGGAATGGTCAGGGCCTTGCGGGCGGCATTGCGCACGATGTGCACCGTGGCCGTCATCGAGATGCGCAGCAGGTGGTCCGGGTTGGGCACATCCAGCTTGCCGTTGTAGTAGATGGCGGTGGCGTTGGTGGTGCTGGTGGAACTGCTGCTGGTGCTGGACGTGCTGCTCGTGCTGATGCTGTCGGTGGCGGGCTCGATGCTGCGCAGCGTGGTGTCCCAGCGGCGGTCGGGCTCGCCAAGGATGGTGAAGTACACCTTCTGACCCGGCTTCACGCTGGTCACATCCGCTTCCGAGATGGAGGCCTTCACCGTCATCGTGTCCACCTGGGCGACGATGAGGATGGTCGGGGCGGACTGGTTGGAGTTCACCGTCGTGCCCTCCTCGGTCACGATGGACACCACCTGGCCGTCGATGGGCGAGGTGATGCGGGTGTAGCCCAGGTTCACCTGGGCCGTGTCCACGGCGATGCGGGCCGCCTCCACCTGGGCCTTCAGCGCTTCCACATTGGCTTGTGCGGTCTCCACGCCTTCACGGGCACTGTCCAGGTCGGCCTGGGCGCTGGCGTCGCTGCGGCGCATCTGTTGCTGGCGGGTCAGGGTGCGTTGGTTCTGCGCCAGGGTGGCCTGGGCCGACTTCAGCTGCGCCTGCACATTGGCCAGCGTGGTCTGGGCGGTGCGCAGCGTGTTCTGCTGCGTCATCGAGTCGATCTCGGCCACCAGCTGGCCTTTCTTGACCATGTCGCCCAGTGCCACCTTGAGCGACTTGACCTGGCCTGAGACCTGGGCGCCCACGCTGACCTGCTTGAAGGCCTGCAGCGTGCCATTGGCCAGCACGGAGTCCTCGATGTCGGCCCGCTGGACGGGCGCGGTGATCAGCGAGGGCGGGGCCGGAGGACGGAAGACGTACCGCGCACCCAGGACGACCAGCAGCAGCACGACGGCACCCAGGACCAGGCGCCGGGCGCGCGGGGAAGAGAGCTTCATGTGACGAGAACGAGAAGTATTCATGCGACTGTCGCAGCACCTCCGGTCTGTGGTTTTGCTGTTCTGTGAAGGGGCTTCATGAAGCTAGGGGGGAGTCTGCACCACGGAGCGCGACCAGCGGATGAGCCCCCAGGCATAGCGTGCGTAGTAAGCCAGCAGGGTGCCCAGGATCAGCAGGGTGAGCGGGCTGCGGATGAAGTGGTCCGGCGGCTCGGTGAGCAGCTCGGGCAGCCAGTAGAGCTGAGCCAGGCGAAAGACGACGCGGGCCGTCAGCAGCAGGGACAGGGCGATGCCGATGTGGGCATGGGGCGTGTAGAACAGCCCCTGGGGCGTGACCTCGAAGCGCGTGCGCTGCAAGCCCAACTGGGCCAACAGCGCGCCGGCGCCCAGGCCCGCCACCAGCACGGCGGCCCGCAGTGGATGGACGGCCGAGCCCAGCAAGAGCAGGGCTGCCAGCAGCGGCAGCAGGATCAACGACATCCAGGCCCGCACCGGGCGAAAGTGCTGCCGCCCCACCAGGCGCCGCACCCGGCGGTAGATCCGCCAGGCGATGAGCAGACCGATGCCGACGATGGCCAGCGGGGGCAGGTGTGCGGGGGGCATGGGTGTCTCGAATCAGGTGCTGGCCCAGCAGGCCGCTTCGGTCTGTTGTCCTTCGCCGCCGCCTTCCAGCACCGGCACTTCCGCCGCGCAGCGCGCGAAGGCCAGGGGGCAGCGGGTGCGGAAGCCGCAGCCGCTGGGGCGGGCGATGGGCGAGGGCAGTTCGCCTTGCAGGATGATGCGGGTGCGGCGCTGGGACGGATCCACCGTGGGCGTGGCGGAGAGCAGGGCCTGCGTGTAGGGGTGGCGCGGCTGGCCGAACACGGCGTCGCGCGGGCCGCGTTCCACACAGCGGCCCAGGTACATCACCATGACCTCGTCGGCCACGTGGCGCACCACGCCCAGGTCGTGCGAGATGAAGAGGTAGGCCACGCCCAGTTCGCGCTGTAGGTCGGCCAGCAGGTTGAGCACCTGGGCGCGGATGGACACGTCCAGCGCGGACACCGGCTCGTCCAGCACCAGAACGCGCGGCTGCAGCATCAGCGCGCGGGCGATGGCCACGCGCTGGCGCTGGCCGCCGGAGAACATGTGCGGGTAGCGGCCGAAGGCCTCCTCGCGCAGGCCCACGCGGGCCAGCATGGCGCGGGCCGCGGCCTCACGTTCGGTCGGGCTGCCGACGTGGTTGGCCTCCAGCGGCTCCATCAGCGTGCGGCCAATGGTCTGGCGCGGGTTGAGCGAGCCGTAGGGGTTCTGGAAGACGATCTGCACCTGGCGGCGCAGGGCTCGGCGCTGCTCGGCATTGGCCTGGGCCACGTCCAGCCCGTCGATCAGCAGCTGACCGGCGGTGGGCGTTTCGATCATGGTCAGCAGCTTGGCCAGCGTGGACTTGCCGCAGCCCGATTCGCCCACCACCGCCAGCGTGCGGCCAGCCTGCAGGGAGAAGCTCACGCCGTCGAGCGCATGCACGGTGGCGGGCGGCTTGAACAGGCCGCGCGCCACGGGGTAGAGGCGCTGCAGCTCGCGGGCCTCCAGGACCGGCGCGGCGGTTTCAGCAGCGGCGCTCATGCAGCGTTCTCCAGGTTCAGCGCGATGGGCTGGCCCGCATCGTCCAGCGGGGTGTGGCACAGGGCACGGCCCAGGGCGGCATCGGCCGGCACGGGCTTGACGGCATGGCAGTGGGCCGTGGCCCAGCGGCAGCGCGGGGCGAACAGGCAGCCGGCGGGCCGGTCGCTCTGGCCGGGCACCACGCCGTCGATGGCCTCCAGCCGCGCGCCGGTGGCGCGTTCGGGCAGGGCGGCCAGCAGGGCGTGGGTGTAGGGGTGGTGCGGGTGGGTGAAGAGGGTGGCGGCGGGCTGCGTCTCCACCACGCGGCCGGCGTACTGCACCATCACCCGGTCGGCGGCCTCGGCCACCACGCCCAGGTCGTGGGTGATCAGCACCAGGGCCATGCCGGTGTCGCGTCGCAGGGTCTGCAGCAGGTCCATGATCTGGGCCTGGATGGTGACGTCCAGCGCGGTGGTGGGCTCGTCGGCGATCAGGAGACGCGGCTTGCAGGCCAGCGCCATGGCAATCATGACCCGCTGGCACATGCCGCCCGAGAGCTGGTGCGGGAATGCGCGGGCGCGGCGGGCCGGGTCGGGAATGCCGACCTGCTCCAGCAGCGCGATGACGCGGGCCTGACGTTCGCGCCGGCCCAGCGGGGTGTGCTGGGCCAGGGCCTCGCCGATCTGCCAGCCCACGGTGAAGCAGGGGTTCAGCGAGCTCATCGGCTCCTGGAACACCATGGCCACGTCCTTGCCGATCAGGGCACGGCGCTGGCGCGGGCTCAGCGCCCGCAGGTCCTGGCCATCGAAGGCCATGCGTTCGGCGGTGACGGTGGCTGTCCAGGGCAGCAGGCCCATGATGGCCAGCATGGCCACCGACTTGCCCGAGCCCGATTCGCCGACGATGGCCAGCAGCTCATTGGGGGCGACGCTCAGGTCCACGCCGTCCACGGCCCGGAAGGGCCCGCGGCGGGTGGCGAAGCTGACCGACAGCCCGCGGATGTCCAGCAGGGGCGCGCTCATGTTTTTCTCATCTTGGGGTCCAGCGCATCGCGCAGGCCGTCGCCGGCCAGGTTGATGGAGACCACGGTGATCAGGATGGCCAGGCCGGGCAGGGTGACCAGCCAGGGCTCGGAGCGGATGAACTCGCGGGCGTCGGCCAGCATGGTGCCCCACTCGGCGGTGGGCGGCTGCGCACCCAGGCCCAGAAAGCCCAGGGCGGCGGCCTCGAGGATGGCGTCGGACACGCCCAGCGCGGCCTGCACGATCAGCGGGGCCAGGCAGTTGGGCAGCACGGTGCGGAACATCAGCCGCGCCTGGCCCACGCCGGCCACCCGGGCCGCGGTCACGTAGTCCTTGCCCAGCTTCGGCTGGGGCCGAGGCGCGCAGGAGGCGCACATAGCGCCGCAGGTAGACGATGGTGACCGCCACGATGTGTTGGTCAGGCTCGGGCCCAGCACGGCGACGACCAGGATGGCCAGCACCAGGCTGGGCACCGCCATGATCAGGTCCATCAGGCGGGTGATCAGGGTGTCCACCACGGGGCCGAAGCTGACGCAGGCCAGGCCCAGCAGCACGCCGATGACGAAGGACACGCCCATCACCGACAGGCCGATGAACAGCGACACGCGGGCGCCGTAGATCAGCCGGGTCAGCAGGTCGCGCCCCAGGCTGTCGGTGCCCAGCAGGAAGCGGGTGCTGCCGCCGGGCTCCCAGAACGGCGCGGCGCGGATGGCGTCGCGGAACTGGGCGTCCGGGTCGTAGGGGGCGATGAGCGGTGCGAAGATCGCCAGCAACACCACGGTCAGCACCACAGCCAGGCCGGCCACGGCGCCGCGGTTCTCGCGGAAGGCGAACCAGAAGTCCGCCAGGGGATGGGTGTCACGCATGGCGGATGCGGGGGTTGATGAGGCCGTAGGTCAGGTCGACCACCAGATTGACGAGGATGACCACGCCCGACACCAGCATGACCCCGCCCTGCAGGGCCGGGTAGTCGCGTCTGGAGATGGATTCGATCAGCCACTTGCCGATGCCGGGCCAGGAGAAGATGGTTTCGGTGAGCACCGCGCCGGCCATCAGCGCGCCCACCTGCAGGCCGATGACGGTGACCACCGGGATCATGGCGTTGCGCAGCGCGTGCAGGCCCACCACCCGCCAGGCCGGCAGGCCCTTGGCGCGGGCGGTGCGCACATAGTCCTCGGCCAGCACCTCCAGCATGGCCGAGCGCGTCATGCGGGCGATGACGGCCAAGGGGATGGTGCCCAGCACCACGCCCGGCAGGATCAGGTGGTGGATGGCGTCCCATACCGCGCCGGGCTGGCCCGAGAGCCAGGCGTCGATCACCATGAAGCCGGTCACCGGCTCGAAATAGAAGTTGATCAGGTCGATGCGGCCCGACACCGGGGTCAGGCCCCAGCGCTCGCCCACGTACATGATCAGCAGCAGGCCCCACCAGAAGATGGGCATGGAGTAGCCGGTGACCGACAGGCCCATCAGGGTCTGGTCGTAGAGGCTGCCCCGCTTGGCCGCGGCGATGGCGCCGGCCGGCAGGCCGATGACCGCCGCGAAAAGCATGGCGAAGAAGCTCAGCTCCAGCGTGGCCGGGAACAGGGCCATGAACTCGGTCAGCACCTTCTGGTTGGTGGCCAGCGAGGTGCCGAAATCCCCGTGCAGCAGCTGCCAGACATAGTCCAGGAACTGCTTCCAGATGGGCTGGTCCAGGCCCAGCTCATGGCGGAAGTAGGCCAGGCGCTCGGGGCTGATGCCCCGCTCGCCCACCCGCACCTCCACCGGGTCGCCCGGCACCAGGCGGATCGCCACGAAGGTGACGAACATCAGCGCGAAGAAGGTCGGGATGGTGAGCGCCAGCCGGCGCCAGAGGAAGCGGAACATCAGATCACCAGTTGTCGCTGCGGGTCAGCAGGAACCAGTCGCCGTTGTTGATTTCGTAGACGCTGACCACACCGTAGCGTTGCTCGCCGTTGTCGGCAAAGCGCATGCTGCTGGTCACCGGGGCCAGCGGGTCCACCGTCTTGAGCGCGGCCACCAGCTTCTCGCCGTCCACGCTCTTGGCCTGGCGGATGGCCGCGGCCAGCACGTAGACCGCATCGTAGGCGTAGTGGCCGCCATAGACCGGGTCGTGGTTGAACTTGGCGCGGTAGCGGGTCAGGAAGGCCTTGCCGCCCAGGAACTCGTCCACGCCGATGATGGGCGAGGTCGCGTAGATCTTGCCGGCCGCCGGGTTGGCCTTGGCCATCGCCGGGGTCTTGATGGTGTCGCCGCCGACGATGGACAGCTTCACGCCGGCCGCGGCCAGCTGGTCGGCCAGGGCCAGCACCTGGAAGTCGGCCAGCGTGGTCACCAGCACATCGGCCTTCTGGGCCTTCAGGCCGTCGATCAGCTTGGCGAAGTCGGTGGTCTTGGCGTCCAGCGACATCTCCAGCACCACCTCGCGCTGGCGTGCGGTCAGCTGGGCCTTGGCCGACTGGGCCAGGCCCTTGCCGTAGGGCGTGGCATCGTCCACCACGGCGTAACGGTGGCTGCCGCCGGGCAACTGGGCGGCGAAGGCGCCCATGGCCTTGGACTGCAGCGCGTCGCTGGCCACCAGGCGGAAGGTGGTGGGCAGGCCCATCTGGGTGTACTCGGGCTTGGTCGAGATGGCCAGCTGCGGAATCATCTTGGCGGCATAGACCGGCGCCGCGGCCATGCTGACCCCGGAGTTCAGGTGGCCGATGACGGCCACCGCGCCCTGGTCGATCAGCTGCTGCGCGACCTTCTTGCCGGTCTCGGGGTCGGACTTGTCGTCCCCGCTGATGATCTCGAACTTCACCACCTTGCCGTCGACCTTGAAGCCCTCCTTGTTGAGGTCTTCGACGGCCATGCGGGCGCCGTCCACCATGTCCTGGCCCAGGGCGCCCAGCGGGCCGGTGAGCGGCTGGGCCACGCCGATCTTGACGGTGTCGGGCACGGGCTGGCAGGCGCTGAGCAGGCTGCCCAGGCCCGTGACCAGGCCCAGCAGGACGCTGCCGCTCAGCAGGCGGCGGAGACGGAAATTCATGGTGATGCGGGAAGGGTGGGTGAAGCGGGAAACGGCAGCGGCACGCCGGGGGAGGCCGGCGTGCCGCGAATCAGCCGTGTGAGTTCAGGACAGGCCCGTCACTTCAG
>NZ_BADL01000593.1 GCF_000333615.1 Ideonella sp. B508-1 | reverse complement strand
GCCCATCTCCGCAGCATTCCTCGGGGGAGCCCGGGCGGAGGAGCTGGTCGAAGACCGTGCCCATCAGCTGCTCGGCCGACCGGTCCATCACCGCCACGAACAGTTCCTCCTTCGAGGGGAAGTAGCTGTACAGGGTGGCCTTGGAGCCGCCCACCCGCTGAGCGATCTCGGCCATCGAGGCCTTCTCGAAACCGACCTGCAGGAACACCTCCGCCGCGATGGCGAGGATGTGCTGACGACGCTCTTCACTCTTGGTGCGCATGGCTGTGGGCTGAACCCGCTCTGTGGAGGGGCGCTGATGGCTGGGGACGGATTGTGCCCGCCCGGTTTCCATGGTCCGGTCCGGAGCTGCGGCACGCCCTTTTCGGAAAGCGGAAAGACCCCGGACTTTTCCAGGGATGTTCGACTTTCTAATACAGTACCGTACTGTACAGTTTAGTAATTCTCAAGTCGGGAGAGTTCCCTATGCCCCACCGTTCCTTCTCCAAGAGCTGGCTGGCCGCGGCCAGCGTCGCCGTGCTGCTGTCGGCCTGTGGCAAGCCGCCCGCGGGCGGGCCACCGCCCACGCTGGCCGTGCCCCAGGTGGGTGTCATCACGGTGCAGGCCCAGACGCTGCCGATCACCCGCGAGCTGCCGGGGCGGGTCACCGCGGCCATGGTGTCGGACGTCCGGCCCCAGGTCGGCGGCATCATCCAGCGCCGCACCTTCACCGAGGGCAGCCTGGTCAAGGCCGGCGAACTGCTCTACCAGATCGACCCCGCGACCTACCAGGCCTCGGTCGATTCCGCCCAGGCCACGCTGGAGCGGGCGGAGGCCACCCTGGCCTCGGCCCAGCTCAAGGCCGATCGCTACCGCGAGCTGGTGAAGATCAAGGCGGTGAGCCAGCAGGACAACGACGATGCCACCGCGGCCCTGCTGCAGGCCCGCGCGGACGTGGCCACGGCACGTGCTTCGCTGGCCACCGCGCGCATCAACCTGGCCTACACCCGGGTCACCGCCCCGATCGGTGGCCGTGTCGGCCGCTCCTCGGTCAGCCCGGGTGCCTTGGTCACCGCCAGCCAGGCCACGGCCCTGGCCACCGTCCAGCAACTCGACCCCATCTACGTCGATGTCACCCAGTCTAGCGCGGCCTTGCTGCAGCTGCGGCGCGCCCTGGCGGCCGGCCAGCTCAAGCAGGCCGGGTCCGAGGGCGCCAAGGTCGAATTGCTGCTGGAAGACGGCAGCCACTATCCGCTGACGGGGACCCTGAAGTTCTCCGAGGTCTCGGTGGACGAGGGCAGCGGCGCGGTGACGCTGCGGGCCGAATTCCCCAACCCCAAGGGCGAGCTGCTGCCGGGCATGTATGCCCGCGCGGTGGTGCAGCAGGGCCTGGCCGATGCGGCGATCGCGGTGCCCCAGCGGGCCATCGTGCGCGACAGCAGGGGCCAGCCCACCGCCTATGTGGTGACGCCGGACAACAAGGTCGAGCAGCGCGCGCTGCAGCTGGGCCAGACCGTGGGTGAGCTCTGGCTGGTGAGTGCCGGGCTGAAGAGCGGCGACCGGCTGGTGCTGGACGGGCTCCAGAAGATCCGGCCGGGCCAGACCGTCGAGGTGCTGCCCGCCGGGGCCGGCCCCACGCCCCCGAAGTCAGCGGCGTCCGCGGCTGTCCAGTCCTGATCCGGCCTGGGAGATTCACACACCATGGCACGCTTCTTCATTGACCGGCCCGTGTTCGCCTGGGTCCTGGCCATCATCACGATGCTGGCCGGCGTCCTGTCGATCACGGCGCTGCCTGTCGCGCAGTACCCCAGCATCGCACCGCCGGCGGTGGCCATCTCGGCCACCTACCCCGGCGCCTCGGCCAAGACCCTGGAGGACAACGTCCCCCAGGTCATCGAGCAAAAGATGCAGGGGCTGGACCACCTGC
>NZ_BADL01000594.1 GCF_000333615.1 Ideonella sp. B508-1 | reverse complement strand
GCAGCAGCTCGGCGCCCAGGGCGTTCAGCACCGGCGGCCCGTCGCCGATGGGCGAGCCATGGCCCAGGTTGCCCACCAGCGTGCCGGCGTGGCGCACCGGCGGGCCGGGGAAGCGGCGGTGCATCTCGTGCAGGGCCGGCAGCGGGGCGACCAGAGCCGCCCAGGCGTCCTCCAGCGTCACCGCCGCGCCGATGCGCAGGGCGGTGGCCGTGGCTTCGATGCGGCGCAGCTCGGCCACATCGCCCAGGAAGATCAGCTCGCCCAGCGGGCGCATCTGCTTGGTCACCCACAGGCCGACGTCGGTGGCGCCGGCCACCAGCCGGGCCTCGGGCTTGTCGGCCCGCAGCCGGGCCAGCGTGGCCAGGTCGCGCGGCGCGTGGACGGTGCCGTCCAGCGAGGGCACCGGCGCGGCCTGCAGGGCCAGCAACTGGTCACGCAGGCCGGCCAGCGGCAGGCGCGGGCCGGTGTGGGCCAGCATCTGCTGGGCGGCATCCAGGATGGGCCGGTAGCCGGTGCAGCGGCACAGGTTGCCCGACAGGGCGTCGGCCAATGCACCTCGACTGGGCGCGCAGGCGGTCGGATCCCGGTCCTGGTGCGCCTGGTGGGCTTCGTGGACCGCGGCCAGGGTCATCACGAAGCCGGGGGTGCAGAAGCCGCACTGCGCGCCGTGGCAGTCCACCAGGGCCTGCTGGGCAGGGTGCAGCGGGCCGGGGGCGGCCGGGCCAACGCTGGTCAGATCCTCCACGGTCAGCAGGGCCTTGCCGTGCAGCGAGGGCAAGAAGCGGATGCAGGCATTGACCGGGCGCAGGGCCAGCCCGGCGCTGACCACGGCCTGGCTGGGCGAGGGCAGGTTCTCCGCCAGCTCGGCCACCAGCACGGTACAGGCGCCGCAGTCGCCTTCGGCGCAGCCTTCCTTGGTGCCGCAGGCCTGGCGGTCCTCGCGCAGCCACTGCAGCACGGTGCGGGTGGGCGTGTCGGCAGGCACCTCCACGGGCTGGCCTCGGAACAGAAAGCGGATGGGCGTGGGTGAGGGCATGGGAATTCGGTGGCAGACAAAAGCCGGGGATGCACGGAAGTTACTCGCTTCCGGTATCGCGAGAATACGGGCTGGCCCATGAGTTGCATATGCCATGCCGTATGCCAGCGGCGCTGTCCTTTGCCAACATCGACCTCCATCTCGTGAAGGTCCTCCACACCGTGATCACCGAACGCAGCGTGTCGCGGGCTGCCCTGCGACTGGGCAGCACGCAGCCCCAGATCAGCGCCCAGCTGAAGCGCCTGCGTGCGCTGACCGGAGACATGCTTTTGGTGCGTGCGGGCACTGGTTTGGTGCCGACCGAGGCTGCTTTGGGGCTGCTGGGGCCGGCAGAACGGCTGCTGCAGGAGGCCGACACCCTGTTTGGCCCGGCCCGTGTGGGGCGCGATTTCGAGCCGGCGCAGGCCGAAGGCCAGGTCAACATCGCGGCCACCGACTACTTGAACCCCTCGTTCCTGCCCGATCTGGTGACCCGGCTGCGGACCCTGGCGCCGGGCCTGAAGGTGGCGCTGCACCCGCTGTCGGCCGATTCGGACTACCGGCGCAAGCTGGCCACCGGCGAGGTGGACCTGGTGGTGGGCAACTGGCTGCAGCCGCCCGAGGAACTGCACCTGGGCCGGCTGATGACCGACGAGGTGGTCTGCCTGGTGGGCGAGGACCATCCCGCCGTGAAGAACCCGCGTCAATGGACGGCCGCGCGCTACCTGGACAGCGACCACATCGCCCCGACGCCGATGCACCCGGGCGCGCGCGGCGTGATCGACGACTTCCTGGCCCTGCAGGGGCTGGAGCGGCGCATCGCGGTGCGCTGCTCCCACTTCAGCCTGGCGCCGATGATGGTGGCGCAGACGCGGCTGGTGCTGACCACCGGCCGCCAGTTCTGCGAGCGTCAGCTGGAACGCTTCCCGGTGCGCATCGTGCGCTGCCCGGTGGCCTTTCCGGCCATGGCCTACTACCAGCTCTGGCACGACCGCACCCATGCGTCCTCGGCCCAGCGCTGGTTGCGCGAGCAGGTGCGCGACACCGCCCGCACCCTGACCGGCAAGATGCCGGCCACGCGGGGGGGCGACATCACCCGGCGCCACCAGGAAGGAGCGCAGGCATGACCCGTCTGGCTTTGCGCGGCGATCTGCTGGACTTCAGCGGCCTGCCGGACCTGGGCGATGTGGACAGCCCGGCCGTGCGCTTCCGTCCCGACCACTGGCTGCTGATCGAGGACGGTCGCATCGTCGCTGTCCAGGCCGAGGCCCCGGGCGAGGACTGGCCGCGCCAGGATCACCGCGGCCGGCTCATCCTGCCGGGTTTCGTCGACACCCATGTGCACTGCCCGCAGCTGGACGTCATCGCCAGCTTCGGGACCACGCTGCTGGACTGGCTGCAGACCTACACCTTCCCGGCCGAGCAGCGTTTCGCCGACCCGGCGGTGGCGCGTGCCGGCGCCGAGCTGTTCCTGGACACGTTGCTGGCCCATGGCACCACCTCGGCCGTGGTGTTCCCCACCGTGCATGCCGTCTCAGCCGATGCGCTGTTCGAGGCGGCCTCGGTGCGCGGCATGCGACTCATCACCGGCAAGGTGCTGATGGACCGCCATGCCCCGCCGGGCCTGCGTGACGACGTGGTGGGCGCCCAGCGCGATTGCGAGGCGCAGATCGCCCGCTGGCATGGCCAGGGCCGCAATGCCTTCGCCGTGACGGTGCGCTTTGCCATCACCAGCACGCCCGAGCAACTGGCCATGGCCGGTGGCCTGCTGCAGCGCCACGCAGGCCTGTACATGCAGACCCATGTGGCCGAGAACCTCGACGAGGTGCGCTGGGTGCAGGAGCTGTTCCCCCAGGCGCGCAGCTACCTGGACGTTTATCACCAGCACGGCCTGCTCAACGAGCGCGCCGTGCTGGCCCATGGCATCTGGCTGGACGACGCCGACCGGGCGCTGCTGCGCGACACCGGGGCCCACATCGCCTTCTGCCCGACGAGCAACCTCTTCCTGGGCAGTGGCCTGTTCAACTGGGCCGAAGCGCAGGCGGTGGGCCATGGCGTGTCCATGGCCTCGGACGTGGGCGGCGGCACCAGCCTGTCGATGCTGCGCACGCTGGCCGAGGCCTACAAGGTGCAGGCCCTGCGGGGCACGCGCATGACCGCCTGGGCCGGCCTGCACGCGGCCACCTTGGGGGCGGCACAGGCCTTGGGCTTGGCGCACGAACTGGGTGCGCTGGAGCCGGGCCGGCTGGCCGATGTGTGCGTCTGGGACTGGGCGGCGGGCCCGGTGGCCAGTCACCGCGACAGCGTGGCCACCGGCCAGGTGGTGCCACTGCCGGCGCAGAGCCTGCATGCCCGCGTGTTCGCCTGGATGACCCTGGCCGATGAGCGCAATTTGTCGGCAGCCTACGTGGCCGGTCAGCCTCGCTGGCAGCGACCCGGCCTGCATACCGGTAGCGGTATAAGCATGGTATGAGTTTTGCACTTCGTTACCCGTGTTGATCCTCAACTTCCCTCCCTTCACCCACAACGACGATAGGACGATTCCCATGCAGTCTCTTTCCCGCATCGCACTGGCCGCCTCCCTGGCCGTGCTGTCGATGGCTTCTCAGGCCGCCGACTGGAGCGACACCTCGATCGGCTACCGCTACGGCAGCAAGTTCGCCGAGCCCTTCGGTGCGAGCAACATCCACAAGAACATCTTCGACCTGAACCACGTCAGCGGCTACGCCTACGGCACGAACTTCTTCAACATCGATCTGCTGATGTCGGACAAGAGCGATCCGGCCGCGCCGGGCTCGAACAACGGCGCCCAGGAAGCCTATGTGGTCTATCGCCACACGCTGGATCTGTCCAAGGTGACCGGTGCCAACCTGTCCTACCCGGGCGTGGTGCGCAACCTGGGCCTGACCGCTGGCTTCGACTGGAACACCAAGGACGACGCCGGCTACAACTCCAAGAAGCGCATGCTGGTGGCCGGTCCCACCGTCATGTTTGACGTGCCCGGCTTCCTGAATGTGAGCCTGCTGCAGCTGTGGGAGAGCAATGCCCCCACCAATCAGTACACCGGTGTCTCCACGCCCCGCTACAGCTACCAAGCGCACCCGATGCTGACGGCCGCCTGGGCCATTCCGGTGCCGGTGGGCCTGCCCCTGTCCTTCGAGGGCTTTGCCAACTTCATCGCAGCCAAGGGCAAGAACGAGTTCGGCGTGCAGACCGCGCCGGAAACCGACATCGACATGCAACTGATGTACGACGTGGGCACGCTGTGGGACACGCCCAAGAAGTTCAAGGTCGGCTTCGAATACCAGTACTGGAAGAACAAGTTCGGCAACTCGTACAAGGGTGCGGCGGGTGATGGCGCCTTCGCCAAGACCCCGATGATCCGCGCGGAATACCACTTCTGATCGCGGCGGCGCCGGGCCTGACCCGGTGCCCCCTGGCGGACGGCGCGGGCTGTCCGCCCCACCACCCTTCGGGCCTGGCGCAGGCGCCGGCGCGAAGGGCACAATGTCCCGGACTTGCTCTTCTTTCGACATGCTCCGACTCGAACTCTCCGGCATTTCCAAGCAGTACCCTGCGGTTCGCGCCAATGACGACATCCACCTGAAGGTGGCGCCAGGTCAGATCCATGCGGTGCTGGGCGAGAACGGTGCGGGCAAGTCCACCCTGATGAAGATCATCTACGGCGCCGTCCAGCCGGACGAAGGCGAGATGATCTGGAACGGCAAGCAGGTGGAGGTGACCAGCCCGGCCCAGGCGCGTGCCTTGGGCATCAGCATGGTCTACCAGCACTTCTCGCTGTTCGACACCCTGACTGCGGCCGAAAACGTCTGGCTGGGCCTGGACAAGAGCCTGCCGCTGGCCGAGGTCACCGAGCGCATCCGTCAGGTGGCCGCCGGCTACGGCCTGGAGGTGGACCCGCTGCGGCCGGTGCATACGCTCAGCGTGGGTGAGCGCCAGCGGGTCGAGATCGTGCGGGCCCTGCTCACCCAGCCGCAGCTGCTCATCCTGGACGAACCGACTTCGGTGCTGACACCGCAGGCCGTGGAGAAGCTCTTCGTCACGCTGCGCAAGCTCAGCGACGAAGGTTGCGCCATCCTCTACATCAGCCACAAGCTCGACGAGATCCGCAACCTCTGCCACCACTGCACCGTGCTGCGCGTCGGCAAGGTCACCGGCGAGGTCGATCCCACGCAGGAAACCAATGCCAGCCTCTCGCGCCTGATGATCGGCGCCGAGCCACCGGCCCTGACCCATCGTCCGTCCAAGGCGGGGGATGTGGTGCTCTCGGTCAAGAACCTGTCGCTGCCGCAGCTCGACCCCTTCGGCGTCTCGCTCAAGCAGATCGGCCTGGACGTGCGGGCCGGCGAGATCGTCGGCGTGGCCGGCGTGTCCGGCAATGGCCAGCAGGAATTGATGGCCGCGCTTTCCGGCGAGGACCGCCGCGCGCCGGCCGGCTCGGTCAGCCTGTTCGGCCGGGACATCGCGGCGGCGTCGCCGGGCGCCCGCCGGGCGCAAGGCCTGCATTTCGTGCCCGAGGAGCGGCTGGGGCGCGGGGCCGTGCCCACGCTGTCGCTGGCCCAGAACACCTTGCTGACCCGCCAGGAGGCGGTGGGCGCGGGCGGCTGGCTGAACTTGGCCGCCACCCGCCAGATGGCGGCCGACCTGATCGCCCGCTTCAACGTGAAGGCCGGCGGGCCGGACGCGGTGGCGCGTTCGCTGTCCGGTGGCAACCTGCAGAAATTCATCGTCGGGCGCGAAATCGACGCCCGGCCCAAGCTGCTCATCATCTCGCAGCCCACCTGGGGCGTGGACGTGGGCGCCGCAGCGCAGATCCGCGGCGAGCTGCTGGCCCTGCGGGATGCCGGTTGCGCCCTGCTGGTGGTCAGCGAGGAACTGGACGAACTCTTTGAAATCAGTGACCGGCTGGTGGTCATCGCCCAGGGGCGGCTCTCGCCCCCGGTGGCCGCCGCGGACGCCTCGCGCGAGATGATCGGCGAATGGATGTCGGGTCTGTGGGAAGGCAGCCATGCTGAAGCTTGAAGCGCGGCCGCAGCCGTCGAAATGGATGTCCCTGGCCTCGCCGGTGCTGGCGCTGGCCATCACCGTGGTGGTGGGGGTGTTTCTCTTCTGGGCCTTGGGCAAGGACCCGGTCAAGGGCCTGCAGGCCTTCTTCGTCGAGCCGCTCAGGAGTGCCTATGCGCTTTCCGAGCTGAGCGTGAAGGCGGTGCCCCTGGTGCTGATCGGTCTGGGCCTGGCGGTCTGCTTCCGCTCCAACGTCTGGAACATCGGCGCCGAGGGCCAGTACGTGCTGGGCGCGTTGGCCGGTGGCTGGGTGGCCATGCAGGCCGGGCCGGACACCTCGCGCTGGATCATCGTGCCCATCCTGCTGGCCGGCGTGCTGGGCGGCATGTTCTGGGCGGCCATCGCGGCCTGGCTGCGCGACAAGTTCAACGCCAGCGAGATCCTGGTCACGCTGATGCTGGTCTATGTGGCGGTGCAGGTGCTGTTCTGGTTGGTCTACGGGCCCTGGAAGGACCCGGACGGCTACAACTTCCCGCAGACGGTGGTCTTTGCCGCCAGCACCAAGATGCCGCGCCTGGTGGATGGCCTGCGCGCCAACATCGGCGTGCTGGTGGCGCTGGTGGCGGTGGCCGCCACCTGGGTGCTGCTGTTCCGCACCCGCCGCGGCTTCGCGCTGCAGGTCGGTGGCCTGGCCCCGGCCGCGGCCCGCTACGCGGGCTTCTCGTCCAGCGCGGCCCTGTGGACGGCGCTGCTGATCTCCGGTGGCATGGCCGGCCTGGCCGGAGCCATGGAGGCGGCCGGGCCGCTGGGCCAGCTCACGCCCTATGTGCCGGTGGGCTACGGCTTCGCGGCCATCATCGTGGCCTACGTCGGTCGTCTGCACCCGGTGGGCATCGTCTTCTCTTCCATCCTGATGAGCATGTTCTACATCGGTGGTGAACTGGCGCAAAGCCGCCTGGGCATGCCCAAGGCGCTGACCGGTGTGTTCCAGGGTCTGTTGCTGTTCGCGCTGCTGGCCTGCGACACCCTCATCAACTACCGCATCCGGCGCGTGTCGGGGGATCGGGCATGAACGAACTGGCATTGCTGCTGGCCGCCACGCTGAACGCCGGCACCGCCCTGGCCCTGGCGGGCCTGGGCCTGTTGATCAACGAGCGCTCGGGCATCATCAACCTCGGGGCCGAGGGCCTGATGCTGGTGGCCGCCATCGCCGGCTTCGCCACCGCGGTGCACACCGGCTCGGACGTCGCGGCCTTTGCCGCCGGTGCCGGCGCGGGCGCCCTGCTGGCGGCCATCTTCGGCGTGCTGGTGATCTGGCTGAACACCAACCAGTACGCCACCGGCCTGGCGCTGAGCATGTTCGGCACCGGCTTCTCGGCCTTCGTGGGCACCGGCTTCACCCAGGACCGGTTGAGCGAGCGGCTGAAGGTGCACATCCCGGTACTCAGCGACATTCCCTTCATCGGCCCCGCGCTGTTCCGTCACCACCCGCTGGTCTACCTGACCATCGCGCTGGCCATCTTCCTGGCCTGGTTCCTCTACCGCTCGCGCGCCGGCCTGATCCTGCGCGCCGTGGGCGAGTCGCCCGAGTCGGCCCATGCGCTGGGCTATCCGGTGCGCCGAATCCGTCTGCTGGCCGTGGTGGTGGGCGGGGCGCTGTGCGGCGTGGCCGGGGCCTATCTGTCGGTCATCTACACCCCGCTGTGGGTGGAGGGCATGGTCTCGGGCCGCGGCTGGATCGCCTTGGCCCTGACCACCTTCGCCACCTGGCGGCCGGCCCGCGTGCTGGTGGGCGCCTACCTGTTCGGTGGTGTCACCATGCTGCAGTTCTACCTGCAGGGCGAGGGCGTGCAAGTGCCCAGCCAGTGGCTGACCATGCTGCCCTACCTGGCCACCATCGTGGTGCTGGTGCTGATCTCGCGCAACCCGACCTGGATCCGGGTCAACATGCCCGCCTCGCTGGGCAAACCTTTCACGCCAGGGCACTGAGGCCCTGATCATTTCGCTGTTCCTCCATGGAGATTTCATGAATCACGACGTGACCTCGAAGCGCCACCTGCTGAAACTGGCCGGCTGGACCACGCTGGCTGCCACCGCCGCCCTGGTGGGCTGTGGCAAGAAGGAAGAGGCCGCGCCCGCGCCGGCCGAGCCGGCCTCTGCCGCCTCGGTGGCCGCCAAGCCCGAACCTCTGAAGATGGCCTTCACCTACATCGGCCCGGTCGGTGACGGTGGCTGGACCTTCGCCCACGACAGCGCCCGCAAGGCGCTGGAAGCCGAGCTGGGCGACAAGGTCCAGACGACCTTCGTCGAGAACGTGCCCGAAGGCGCCGACGCCGAGCGCGTGTTCAACGACCTGGCCGCCCAGGGCAACAAGATCATCTTCGGCACCTCCTTCGGCTACATGGAGCCCATGCTGAAGGTCGCGGCCGACCACAAGGACATCAAGTTCGAGCACGCCACCGGCTACAAGACCGCCGACAACCTGCGCACCTACGATGCCCGCACCTATGAAGGTGCCTACCTGGCGGGCGTGATCGCCGGCTCGATGACCAAGACCAACGTCCTGGGCGTGGTCGGCTCGGTGCCCATCCCCGAGGTGATCCGCAACATCGACAGCTTCACCCTGGGCGCCCAGAGCGTGAACCCGAAGATCAAGACCAAGGTGGTCTGGGTCAACCAGTGGTTCGATCCGCCCAAGGAGACCGAAGCCGCCACCGCCCTGATCAACGGCGGCGCCGACATCCTGATGCAGAACACCGACTCGCCCGCCGTGCTGAAGACCGCGGAAGAGAAGGGCAAGCGCGCCTTCGGCTGGGACAGCGACATGAAGGCCTACGGTCCCAAGGCCCACCTGGCCTCGTCCATCATCAACTGGACGCCGTACTACGTGAAGGCCGCCAAGGACATGCTGGCCGGCACCTGGAAGACCGAGCAGACCTGGTGGGGCGTCAAGGAAGGCATGGTGGACCTGGTCTCCATCGCCGACGACGTGCCGGCCGAGGTCAAGGACAAGGTCGCCAAGGTCAAGGAAGGCCTGAAGGACGGCAGCTTCGTGATCTGGAAGGGCCCGATCGTCGACAACACCGGCAAGGAAGTGCTGGCCAAGGACGTGGTGGGCGACGACGCCTTCCTGGGTGGCGTGAAGTACTACGTCAAGGGCGTGGAAGGCAAGGTGCCGGGCAGCAAGTGAGCCCGCGCTGAGGCCGGTACCCCCGGCCGCCACACCGAAGACCGCCGCGTTCCGGCGGTCTTTTTTTTGGGGCCGCTGCGCTCTCAAGCCACGGTCCGCCGCGCCGGGCGGCGCGGGCCCGGGGCGTCCTCAGCCCATAACCGCGCA
>NZ_BADL01000595.1 GCF_000333615.1 Ideonella sp. B508-1 | reverse complement strand
CGTTTCGAGCCGGTGCTGCCCTGACGGGTGGCGCTGCGCGCCGGCTTGTGCCAAGCTGGGCCTTGAAGCGGCGGCCCCTGGCCGCCATCTCTGCG
>NZ_BADL01000596.1 GCF_000333615.1 Ideonella sp. B508-1 | reverse complement strand
CAGCATTTGGCGGTCATTTTTCCTGACCTCCATCGGTTGTTCATTCGCTTGCATCGCCCGGGGTTGAGGGCTGGGCGGCGGGGGCGGCCTTGTTGCGGCGGCCCTTGAAATCCAGCACCGGCACGAGCCGGGCTTCACGCACTTCGTCCAGGCTGAAGTCCAGGACCTGGTCGACCTTGCCGTCGTGGAACACCAGCTGCCAGCCCTCGCCCGATTCGGCGGCCTGCAGCAAACCTTCGTATTTCTTGCGCCCCTGGAAAGGCAGCTTCAGCGTGATCTGAACCTGCTGCCCGGAGAAGCGGGCATAGTGCTCGGCCGTCTTCAGGGGACGGTCCAGCCCCGGCGAGGAGACCTCAAGCCGGGCGTAGTCGACGCTCTCGACCTCCAGCACGTACTGCAGCTGGCGGGTCACCACCTCGCAGTCCTCGACCGTCACGAACTCCTGCCCACCCGTGGGGTAGACCTTGCCGGGCACACGGTCGATATAGACGCGCAACAACCCGCCGGCCGATCTCTCGACATCGACGAGTTCATAACCCAAACCTGTCACCGTCTTCTCGACGGCCTGGCTCCAGCTCATCAGGGTGCGAATACCTTTCCCGCTTCAATGGCGTTTCGGTGCCAAAACACCAACGCAAAAAAAATGGGCAGAGATGAATCCGCCCACTTCTCGTCAGCTATCGGCATTCTAGCGAAGTTCGAATTATAGCCAGCGCACTTCGTCACAGCAAGTTGCTCATGTCAAAATCGCGCCGGACCACAACACTCCGGAGACCGCATGGGATTCCTCGCCGGCAAGCGCCTGCTCATCACAGGCCTGCTTTCGAACCGCTCCATCGCCTACGGCATCGCCAAGGCCTGCCATCGCGAAGGCGCCGAACTGGCTTTCAGCTACGTCGGCGAACGCTTCAAGGACCGCATCACTGAATTCGCTGCCGAATTCGATTCCAAACTGGTGTTTGACTGCGATGTGGGCGATGACGCCGCCATCGAGCGCCTGTTCACTGACCTCAAGGCTGCCTGGCCCGAGGGCTTCGACGGTTTCGTTCACTCGATCGGCTTCGCCCCGCGTGAAGCCATCGCGGGCGACTTCCTCGACGGCCTGTCGCGCGAAGGCTTTCGCATCGCGCACGACATCTCGGCCTACAGCTTCCCGGCCATGGCCAAGGCCGCCCTGCCCTCGCTGCGCGACAACGCCTCGCTGGTGACCCTATCCTACCTGGGCGCCATGCGCTACGTGCCGGCCTACAACACCATGGGCCTGGCCAAGGCCTCGCTGGAAGCCAGCGTGCGTTACCTGGCCGCCAGCCTGGGCCCCAAGGGCATCCGGGTCAACGGCATTTCGGCCGGCCCGATCAAGACCCTGGCGGCCTCGGGCATCAAGGGCTTCGGCAAGCTGCTGGACATCTTCTCGCGCAACGCCCCGCTGCGCCGCAACGTGACGATCGAGGACGTCGGCAACGTGGCCGCCTTCCTTCTGTCGGATCTGGCGGCCGGCATGACCAGCGAGATCACCTACGTGGACGGCGGCTTCAGCCACGTCATGGTGGGCGGCATGCCCGAGGACGAGGCCTGATCGGCCCCGACCCTCGTCTTGAAGAAGCCCTCGCCCCGGCGAGGGCTTTTTTTCGTCCGCGCGGCTCAGGCGCCGGTCAGCCCCGCACGCAGTCGACGAAGTAGCGCTTGGGGGCGCCGGACACCTGCTCCTCGGACACCAGGCCATGCACATCGGCGCCGAAGCCCGGGAACTGGGCATTGAAGTCGCGCGTGAAGCGCAGATAGTCCACCACCTTGCGGGTTGAACCGCTCCCCCCGGGATGACCAACGAAATGCCCGGGGAATAGGGCGTCAGCAGCGCGGTGGTGACCCGCCCTTCCAGGTCGTCAATCTCCACCCGCTCGGTCTTGCGGTGCGCGATGTGCGCGTAGGCATCGCTGGGCTTCATGGCCGGCTCCAGCTCCGACAGGTAGACCTCGGTGGTCAGGCGGGCGATGTCGCCCTGAGCATAGGCCTCATGCACGCTCTGGCACAGGTCGCGCAGGCCCATGCGCTCGTAGCGCGGGAAGGCCTGGCAGAACTCCGGCATCACGCGCCACAGCGGCTGGTTGCGGTCGTAGTCGTCCTTGAACTGCTGCAGCGCGGTCAGCAGCGTGTTCCAGCGGCCCTTGGTGATGCCGATGGTGAACATGATGAAGAAGGAGTACAGCCCCGTCTTCTCGACCACCACGCCGTGCTCGGCCAGGAACTTGGTGACGATGGAGGCTGGGATGCCGCTGGCCGCGAACTCGCCCGAGACGTTCAGCCCCGGCGTGATGATGGTGGACTTGATCGGGTCCAGCATGTTGAAGCCGTCGGCCAGGTTGCCGAAGCCGTGCCAGGTCTCATTGGCCTTGAGCACCCAGTCGTCCTGGCGGCCGATGCCTTCGTCGGCCAGGCGGTCCGGCCCCCAGACCTGGAACCACCAGTCCTCGCCATACTCGGCGTCCACCTTGCGCATCGCACGGCGGAAGTCCAGCGCCTCCTTCAGGCTCTCCTCCACCAGGGCCGTGCCGCCCGGCGGCTCCATCATGGCCGCCGCCACGTCGCAGGACGCGATGATGGCGTACTGCGGCGAGGTGGAGGTGTGCATCAGGTAAGCCTCGTTGAAGAGGTAGCGGTCCAGCTTGACGCTCTGCGAGTCCTGCACCAGCACCTGGGAGGCCTGGCTGATGCCGGCCAGCAGCTTGTGGGTGGACTGCGTGGCGTAGACCATGGCCTGCTGCGGGCGCTTGCGGCCCTTGCCCATGGCGTGGAAGGTGCCGTAAAACTTGTGAAAGGCCGCGTGCGGCAACCAGGCCTCGTCGAAGTGGATGGTGTCCACCCAGCCGTCCAGAGTCGCCTTGATCGACTCGGTGTTGTAGAGCACGCCGTCGTAGGTGCTCTGCGTCACGGTCAGGATCTTGGGCTGAACCGCCTCCGGGTCCACGCCCTTGAGCAGCGGGTGCTGGGCGATCTTGCGGCGGATCGACTCCTTGCTGAACTCGCTCTCCGGGATGGGGCCGATGATGCCGTAGTGGTTGCGCGTGGGCGTCAGGAAGACCGGCACCGCACCGGTCATGATGATGCTGTGCAGGATGGACTTGTGGCAGTTGCGGTCCACCAGCACCACGTCGCCCGGTGCCACGGTGTGGTGCCAGACGATCTTGTTGGACGTGGACGTGCCGTTGGTGACGAAGAAGCAGTGGTCCGCATTGAAGATGCGGGCCGCGTTCTTTTCGCTGGCGGCCACCGGGCCGGTGTGGTCCAGCAACTGGCCCAGCTCCTCCACCGCGTTGCAGACGTCGGCGCGCAACATGTTCTCGCCGAAGAACTGGTGGAACATGCGGCCGATCGGGCTCTTCAGGAAGGCCACGCCGCCCGAGTGCCCGGGGCAGTGCCAGGAGTAGGAGCCGTCGTGGGCGTAATCCATCAGCGCCCGGAAGAACGGCGGCGCCAGGCCGTCCAGATAGCTCTTGGCCTCACGGATGATGTGACGCGCCACGAACTCGGGCGTGTCCTCGAACATGTGAATGAAGCCGTGCAGCTCGCGCAGGATGTCGTTCGGAATGTGCTGCGAGGTGCGCGTCTCGCCGTACAGGTAGATCGGGATGTCCGCGTTGCGAAACCGGATCTCGCTGATGAAGTTGCGCAGATTGAGCACCGCGGGGTCCAGCTCGGGCCCGGGCGTGAACTCCTCGTCGTCGATCGACAGGATGAAGGCGCTGGCACGGCTTTGCTGCTGAGCGAACTGGGACAGGTCGCCATAGCTGGTCACGCCCACCACCTCGAAGCCCTCCTTTTCGATGGCTTCCGCCAGGGCACGGATGCCCAGGCCGGAGGTGTTCTCGGAACGGAAGTCCTCGTCGATGATGACGACCGGAAAGTGAAAGCCTTGCATGGCGGCTCCTGAAGGGAAACGGGCGAGCCCAAAACGCGAAAGCGCGAAGTGTAGGGCCGAACGGTGACCCCCTTGCGGCAACTTTCCGTGCGCCAGGCGGGCCCCTGCCCGGCCGCAGGGTCTGACGTTTTTTTTGCAGCCCATGCGACACGCACCACTTTCATGCGCTATCATTATGGGCTTATCCCACGGAGGGATGGATGAGCGGTTTAAGTCGCACGCCTGGAAAGCGTGTGTGGGTTAATAGCCCACCGCGGGTTCGAATCCCGCTCCCTCCGCCAAGACCATGAAGAACGCCCCGCAGCATCCGTTGCGGGGCGTTTTTTCTTTGTCGTCCGACGCGCGCTCAGCGCGTGGACTGGTAGGCCGAGGTCATCTGGGCGTCCATGTGGTAGCCCGACTTGCCCATGTCGGTGCTGCTGCTGGCCAGGTGCAGGCGCCCGAAGACCCAGATCGCGTCCATGGACTTCACGCCCACCGCCGGCTTGCTCAACGTGACGTGGATGATCTGGTTGGCCGGCGGGGGCGGACTGTGGATGC
>NZ_BADL01000597.1 GCF_000333615.1 Ideonella sp. B508-1 | reverse complement strand
GCTGCAAGCGCATCCTGCTGTCCTCCACCTACCTGGCCACCATGGCCCGGCCCAATGTGGCCCTGGTGACCGAGGGCATCCGCCGCATCACGTCCGCGGGGGTGGAGACGGTGGACGGGCGGCTGCACCCGGCCGACGTGCTGGTCTACGGCACCGGCTTTGCGGCCACCGAGTTCCTGGCGCCCATGCGCATCACCGGCCGTGACGGCCGCACGCTGGACGAAGCCTGGCGCGAGGGCGCGGCCGCCTACCTGGGCCTGACGGTGCCGGGCTTTCCCAACCTGTTCACGCTCTACGGGCCCAACACCAACCTGGGCCACAACTCCATCGTCTACATGCTGGAGAGCCAGATCGCCCATGTGATGCGCTGCCGGCGGGCGATGCAGCAGGCCGGCGCCACCGCGCTGGAGGTGGACCCCGGCCGCTTCGGCCGCTTCAACCGCTGGGTGCAGCGCCGGCTGACGGCCACGGTGTGGAACGGTTGCCGCAGCTGGTACGTGGACGCGCGTGGCCACAACCCCACCAACTGGCCCGACTTCACGCTGAGCTTCCGGGCCTGGACGCGCTGGTCCTCGCTGTCGGCCTACCGCCTGAGCAGGCCGCTGGCCAAGACCCCCGGACAGCCCGGCCTGCCCGGCGCGGTCGAGCTGCGCGAGCCCGCCAGCCGCACGGAGGCCCTGGTGGCCGCCGGCCTGCGCAGCCTGCTGCGCCACAGCTTCCGCCTGCTGGTGGGCCCGCCGCTGAACGCGCCGCTGCAGCGCGCGGTGGCGCGGGCGCTGACGCTCACCATGTTCGCCGGCGGCGGCGTGCAGCGGCGCCAGGAACGCGTCGGCGCGGTGCCGGTGGAAGTCCTCAGCCCGCCGGGCCGCAGCGAGGCCGCCGATGGCGCCATCCTCTACCTGCACGGCGGCGCCTTCTGCCTGGGCGGCCCGGCCACCCACCGCAGCCTGAGCAGCCGCCTGGCCCCGGCCGCGCAATGCCCCGTCTGGGTGGTGGACTACCGGTTGGCGCCCGAGCACCCCTACCCGGCTGGGCTGGACGACGTGCTGGCGGTGTGGCGGGCGCTGCGGGCGCACGGCCTGCCGGCCGGGCGCATCGTCATCGCGGGCGATTCGGCCGGCGGTGCGCTGGCCCTGGCGCTGGCCCTGCGGCTCAAGGCCCTGGGCGAGGCCCCGGCGGCCGGGCTGCTGCTGCTCTCGCCGGTGACGGACCTGCGCCCCGAAGGCGGCCTCACCGACCCCGCCCAGCGCGACCCCATGCTGCGCCCGGGCTGGCTCACCCAGGCCCTGCGCTGGTACGCCGCGCCGGCCGACGCGCCGGAGCACCGGCCCCTGAGCCAGGACCTGGCCGGCCTGCCGCCGCTGTTCATCCAGGTGGGCGAGGAGGAGATCCTGCGCGGCCATGCCCTGGCCCTGGCCCGCCACGCCCAGGCCTGCGGCCTGCCAGTGCAACTGGAGGTGCATGCCCGGCGCTGGCATGTGTTCCAGCTGCAGGCGGGCTACCTGGCCTCGGCCGCCGCCGCGGTGCAGGCCCTGGGCCAGGCCAGCCAGCGCTTCATGGCCCAGGCCGCACCGGCCAGCGCCCCCGCGATTCCCGACGAAAGCCCCGCCCCATGGCCCACGACACCCCAAACCGCTGCGTCCTGATCACCGGCGCGGCCACCGGCATCGGCCGGGCCACCGCCCGCCGCTTCGCGCTGGAAGGCTGGCAGGTGGTGGCCGGCGACATCGACGCCACCGGCCTGGCCGACCTGGTGCACGGCCTGGGCGAGGCGCGCTGCCTGGGCCTGGCCCTGGACGTGACCGACCCGGCCCAGTGGACGGCGGCCCTGGCCACCGTGCGCGAACGCTTCGGCCGGCTGGACCTGCTGGTCAACAACGCCGGCCTCCTGATCTCCGGGCCCTTCGCCCAATCACCGCTGGCCAAGCACCACGCGGTGATCGACGTCAACGTGAAGGGCCTGCTCAACGGCTGCTGGCTGGCCCACCCGCTGCTGGCGGCCACGCCGGGCGCGCAGGTCATCAACCTGTGCTCCACCGCGGCCATCTACGGTCAGGCCTCGCTGGCCACCTACTCGGCCAGCAAGTTCGCGGTGCGCGGGCTGACCGAGGCGCTGAACATCGAGTGGGAACAGGACGGCATCCGCGTGCAGGACCTGATGCCGCTGTTCGTGCAGACGGCCATGGTGCAGGACATGGATGCGCAGAGCATCCGCCGCCTGGGCGTGCGGCTGACGGCCGAGGACGTGGCCGAGCAGGTCTGGCGCGCCGCCCGGGCCCGTGGCTGGGGCCGGGTGCACTGGCCGGTGGGCGGCATGGCGCGCTGGCTGTTCCGGCTGTCGGGCAGCGGGCCGCAGTGGCTGGAACGCTGGCTCGCCCGCCGCATCGCGGCCTGAGCCGCGGTGCCGATCCGGGTCTTCAGCCCAGCCAGGGCTGGAGCCAGCCCAGGCCGTCGGAGGTGGCGTGCGGCGCGCTGCCGCGGGCCGGGCGGTACTCGCAGCCGATCCAGCCGTCCCAGCCCAGTTCGTCGATGAGGCGGAACAGGTAGGGGTGGTGGATCTCGCCGATGTCGGGCTCGTGCCGCTCGGGCACGCCGGCGATCTGGAAGTGGCCGACGCGGCCGGTGGGCAGGTACTGGCGGATCTTCATCGCCAGGTCGCCCTCGACGATCTGGCAGTGGTAGAGGTCCATCTGCACCTTGACGTTGGGCGCGCCGATCTCGACCACCAGGGCGTGGGCCTGGTCCTGGCGGTTCAGGAAGAAGCCGGGCATGTCGCGCTCGTTGATCGGCTCGATCAGCACGTCCACCCCGGCCTCGGCGGCCAGCGCGGCCGCCACCTTCAGGTTGGCCACGTAGGTGGCGCGCACGCTGTCGCGGGTCTGGCCCGCGGGCAGCAGGCCGGCCATCACATGGATGCGCGGGCAGCCCAGCACGCGGGCGTAGCCCAGCGCCTGTTCGAAGCCGGCGCGGAACTCGGCCTCGCGGCCGGGCAGGCAGGCCAGGCCGCGCTCACCGGCATCCCATTTGCCCGGAGGGGCGTTGAACAGCACCTGCTGCAGGCCGTGGGCCTTCAGCAGGCCGGCCAGCTGCTCGGCCGGCCAGGCATAGGGGAAGAGGTACTCGACGCCGCGAAAGCCATCGGCGGCGGCGGCGGCAAAGCGATCGAGAAAGTCCACGTCGTTGTAGAGCATGGACAGGTTGGCGGCAAAACGGGGCATGGGGGGACTCTCGGAACGGGAAACGGAAGGAAGTTGGGCTCAGGGACTCAGGCCAGCCGCGGCGCCTCGCGCAGCAGGGTGACCAGTTCGTCGGCGCAGAAGCGGGCGTCCATCAGGCTGGCGTGGCCGCTGGTGCCGGCGCCGGGCGGCACCACCCGGTGGCGGGCGTGGGGAATGCGGGCGATGGCCGGGGCCATCAGGTCCAGGGCCGGCGGGTTGCGCTCGTCGTCGGCGCTGGTGATGGCCAGCACCCGGGCGCGGATGCGGTCCAGGCCGGGCGTGGGGTCGTAGTCGCGCGCGGCCTCCCACTGCCAGAGGTGGTCGTTGGCATCGCCCGCGAAGGGCGCGGCCAGGCGCTGGGCCAGCAGCGCGTCGGCCGCGGCCACATCGGGCGCCTGGGCCCGCAGGGCCTGCTCGCCGCCGTTGGCAGCCAGCGCGAAGAAGGTGGAGGCCCAGGCCAGTGCGGGCGGCTGGGTGGTGTAGCGCCCGCCCTGCCAGGCCGGGTCGCGGCGGATGCTCTCGCACAGCATGCGGCGCAGCAGCCAGTTGCGCCCGCCCATGGGCGCAGGCGAGGCGGCCATGGGCACGGCGATGTCCATCCAGCCCGGGTGTTGACCGGCCAGCAGCCAGGTGTGCATGCCGCCCATCGAATAGCCGATGACCGCGCGCAGGTGGTGGATGCCCAGTGCCTCGGTCAGCAGGCGGTGCAGCACGGCCACCATGTCGCCGTAGGTGTAGGCCGGGAAGGCCGGTCCCAGGCCGTCGCTGGGTTTGGCCGAACGGCCACTGCCCAGGGCGTCGGGCAGGATCAGGTGGTGGCGCGCGGCGTCCAGCGGCTGGCCGGGGCCGAACATCCGCCCGGCCCAGGCCGGTGTGAGCCAGCTGGCCGCCGAGCCCTGGCTGCCGTGCAGCAGCAGCACCGGCTCGCCGTCCGGCGCGCCCAGCGTGGTGCAGGCCAGCGCCAGCGTGGGCAGCACGGTGCCGTCGTGCAGGCGCACGTCGCGCAGGGTGTGCCGCGTTTCGCGCGGGCTCAGGGCGGGTGGCTCAGGCAGGGACATCGCGGCAGTTCCGGCGCGGCAGGGCTCACCAGTGTGCGCCAAAGACCTCGCGCAGCTCGGCGATCTGGGCTTCGCTCAGCGGCGTGGGCCGCGGCCGCAGCCTCTGCCACAGGCGCGCGGTTTCCTCCAGCTCCTCCAGCGTGGCCAGGGCCGCGGCCGGGTGGTCGTGCCAGACGTTGGGGCCCAGCCGGGCCAGCATCACCGCCTGCAGGCGGCGGCCGGCGGCGGCATGGCGGGCGATGGCCGCGGCCACCGCGTCAGCAGCGGCCGGGGCGCCAGGCCGGTGGTAAGGGATGTGCGGCACCCGGCCCACCTTCATGACGAAGTAGGGCGTGATGGGCGGCAGCAACTCGGCGTCCTCGGCCAGCGCGCCCGCGGCGGCGCTGTCGGCCTCCAGCGAGCAGGCCACCAGGTGGCTGCTGTGGGTGTGGATGACGCAGCGCGCGCCATGGCCCGCGGCCTCGGTGGCGGCATAGATGCGCCGGTGCAGCACGATGGTCTTGCTGCCCTTGTCGCCGGCCAGCTGCTGGCCCTGGGCATCCAGCCGGGCCAGGCGCTCGGGCGCCAACGTGCCCAGGCAGGCATCCGTGGGGGTGATCAGGTAGCCGTCGGCCAGGCGCACGCTGATGTTGCCCGCGGTGGCGTGCACATAGCCGCGCTCGAAGAGCGAACGGCCCACGCGGCAGATCTCCGCGCGGGCCTCGGCCTCGTCCAGGAAGGGGATCTCGGCGCTCATGGGGGACTCAGGCCTGCGTCTGCAGCAGGTCGAAGGCCTTGGTGAAGAAGTCGGGGGTGCCGAAGTTGCCGGACTTGAGCGTGATGTGCAAGCCCTCGGGCGCCACATCGGACACCGCGTGGCACCAGGGCACGCCGGGGTCGATCTGGCCGCCGATGCGCATCTGGGCGATGCCCAGGGCCTGCACGCAGGCGCCGGAGGTCTCGCCGCCGGCCACCACCAGCTGGCGCACGCCGCGTTGCACCAGGCCGCGGGCGATGGCGGCGATGGTGCGCTCGACCAGGGCTCCGGCCTCTTCCACGCCCAGTTCGCCCTGGATGGCGCGCACGGCCGCCGGCTCGGCGGTGGAGTAGACCAGCACCGGGCCGTCGGCCACGCGGGCCTCGGCCCAGGCCAGGGCTTCGGCCGCCACGTCCACGCCGGCGGCGATGCGCAGCGGGTCGATGGCCAGGGCCTGGCCGCCCTGGCGAATGAAGTCCGTCACCTGGCCGTTGGTGGCCACCGAGCAGCTGCCCGAGACGATGGCGCGCAGACCACCGGCCGCCGGCAGCGCCGCGGCCTGGCCGGACGGCGCCAGACCGAAGTTGCCCGGCAGGCCGATGGCCACGCCGGAGCCGGCGGTCAGCAGCGGCAGATCGGCCAGGGCCGGCGCCATGCGCAGCAGGTCGGCGTTGGAGACAGCGTCGACGATGGCGATGCCCACGCCCTGGGCCCGCAGCGCGGCGATGCGCGCGCGGATGGCCGCCTCGCCCTCGGCCACCACCGCATGGTCGATCAGACCCACCGGGCGGCGGGTCTGGGCCTGCAGCACCCGCACCAGGTTCGGGTCGCGCATGGGCGTGAGCGGGTGGTTCTGCATGCCGCACTCGCTCAGCAGCACATCGCCCGCGAAGAGGTAGCCCTTGAACACCGTGCGCTTGTTGTCCGGGAAGGCCGGTGTGGCGATGGTGAAGTCGGTGCCCAGCGCGTCCATCAGCGCCTCGGTCACCGGGCCGATGTTGCCCGCCGGGGTGCTGTCGAAGGTGGAGCAGTACTTGAAATAGATCTGCCGCGCGCCCTGGGCCTGCAGCCAGCGCAGCGCCTCGAGCGACTGGGCCACGGCCTCGGCCGCGGGAATGGTGCGCGACTTGAGCGCCACCACCACCGCGTCGGCCTGGGCGTCCAGCGGGCCGGCCGGCACGCCGATGGTCTGCACCACGCGCATGCCGGCGCGCACCAGGTTGTTGGCCAGGTCGGTGGCGCCGGTGAAGTCGTCGGCGATGCAGCCCAGCAGGATCTTGGCGCTCATGGTTCAGACCTTCTTTTCCGGCAGGGTGATGCCCGGGAAGATCTTGATCACCGCGCTGTCGTCTTCCTTGGCGAAGCCGGCGGTGGAGGCCTGCATGAACATCTGGTGCGCGGTGGCGGCCAGCGGCAGCGGGAATTTGCTGGCGCGGGCGGTGTCCAGCACCAGGCCCAGGTCCTTGACGAAGATGTCCACGGCCGACAGCGGGGTGAAGTCGCCGGCCAGCACATGGGCCATGCGGTTCTCGAACATCCAGCTGTTGCCGGCACTGTGGGTGATCACCTCGTAGACCTTGGCCGGGTCCACGCCTTCGCGCAGGCCCAGGGCCATGGCCTCGGCCGCGGCGGCGATGTGCACGCCGGCCAGCAGCTGGTTGATGATCTTGACCTTGCTGCCCGCGCCGGCCGCGTCGCCCAGGCGGTACACGGTGCCGGCCATGCCGTCGAGCACCGCGCCAGCGGCCGCGTAGGCCTCGGGCTTGGCCGAGCTCATCACCGTCATCTGGCCGGAGGCGGCCTTGGCCGCGCCGCCCGAGATGGGCGCGTCGATGTAGTGGATGCCCAGGGCGTTGAGCTTGCCTTCGAGCGCGATGGACCAGTTGGGGTCCACGGTGGAGCACATGATGAAGGTGCTGCCCGGCTGCATGGCCGCGGCGGCGCCGTTGTCGCCGAAGAGCACGGCCTCGGTCTGGGCCGCATTGACGACCACCGACACCACCACGCTGGCCAGGGCCGCCACCTCGGCGGGATGGGCGCAGGCGGTGCCGCCCTCGGGCGCGAGGGCCTGGGCCACGCCGGGAACGCACATCGC
>NZ_BADL01000598.1 GCF_000333615.1 Ideonella sp. B508-1 | reverse complement strand
CATGGGCGTGGGCCACCGCATCGGCCACCTGCAGCAGCAGGGGCCACCCGCGCGCGCAGCGGCGTGTGGCGGGCCTGGCACCAGTGGTCGATGCGCTCGCCCTCCACGTACTCCATGGCCAGCCAGGGCCGGCCCAGGATGTCGACCCCGGCGTCGTAGAGGCGGGCAATGTGGGCATGCGCCAGGCCGGCCAGGATGCGCCGCTCACGGTTCAGGCGTTCGGCCAGGCTGCTGTCCCAGCCCAGGCGGGGCAGCTTCAGGGCCACGCTGCGTTCCAGCCCGCCATCGGCCCGCTCAGCCCGCCAGACGGTGCCCATGCCACCGCTGCCGATGGGCGCCAGCAGGCGCCAGGGGCCGACCTGCTGGCCGGGGGCGAGTTCGCCGGCCGCCAGGCCCGGCAGCGCGGCGTCCGGCACCGGCAGGGCCGGCAGGGCGGCCAGGAAGTCGTCGGTCTCGACCTGGGCCTGGGCATCGAGCAGCTGCTGCAGCACGAAGCGGTGGGCGGCCTGCTCGGGCGGCAGCGCGGCCAGCCAGGCCGGGCGCTCGGCCGGCGGCAGGGCCAGGGCCTGATCGAGCAGGGCGCTGAGCACCGGCCAGTCGGCCACCAGATGGGACAGCGGCTTCACCGGGCCGCTCCGCTCAGGCGCGCAGCGCGTGCGCGAGCAGCAGCCGGGCCTTCTCCCAGTCGCGCCGCACGGTGCGGTCGGTCAGGCCCAGGACGGTGGCGATCTCGGCCTCGGTCATGCCGCCGAAGTAGCGCATCTCCACCACCTGGGCCAGGCGCGGGTCCACCCGGGCCAGGTCCTGCAGCGCGGCATGCACGTCCAGGATCTCCTCGGCCGAATGGGCCACGCTGTCGGACACGGCGGTGTCCAGCGTCACATGCGGCTGGTCGCCGCCCCGCCGATCGGTGTGGGCCGCCCGGGCCGCGTCGACGATGACCGAACGCATCACCGCCGCCGCATAGCCCAGGAAGTGGGCCCGGTCGGCCGGTGTCAGGCCCTCGCGCTCGGCCAGGCGCAGGTAGCACTCGTTGACCAGGGCGGTGGTCTCGAGACCGCCGTCGCGCGGGTGCCGGGCCAGCCGGCGGTGGGCCACCTGCCGCAGCTCGGGGTAGAGCAACTCGAAGAGACGGTCCAGCGCGCCGCGTTCGCCCGCCCGCGCCCGGTTCATCAGCTCGGTCACCTCGCCCATGCACCTGCTCCCTGCACCGCATGCTGTGGAAGCGCCATGGTAGGGACAAACGGTGCCCTGTGCCTCCGGTCGGCAAGGGACGACTGTCAACAGACGTCACGGCCGTGGGCCCGGGTCGGGCGGTCCGTGGGCTGCCGCGGCCCCCTCAGGGCCCTGGCCAGCGTGCGCGCCAGCAAGGGCCACGCCACCGGCAGCATGGCCAGCACCACGGCCATCAGGCTGGCCAGGGCGCAGGCGGCCCCGGCCCCCCAGGGCGCGACGGCGAGCGCGAACACCGCCCCGAAGCCCGCCTTGCCGACCAGGCCGGCCAGATAGGCCTGCAGGAAGGCGCGGGCGCCGGCCGGGCCATGGCGGGCATGTTCGGCCACGGCCACCGCCACGCCGGCCACCGGCAGCGAGGCGATCAGGCCGGCGCCCAGGCTGCCCATGACCCCGCCCAGGGTGGCGGCCAGCGCCCCCAGGGCTCCGGCGGCCAGGGCGGTGAGCCAGATGGCCGGTGGCCGCGCCGCGCCCAGCCCCGCCACGGGCCGGCCCGGCCAGGCCCAGGCCACCACCGCGGTGCTGAGCAGGGCCAGCGCCAGGCTGCGCGAGAGCTGGCTGGCCGCCCAGCAGGCCGGGGCCACCGCCAGCGCCGCGACGCCGAGGGCGCCCACCAGCGTCCAGCCCAGGCGCCAGCGCCCGGCCAGCACCGCATAGGCGCCGGCAAAGGCGGCCAGCACCGTGCAGGCTGCCACGCTGGCCACGGCCGCGCGCGCCGCAAAGGCCGGGCCCTGGTCGGCCGCCAGCCAGACCAGGGCGGGCGCGGTGGTGGTGGGCAGGGCCGCCAGCAGCCCGGCCACCCGGTGCCCCGCGCCGCGCGCCAGTCCCATCAGCACCGCCACCGTCAGCGCGGTGGCCGCCGCCTTCCACAGCCCGTCCATGTCCTCTCCCCACCCGTGCTCCACCCACATGGCGGAGTCGTCTGAGGGGTGAACGACATCGGGCCGCGAAACCGGACATGGGCCGCCCGCCAAACGGGGTAGCCTTGGGCCGTCCATCCTCTGTTTTCGGGACAACGCCGTGACCTCACCCTTGCCGTCCGCCTCTTCGCCCACCGCTTCACCCGACAGCCTGGCCCAGCTGCAGCAGCGCCTGCGGGACTTTGCCGCCGAGCGCGACTGGCAGCCTTTCCATTCGCCCAAGAACCTGGCCTCGGCGCTGATCGTCGAGGCCGGCGAGCTGCTGGAGCACTTCCAGTGGCTGACCGAGGACCAGAGCCGCGCCCTGGCCCAGCCGGGGCCCGCCCAGGACGCGGTGGCCGCCGAGATGGCCGACGTGCTGCTCTACCTGGTGCAGCTGGCCAGCGCGCTGGAGGTGGACTTGCTGGACGCCGCCGCCCGCAAGATGGTGGTCAACGCGGCCAAGTACCCGGTGGCGAAGGCGCGCGGCCGGGCCGACCGGGCCAGCGCGCTGTGAGGCGGGCTCTCCCGTCGACCAGCCAGGCCCACAGCCGACTTCCCAGCGTGGCCCGCCGCTGCAGCTGCAACGTGGCGGCCGACAGGGCCTGCCACTGCCACTCGCCCGCGTCCTGCACCCGGTCCTGATGCCCCTCGGCCCAGACGGCCACCGGCTGCCACAGGCGTTCGCCCAGCCACTGGGCGGGCGGCCGGGCCTGCAGGCGCCCCTGGGCCAGCCAGAGCCGGTCGCCCCGGCGCAGGTGCAGGCTCAGGCACTGGCCGGCGGCCAGGGTGTGGGTGACGGTGGCGGGAGGGGTCAGGTCATCGGGGTGCATGGCCTCCACTGTGCGCAGCCGGGCCGCGGCCCGGCAGGCACAGCCGCGCACGCCCAGGCCCGCAACAGCCGCCCGGAAGGCCCTCTGTTCCGGTCTGATCCGCGACACTCTGTGTCTGTTGCGATTCGGGCCCCGCGCCCACACTGGCCCGCGCCATGAACCCGCTGTACCGCCGCATCGCCGACCAGTACCGGTCGGCCATCCACGCCGGCTCGCTGCGCCCGGGCGACCGCTTCCCGTCGGTGCGCGCGCTGATGCGCAGCCACGCCGTCAGCCTGTCCACCGCGCTGCAGGCCTGCCGCCAGCTGGAGGACGAGGGCTGGCTGGAGGCCCGCGCGCGCTCGGGCTACTTCGTGCAGCACCCGCGCCGGCGCGACCTGCCCCCGGCCGCCGAGCAGGGCCCGCGGCCCATCGACCCGGCGGCCTATGTCGGCATCTCGGCCCATGTCTCGGAGATCCTGGCCCGCGGCCAGCGCCAGCCGGTGAGCGCCAACCTGGCGCTGGCGGTGGCGCCCAGCGCGCTGTATCCGGGCGAGGCGCTCGCGCGCATCATGCAGCGCAAGCTGCGGCTGGCGCCCAACGCCCTGGTCAGCATGACCCGGCGGCACGGCCACCCGCTGCTGCGCGCCGCGCTGGCCCGGCGGGCCCTGGCCCGCGGCGTGACGGCCGCGCCCGAAGAGGTGGTCATCACCCAGGGCGCCACCGAGGCCATGAACCTGGCGCTGCGGGCGGTGACCCAGCCCGGCGGCACGGTGGCGGTGGAGTCGCCCAGCTTCTACGGCCTGCTGCAGATCATCGAGGCCCTGGGCCTGCGCGCCATCGAGCTGCCCACCAGCCCGCGCGACGGCCTGTCGGTGGAGGCCCTGGCCTTCGCGCTGGACAGCGACCCGTCCATCCAGGCGGTCGCCGTCATGCCCACCCTGCACAACCCGCTGGGCTGCACCATGCCCGACGAACGCAAGGCCGCCTTGGTGACCCTGTGCGCCGAACGCGGCGTGGCCCTGATCGAGGACGACATCTACGGCGAGATGAGCGCCCAGCCGGCGCGCCCGCTCAAGGCCTGGGACCGCGCTGGCGGGGTCATCCACTGCAACTCGCTGAGCAAGATCCTGGCGCCCGGCCTGCGCCTGGGCTGGATGCTGGCCGGGCGCTGGCAGGCCCGGGTGGAGATGCTCAAGTACACCCAGAGCCGCTTCCCGGAGGAGCTGCCCCAGGCCACGGTGGCCGAGTTCCTGGACAACCCGGCCTACGACCGCCACCTGCGGCGCCTGAACGAGGCCCTGCGCCAACACCGCGACGCCTATGCCGACCGCATCGCCACCCACTTCCCGCCCGGCACCCGGGTGACCCTGCCCGAGGGCGGCATGCTGCTGTGGCTGCAGCTGCCCGAAGGCGCCAGCGGCGACGCCCTGTTCGACGCCGCGCTGGCCCGGGGCATCAAGATCGCGCCGGGCTCCATGTTCTCCACCGGCCGGCGCTACGACGGCTGCGTGCGCCTGAGCTGCGGCCGGGCCATGGACGACGAAGTGGACGCCGCCCTGCGCACGCTGGGCACCTTGGCCGGCCGGGGCTGAGGCTCGCCCTTCGCCGTGAAGAAGTGCCGCGCGGAGGCGGTCACATGCCCCCGCATGGCGCTAGGGTAAACCCTTGATCCCCGACAATCCGGTCCTCGTCCGGTGTGCCGTCTTTCCGGGAACCCCGCCATGTCTTCCAGCCGCTCCCTGTGGACCCGTTACCTTCTGCCCGTGGGCCTGATGCAGGCGCCCCGGGGAGACCTGTTCCTGCTGCGCGCAACGCGGGTGGACAACCTGGAAACCTTGCGCCGCTGGATGCCGCACTACGTCAAGGTGCACGGCGTGCTGGCCGGCCTGCTGACGCTGGCCATGTGCGCGGCCGTCGGCCTGGGCCTGCCCTTCTGGCTGAACCTGCTGGGCGCCCTGGCCAACGCCGGCGAGCTGCTGCTGTTCATCGTCTTCACCGGCCTGGCCCTGGCCCTGCGCCTGCCGGTGCCGCCCAGCGGCTGGCACTGAACCTCGTCGGCCTCAATCCACCCGCTGCCGGTAGGCCCGGGGCGACACCCCCTCCCAGCGTTTGAAGGCCTGGGAGAAGCTGGAGAGGTCGGCAAAGCCCAGGCGCTCGGCGACCTCGCCCAGGCTCAGCCGGGCATCGGCCAGCAGGGCCAGGGCCTGGCTGCGGCGGGCTTCGGCCTGCAGCGCGCGCAGGGAGGTGCCCTCGGCCTGCAGGCGGCGCTTGAGGGTGCGCTCACTCAGGTGCAGGGCCCGGGCCAGCCGGCCCAGTTCGCTCTGCGCCGGCGCGGCCCCGCGGGCGGCCAGTTGCTGGCGCACCTGCTGGGCCGTGGCCAGGCGGGCGCGGCGCTGCTCCAGCATCTGGGCACAGAGCTGCTCGCACTGCGCCAGCGTCAGCGCATTGGCCTGGGCCAGGGGCCGGGCCAGCAGGCGGCGGTCGAAGGCCAGGCTGGTGTCGGGCGCGCCCCATTGCGGCACCGCGCCGGCCACCGGCCGGTCCAGCACCGGGGCGGGGCGGCCGCGGGTGGCCGGGCGCGGGGCCTGCAGGCGCAGCCAGGCCAGCGGCACGTCGGCGCCGGCCACCTCCTGCAGCAGCACCGCCGCCCCCACCAGATCGCGCTCGACCACAAAACGCTGCAGGCCGGCGGAGACCAGGTCCGGCGCGCCGAAGCTCAGCACGCCCAGCGCCCCCTCCTCGTGGTAACGGATGGCGGTGAAGGCATGGCTGAGCGGCAGGAAGCGCAACGCCAGCGCCAGCGCGTCGCCCGCCGTGGCGCTGGTGATGAGGGCGTAGCCCCACAGCCCGTAGTGCGAGAAGTGGTAGCGGGCCCCCACCGCCAACCCCAGGCCGGGCGGATGCCCCAGGGCCTTCAGCAGCTGGGTGGCGACGCTCAGCTCCTGGCCGGCCGACAGCAGGGTGTTGGGGTCGCCCAGCTGGGCCTCGGTGAGCCGGGTGCCGGCCAGCAGGTCGGCAGGGGCCAGGCCGTGCTCGCGGCCCACCTGCAACAGCAGGGCCACGCTGACGGGGCTGCGGTGGAAATCCCAGAAGTTGTTCATGGCGCGGGCCTCCTCACTTTCCCTGAGAGGCCATCAATTGGCCCGAATCATAAAGTGATCGGCCTCTTGGGCCCTGGGTGAAGACCCCGGCGGACCGCATCATCGCGGCCAGAAAAGCGAACGTGCGTTCGCCCGCCACACCGACCGGAGACCCGCCGTGCAGCAGACCCCGCCCTCCCCCTTGGTGGACCGTTTCGAGGCCCAGCGCCAGGCCTTTGGCCGACAGCCCTTTCCGACCCTGGCCGAGCGGCGCGACCGGCTGCAGCGCCTGGCCGCGCTGCTGGACCGCCACGAGGCGGCCCTGGTGCAGGCCATCAGCGCCGACTTCAGCGGCCGCAGCCCGCACGAGACCCGGCTGGCCGAGGCCTTCGTGGTGCGCGCCGGCCTGCGCCATGCGCTGCGCCATCTGAAGGGCTGGATGCGCGAGCGGCGCGTGCCCACCCAGCTGCACTTCCTGCCCGGGCGCAACCGCCTGCTGCCCCAGCCCCTGGGCGTGGTGGGCGTGGTGGCGCCCTGGAACTACCCGCTGCAGCTCTCGCTGGGCCCGGCGCTGGCGGCCCTGGCCGCGGGCAACCGGGTGCTGATCAAGCCTTCGGAGCTGACCCCGGCCTTCTCGGCCCTGCTGGAGCGAGTGGTGGCCGAGGCCTTCGCGCCCGACGAGATGAGTGTGGTGACCGGCGACGCCAGCGTGGGCCAGGCCTTCAGCCACCTGCCCTTCGACCACCTGTTCTTCACCGGCTCGACGCCGGTGGGCCGGCTGGTGGCCCAGGCCGCCGCCGCCAACCTGACGCCGGTGACGCTGGAACTGGGCGGCAAGTCGCCGGCCATCGTCGACAGCTCCGCCGACCTGGACGAGGCGGCCCAGCGCATCGCCTACGGCAAGCTGCTCAACGCCGGCCAGACCTGCGTGGCGCCCGACTACGTGCTGGTGCCCACCGGCCAGGGCGAGGCCCTGGCGCGGCGCATCGCCCGCGCGGCCGAGCGCATGTACCCAACGCTGCGCAACAACCCCGACTACACCGCCATCGTCAGCCCGCGCCACCACGCCCGGCTGCGCGACATGCTGGCCGAGGCCGCCGGCCTGGGTGCCACCATCGTGCAGGTCAACCCGGCCAACGAATCGCTGGAGCAGGGCACGCGCAAGATCGCGCCGACCCTGGTGCTCAACCCACCGGCCGGGGCACGCCTGATGCGCGAGGAGATCTTCGGCCCGGTGCTGCCCATCCTGGAGGTGCCCTCGCTGGACGCCGCCATCGCCCATGTCCAGCAAGGCGACCGGCCGCTGGCCCTGTACTGGTTCGGCCGCGACACGGCGCACCGCGACCGGGTGCTGCACGAGACGATCTCCGGCGGCGTCACCGTCAACGACTGCCTGTGGCACCTGGGCCAGGAGCACCAGCCCTTCGGCGGCGTGGGCGCCAGCGGCATGGGGGCCTACCACGGCGAGTGGGGCTTCAACACCTTCAGCAAGTTGAAGCCGGTGTTCCACCAGTCGCGCTGGGCCGGCACCGCGCTGTTCCGCCCGCCCTACGGCGCCACCTTCGAGCGCATCCTGGGCCTGCTGCAGCGCCTGGGTTGAGGCAGACGATGGCCGAGACGAACACCGAGATGCTGGACGCCCTGATCATCGGCAGCGGCTTTGCCGGGCTGGGCATGGCCGTGGCGCTGCGCCAGGCCGGCGAGACCCGCTTCCTGATCCTGGAGAAGGGCGGCGACGTGGGCGGCGTCTGGCGCGACAACGCCTACCCAGGCGCTGCCTGCGACGTGCCCTCGCACCTCTACTCCTTCTCCTTCGAGCCCAAGCCCGACTGGTCGCGCAGCTTCGCCACCCAACCCGAGATCCTGGACTACCTGCGCCACTGCGCCGACAAGTACGACCTGCGCCGCCACCTGCGCCTGCACACCGAGGTGCGCGAGGCCGCCTGGGACGAGGCCGCCCAGGGCTGGACGGTGACGCTGGCCAGTGGCGAGACGCTGCGGGCCCGACAGCTGATCACCGCCGTGGGCCAGCTCAGCCGCCCGGCCCTGCCCAACATCCCCGGCCTGGCGGACTTCGCCGGCCCGCGCTTCCACTCCGCGCAGTGGGACCACAGCGTGGCGCTGGAAGGCCAGCGGGTGGCGGTGATCGGCACCGGCGCCTCGGCCATCCAGTTCGTGCCGGCCATCGCGCCGCGGGTGGCCCAGCTCAGTGTGTTCCAGCGCTCGGCCGCCTATGTG
>NZ_BADL01000599.1 GCF_000333615.1 Ideonella sp. B508-1 | reverse complement strand
CCCTTGGCCCGCCAGCCCCAGAAAGCCCCCTTTTCCCCCGCCGCCGGGCCGAGCCCTGGACCCGCGCAGGCGCCCTGCGCGGCCTGCGCGCCCTGGCGGCGCAGATGGGGCAGGACGCCGAGGCCCTGCTGGCCCGCCAGAAGCTGCCGCTGGCCGCGCTGGACGACCCGGAGGTGCGCCTGCCCTACCGCGGCCTGTGCCGGCTGCTGGAGGCCGGCGCGCGCGACTGGGCCTGCCCGGATTTCGGGCTGCGGCTGGCGGCGGTGCAGCACCTGAGCCTGCTGGGCGCGGTGGGCCTGGCGGCGCGGCTGCCGGCCCGGGTGGGCGAGGCCCTGACGGCCCTGGGCGATCGGCTGGGCGCCCATTCGGACGCCTTCACGATGGCGCTGGAGGTGGCCGGCCCACGGGCCGTGCTGAGCTACCGCCCGGCCTGCCCCGAGGAACCCAAGACCCAGCTGCTGGCCTTTGCGATGGCGGTGACCCGCAATGCGGTGGCCTTCGTCAGCGGGCAGCCGGATTTCGCGCCACGGGCGGTGCGGCTGGCCTGCCCGGCCCCGGCCGATGCCGCCGTGCGCCGGGCCCTGGCGCGCGGCCTGGGCGCACCGCTGCGCTGGGGCGCGGCCCAGACCGCGCTGCAGCTGGACGCCGCGCTGCTGGACGCCCCCACCGCCATCCAGGACACGCAGTACGCGCCGCTGATCCGCGACACCCTGGCCCGGCTGGCCGCGCCCCGGGGGCCGGACACGCCCGATGCGCCGGACACGGTGGCACTGGTGCGCCAGCACATCGCCCGCCGGCTGCCGCCGGGCCCGTGCACCCAGGCCGAGGTGGCCCGCGCCCTGGGCCTGCACCCGCGCGCGCTGCAGCGGCGGCTGGCGGCCCAGGGCACGCATTTCTCGGCCCTGCTGGATGCGCACCGCCACGCCCTGGCGCTGACGCTGCTGCGGCAAGGCACGCTGCCGCTGGCCGAGCTGGCCCGGCGGCTGGGCTATGCCGACCAGAGCGTGTTCAACCAGGCCTTCCGGCGCTGGACGGGGCAAAGCCCGGGCCGGCTGCGGCGCCAGGCCGGGCAGGGTGCGCTGGCGCTCAGCGCAGCAGCGGGCACCGCGGCACGCTGTTCGGCATCAGAGCCGGGTCAGGGCGCATCCTGCGGGCTGGTCTCCAGCCGCTGCACGTCGATGCCGCGCGCGGCCAGACGACCCAGCAAGGCCTGGTAGCGCACCGGGTCCACCTGCGGCGTGCGCGAGAGGATCCACAGGTAGTTGCCGCTGGGCTCGCCCACCGCCGAGAGGGTGTAGTCGGGATCCAGGTCCAGCACCCAGTAGTCGCCCCAGACGAAGGGCAGGAAGGACAGCCAGGCCGGCGCGAAGCGCACCTCCAGCCGGGCGCCGTCGGCTCGGGCATCGGCGCGGCGGGCCTCGCCCACCGCCTCGTTCACGCTGCCGTCGGCCCGGGTACAGCGGTTGCGCACCTCCACCGTGCCCTGGGGCTGCAAGGTGTAGGTGGCCCGGGTGTCGCGCGCGCAGTCGCGCTGGAAGCGGTTGGGGTACTTGGCCACCTCGTACCAGGTGCCCATGTAGCGGGGCAGGTCCAGCGCGGGGATGGGGGTGATGTCTCGGTCATCGGTTGTCGGCGGGCCGGCCCAGGTCCGGCCGGCCCCCAGGCAGGCCCCGACCAGCAGCAGGGGCAGGGCGGAGCGCAGAACAGGGGAAAGCGCAGGCATGCGTGTCATGCCGGCAGCCTAGCGCAGCGCAAAGTCCATGGCGGGGAACCGGCCTCCAGGCTGTCGCCAAGCCGTCGCGGCGTGAGGCGGCGTGAAGCCCATGTGAAAGGCGCTGACACGAGGGGCCTCATCGTGTCATCGCCGGGGTGCGGTTCGCCGTCTGATGGGGGTTCGGCCTGGCATGGCCGACTCCCCTGACCGAAGGACCCGTGAAATGGACATCACCATGACCCAGAGCGACACCTCCTGGCGCTTCAGCCCCATCAGCGCCGACGCCAGCCTGGCGCCGGCCCCCACTCCGCCCGGGCAGGATGACGACCCGGACGGGGCGCAGGAGGCATCGGCTCCTGCCTGCCCCCTGTCCACGGCCCTCGCCCAGGCGCTGCAGGGCACGCCGCAGGATGGGCAGGCCGCCTTCGTGAACGGTCTGCTCGGCGCGCTGAGCGGTGACGGCTCGGGCGGCGATGGTGGGCGGAGTTTGTCGGGCAGCCTGTCCCTGCTGATCACCCAGGTGAGCCAATCCAACACACCGCCCGATCTTCAGCAGGCCTTTGACGACTGGATGGCCAACACCCAGGGTCAGGGACAGACCCCCAGGCTGGCCGATGTGCTGGCGTCCCTGCAATCCCAGGTGGGTTATGGCGACGACAGCGGGCTGAGTGCGCTGAACAACCTGATCAGCACCCAGGCCTGAGCCCGCTCAGGCCCGGCCCGAGCGCCGGCTGCGCGGGTTGAGCTTGTCCAGCTCGTTCAGCTGCTGCTTGAGCAGCAGCACCAGGGTGCGGGCGTGTTCCACCGGGATGCTCAGGCAGCTGGACGGCACGCCGGGTTCGCTGTCGTCGCGGGCGGCCTGGCGGGCCGAGACCAGGGCGTCCAGGCTGACCTCGATGAGGCCGTGGTGGTCATGACGGATGGACTTCAGGCGCTGGACTTCGATGGTGTAGGGCTTCACGCGGGGCTCCGGGGGTCCGGGACAGGACAAGGGTTCAGAACCCCGGATTGTCCGCGCCGCGGGGTCTCCAGCAAGGGAACGCTCATCGGCCCATGCCAACCAAGGCAGGCCGCCATGGACGCTCAGCCCGGCCGCCGCGCCACCAGCACCTTGAGCGAGCGCGTCTCATCCGCATCGGCAAAGGCCGCCGGGTTGGGCAGGCGTTCGGTCACCTGCAGGGTGGGCGCGTGCTCGGCCACCCAGGCGCGCAGCTCGGCCTCGGTGCGCTTGGGCGAGTTCAGGCACAGCAGGGCCTGGCCGCCGGGCGTCAGCAGCTCGGGCAGGCGGCGCAGCAGGCGGGGGTAGTCCTTCTCGGCCACGAAGCTGCCCTTCTGGTAGCTGGGCGGGTCGGCGATGACCAGGTCGTAGGGCCCGCCGCGGCCCACCTTGCCCCAGCTGCTGAACAGGTCGTGCGGCAGGAAGCTGGCCCCGGCCGACAGGCCGTTGAGGGCATGGTTGGCCTTGCCGATGCCCAGGGCGCCGGCGGCCATGTCCACATTCACCACCCGGCCGGCGCCGCCCTGCAGGGCGGCCACCGAGAAGGCGCAGGTGTAGGCAAAGAGATTGAGCACGGTCAAGCCGGGCCGGGCGGCGGCCTGGGCCCGCACCCAGCGCCGGCCCTCGGCCATGTCCAGGAACAGGCCGTGGTTGAAGCCGCGCAGCAGGTGCACCTTGTAGCGGGCGCCGTCCTCTTCCACGGTGTGGGGCTCGGGCACGCTGCCGCTGAGCAGCCGGGTCTGGGCCCGCACCTCGTCGCGCTGCTGGAAGACGAGGTTCAGGGTCTGGCCGGGCGCCACCTCGGCCCAGCGCCGCACGAAGGCGGCCTGGACGGTCGCCAGCGTGGCCTCGTCCACCGGGGCGAAGCAGGTCAGCAGCCAGACCGGCGGGTAGGCGTCCAGGGCCCAGTTTTCACAGCCGGGATGGCGGCCGCCGCGGCCATGGAAGAGGCGCTGGGCGGAATCCACCGGCTGGAGGTGGGCGATGGCATCGAGCAGGGCAGACAGGTTCAAGACAGCTTTGAGACAACTTCTTGCAAATTGTCCTCGAGAACGTCAACCGGAGCTTTCCGAGCCTCGTTGAGCAGACATCTTCAACCCACGGACTCAACGTCCCTGATCATCATGACCAAGCTGTTCGCTGCCCTGATCGCCACCGTGTTCGCCGCCGGCGCCTTTGCCGCGGATGCCCCGGCCACCGACGCCGCTGCTGCGCCGGCCGCCGCCGCTTCCGCCGCTCATCACAAGGCCAAGAAGAAGCACGCCGCCAAGAAGAAGGCTGAGAAGGCCGAAGCCGCTGCTCCCGCCGCCAGCAAGTGATCGGCTGAACAGCCGTCTGCGGCAGGTCCTCGGGCCTGCCACGCAAGAGCCCCCGGTCCCCCGGGGGCTTTTTCTTTGAGAGAACGCCCTCTGGCCCGGCTCAGGGCAGCGTGGCCAGCAGGATGCGCCCGCCGCTGAGCAGCACCAGCTGCTTGTTGGCCAGCACCGCCATGCCGTACGTCGCCCCCAGGTGGGGGCTGGCGCCCAGCACGATGGCGTCGTTCGGCCCCCCCGCGATCAGCAGCGTGGCGCTGCCGCCCCCGGCCGCCAGCTGGTAGAGGCCGCTGTCGCTGCCCAGGTAGACCGTGCCCGCCGCATCCACGGCCACCGCGGTGAAGCCGCCGGGCAGACCGCCGGGCGTGCTCACGCTGCCGTCGCTGCCCAGGCGGCGCAGCTGGCCGTTGTCCGCCACCCACAGCGTGCCATCGGTGCCGAAGGCCAGGGCGGTGGGGCGCCTGAAACGCGCGCTCGCGCGCGGCCCGTCCACCCGGCTGCACGCGCCCAGCGCCCCGGCCCAGGTGCTCACCTGTCCGCTGCTGCTCACCCGCCGGATGGCGCAGTTGTCGCGGTCGGCCACATAGAGCGCACCGTCCGGCCCCCGTGCCAGCCCGTGGGGGCTGGCAAAGCGGGCCGCGGCCCCCTGCCCGTCCACCGCGCCGAAGGACGTGGGCCCACCCTGGGTGCTCACCGCCCCGGCCAGCAGGCTGACCGTGCCATCGGCGGTGATGTGGCGGATGGCATCGTCGTCCGCCACCCAGACGCCGCCCGAGCCATCCGAGGTCACGCCCGGGCCGATGTGGGCGAACTGCGCGGCGCTGCCCTGGCCGTCCACGGCCCCGGCGTAGCTGCCGGTCAGACCGGCCAGCAGGCTGACCGCGCCCCCCGTGCTGATGCGCCGCACCGTCTGGGTGACCTGGTCGGCCACCACCACCTGGCCGTTGCTGTCCACCGCGATGCTTTGGTCGTCGTTGCTCGCCAGGCCGAAGGGCAGCTGGGCGAGCACGCCGGACGCCGTGGGCGAGTTGGGATTGACGTTGGCCATGGTCAGCGTGCTCACCACGCCGGTGGCGCTGACCAGCCGCAGGGCCAGTTCATCGGCCAGCAGCCAGCCCCCCGAGGGGCCGCTGGTGACGCCGCGGCCATTGGCGCGCAGGCGGGCCGCCCCGGGGCCGCCATCGGCCAGGCCTTCGCCCAGGCTGCGCGAACCGGTGACGGTGGTCACCGCCCCGGTGGCCAGGTCGACCCGGCGCAACAGGCCCGCACCGTCGTGCAGCACCACCGTGTTGGCGCTCAGCACCATGCCCGCGGGGCTGGGCAGGCCGGCGGCGGTGCCGATGCCGTCGGGTGCGCTGGCATCCACGCTGCCGCTGCCCGCCAGGGTCTGCACCGCACCGGCGCCGCCCCCGCTGCGCACGATGCGCCGCAGGAGGTTGTTGCCGGTGTCGGCCACGATGAGGTCGCCATTGGCGGCCATCACCAGACCGCTGGGGTAGTAGAACTGCGCGGCCAGTGCCGGCCCGTTGGCGTTGCCGTAGCTGCCGCTGCCGGCATAGGTGCTGACCACACCGGCCAGGCTCACCCGGCGGATCAGGGCTGCTGGCGCATCGGCCACGTACAGGTCGCCATCGCTGCCCAGCACGATGCCGCTGGGGCTGTAGAAGCGGGCGGCGCTGCCGCTGCCATCGACGCTGCCGGACTGCCCGGCCAGGCCGGCCAGGGTGGTGACCGTGCCATCGGGGGCGATGCGGCGCACCGTGCCGTTGCCGCCATCGGCCACGTAGACATTGCCGGCGCTGTCGTGGGTCAGGCCCTGGATGCCGTTGAAGCTGGCCGCGGCCCCCACGCCATCGGCAGACCCGGTGCTGGTGCCGCCGGCCAGGGCGGAGATGGTGGACAGATCGGCCGAGAGCCGCCGCACCCGGCTGCGGTCGGCGAACACGGTGCTGCCATCGGGCAGGCGGTCGACGGCGCTGAGCGACCCGACCTGGGCCTGGTCCCGCAGGCCGGTGAGCGGATAGGCCAACAGGTTCAGCGTGGCCGGCGGCGGTGGCGGTGTGGTCACGGTCAGCGTGGCCACCGCGCTGGTGGCGGCACTCTGGCCATCGCAGTCCAGCCGGGCCTGGAACTGGGCTCCGTTGTCGGCAGCCGCGGTGGACAGGCTGTAGCCGTTGGCCGTGGCGCCGGCCAGGTCGCTGAAGCTGCCCGCGCTGCCGCGCTGCCACTGGATGTGCAGCGTGCCCCGGCTGCAGCTGGCCGCCACGCTGAAGCTGGCCGTGGCACCGGCCGTCACCGACAGGCTGGTGGGCTGCTGGGTGATGGTGAGCACCGGCGGATCGGCGGGCGGCGGGTCCACCGGCGGCACCGTCACGGTGAGGGTCGCGCCCTCGCTGGTGGCCGTGCCGGCCACATTGCTCACCACCGCCCGGAAGACCGCGCCGTCATCGGTGGCCACCGTGCTGTCCAGGGTGTAGCTGGTGCCGGTGGCCCCGGCGATGTCGACCCCGTCGCGCTGCCACTGGTAGTGCAGCGGGTCGGTGCCGGTGGCGGCCACCGAGAAGGCGGCCGGCTGACCTGCCTCCACCGTCAGGCCCAGCGGCGGCTGCACGATGGTGGGCGCCACCGCCTCGACCGGTGGCGTGCTGGGCGTGATTTCGGTGGGCGGCGGGGCGTCGGCGCTGCCGCCGCAGGCGCCCAGCAGGGCCAGCGCCAGCCCGGGCAGCCAGGACAGGACACGCTGCAGGGGGCGGGAGAAGGACAGGGGGGAAACAGTCACGGGCATCTCCCTTCAGAAGCGGGTTTCGACGGCCAGGCCCAGCAGGCGCAGCGGCCCCTGGGTGCGATAGGCCTCGAAGCGGGTCACATCCCATTCCAGGGACAGCCGCCAGTCCGGCGCGGGCGACCAGCCCAAGGCCAGCCCCAGCAGAGGCTGGGTGCTGGTGTGGGAGACGCTGCCGGCAAAGGGCGCGGCGTAGCGAAAGCGCGTCTGCACGCTGGCCAGGCCCGCGCGCCCCTCCAGATCCCAGTCGGGTGCGAAGGCCCAGCGGTAGCTCCCGCTCAGGGCCAGCCCACGCACGGCGAAATCGCCCCCGAAGGGCGTGCCCGCCGGGCTGGTGTCGCCGCCGTGAAAGCGGCGGGCGCCGAACGCGGCCAGCCGCACCGCCCAGGCCTCGTCGATCAGCGCATCGACATGCAGCTGGCCCTGACCGCCCTCGGCGTCACAGGCATAGCCCGCCACGCAATCGGTGCGGCCATGGGCGCTGCCGCCCCCCAGGCCCAACCGCCAATCGACCGTGTCGGCCGCCCTGGCCGTGCTGGCCCCCAAGGCCAGCGCCCAGGCCGGCAGGAAAAGCACAAGGCAACGCCAGGGCGTCGCGCGGGTTCGCAGCATGTCCAACTCCTGTTCCACGGAGGAAGCGCGGGCCCGCGGCGCGGGCCCCCTGCTCCGTTGAACGGCGGGTTGGGCGTCAACCGGACATCACCGGGATGGGAAGAGTCCTCTCACGGAGGGATGCCGGGCCCGGATGGCCCGGGACTCGTCTTCCTTTCGCTGGGCCCCTGCCGCGTCGTGCACGCGTTCGAGCGCTTGTGCTTCGACAGACAGCAATCGCGCCAGCGGCAGGCTGACGGACGCGTCGTACATCTGGCGGTACACGACCTCGGCCTGAGCCAATGCGTTGACCGCCGATGCGTGGTCGCCCTGCGCCAGCAAGGCCTGGCCCAGGACGAACCATGCCGTGCCTTCGGAGTATCGAAGGTAGGCCCGGTTGGGGTCCTTCTGGAGGCTGGCCAGTGCGGCCTCTGCATCGTTCCTGGCGGCCGCCGCATCACCCGCCGCCATCTCGAACATCGCCTTTTGAGATTGCCATCGCGCCGGTGCACTGGGATCGGGGCTCGATGGTCTCGGGCTTCGGTTGAAGTCGTCCAGCGCCCGCTGGGCCTGCCCGCTGGCCACCCAGTAGGCGCGCCGCGCATTGGTGGCAAAGCCGAGCTGGTGGGTTCGGTTGTCCCCCAGCAGTGCCCAGCATCGGTTCATGGCCTGTTCAGCCTCCGCCAGCCGGCCCAGTTCGATCAAGGCCTCGGCGCGGAAGGCTTGAAGCGGTCCTTCATGTTCGACCGCGGGCTGGCCTGTGGCACGCTGCCGGCGCGCGATCATGGCGAGCCCCTCCTCGATGGTGGACAGCGCCTCCTCCGGGTGACCCCAAACATTGAGTGCCCGCCCATGGTTTCCCACGAAGGTGGCCGGAAAGAGTCCCAGGGGCGTGTCCGCCGGAAGCTGCCGCGCCCACTGGGCTGCCACGCGACTCGCCTCGACAGCCTCGGCATACTGGCCGCCGATGAAGCGCGAAATGGCCAGGCGATTCTGGACGATGGCCAGATCTTGGGGCTGACCCGCGCCCTTGCTCGCCAGCGCCAGCGCCCTTTGGTAGGAGGCTTCGGCGTCTGCGCGCTGCCCCGCTCGGCTTTGAAGATCGGCCAAGCTGGAATAGACGTCGATCACATGCTGCCACCCCAGGCTGTGGTCTGCCTCGATCATCGCGGCCACTTCCTTCAGCGGCACCTGGGCCTGCGCAAAGCGCTCCAGCCGGAAAAGAGCATCCGACTGAATCCTCAGCGCTCGGACGGTCTGTGCCGCCAGCCGCTGCGCCTTGGCGGATGCGACGGCCTGTTCGGCGTAAGGCAAGGCCTGCAACGGGGACTGGCGCTGGTAGGCATCTGCCAGGGTGATGTCGAGCAGAAGACGCGTGCTGGCCTCATCGGGCTGTGAAGGCGCGATGGCATCCAGGTCCGCGCGGGCCTGGGTCAGCAATGACAAGGCGTCCTTCTGCTTGTCGGACGTGACGTCCCGCTGTGCGCGGGCGATCAGGGCCTGGGCCACGGCCAGGCTGGGCTCACCATGCAGTGCCCTGGCGAGCGCCAGCCGCTTGTCGGCCAGGGTGCGGGCCTGTGCTTCCAGCCCCATGCCGCTGTAGAGCTCGGCCAGCGTGGCATACAGCTCCAGCCTGGCTTCGGGCGCATCGCGCAAATCAACTTCCAGACGGGCTGTGCCCTGGTCCAGCAGCTCCCGGGCCGTCATTTCGCGCGCGCGTTGGGGGTCGGCCTGGTCGCCTGAGTTGGCCAGGAACACCTGTTCCATGAAGTGCCTGACGGCAGCCGCCGTCGCGCTCTGCGTCCGGGCCTCCATGGCCGCGCGCCGGGCCTGCTGGGCCTGCCACAAGGAGAGGCCGGTCCCGGCGATCAGGGACACGACCACCGCAGCCCCCGCGGCCACCGGCAGCCGATGCCGGCCGACGAACTTGGCGGTGCGGTAGGCTAGGCGGTCCGGCCGGGCCTGCACCGGCTCGCCCGCCAGCCAACGCCGCAGGTCTTGCGCAAAGGCGTCCATCGTCGGGTAGCGCTCGGCCGGGGACTTCTTCAGCCCGCGGTTGAG
>NZ_BADL01000600.1 GCF_000333615.1 Ideonella sp. B508-1 | reverse complement strand
TCCAGCATGAAGTTCAGGTAGGCGGTGACGGGCGGAACGCCCTCGTCCTGCGGGCTGCGCCGGTCCAGTTGCAGCAAGCCGTAGGCGGCCGGCGCATGCAGGCCGAACTGGAAGCCCGGCGCGGCCAGCGCCCGGTAGATGGGCGAGCGGGCGTGCGCCAGCTCGGGCAGGCCCAGCAGGGCGGTGTAGAAGGCCAGTTGGGCCTCGATGTCGCGGCAGAACAGGTTGACGTAGAGCTTCATGCCGTGGTCCGTGCATAGGTGCGTTGGTACATCTCGCGCAGGTGCTCGCCGGCGGTGCAGGGGGCCCAGCGCGGGCACTCTCCCGGCGCCACGGTGCCGGGCACGGCCTCGATGCGGGCCAGGTAGTTGGGCTCGAAGAAGAAGGGGATGGAGAAGCGCGGCGCGCCGCCCGAATGGCGGTTGCGCACCCGGTGCGGGTTGGAGTGGTAGCGGCCATTGGTCCAGCGCGGGATCATGTCGCCCAGGTTGACGACAAAGGCGTCCTCCATCGGCGGGGCCTCCACCCAGTCGCCGCCCGGGGTCTGCACCTCCAGGCCGCCGTGGTGGTCCTGCGCCAGCACGGTGATGGCGCCCCAGTCGGTGTGGGCGCCCGCGCCGAAGGTGCGCTCGTCGGCATCGGCCGGGTGGGCCGGGTAGCGGATCATGCGCAGCGTCACCATGGGCTCGCGACAGGCGGTGTCGAAGTAGCGCTCCGGCAAGTCCAGCGACAAGGCCATCAGCTGCATGATGCGCTCGGACAGGCGGTTCATGGCCGCGATGTAGGCCTCGCACAGCCCCTTGGCCTGCGGCAGCTCCTCGGGCCACTGGCTGGGGCCGTAGGTCTGGTAGCCGGCTTGCACGAAGGGGTGCTCGGCCGGCCAGTCCATGCCGCAGTAGAAGCTCTCCTTCAGGTCGGGCTTCATCGCGGCGTCCAGGGTCTGCTCGCCCAGGGCCTCGAAGCCGCGCATGATCGGCGAATGGCGGATGGACAGGGCCGCCCGGCGCTCGGCCGGCAGCTCCAGCAGCTCGCGCGCCAGCGCGAACTGGCGCTGCACCATCCAGCGGTCCACACCGTGGTGTTTCACGTAGAAGAAGCCCGAGGCCATGGCGGCCTCGCGCAGCTGGCGCACCACCTCGGGCACGCGGGGGCCGCCGGGGGCCAGTGCCCCCTGCAGGTCGATCACGGGAATGCCCATGGCCACTCCAGGTTCGTGGAAGGAAGACAGGCTCAGACCTTGAGCTTGCGCTCGGCCAGGGCGGGCAGGAACTTGTCGGTCCAGAAGTCGGCCAGGGTGGGCGCGCTCTTCAGGCCGAAGGCGGCCACCGTCTCGTCGATGGTGGCCTGCAGGCGCGCCGGGGTGGCCGCGCCCCAGCCGTGAGCCCGGGTGTCGGGGGTCTTCATCGTGCCGTCCAGGATGAGCTTCAGGCGCTCGAGCTCCAGCGCCTCCTGCACCAGGGGCTCGCGGGCCTTGAGCGCGGCGGCACCGGCGGCCGGGTCGGCCATGCACTCCAGCCAGCCCCGGGTGCTGGCCTTGACGAAAGCCTTCATCGCGTCGGCCTGGGCCATGGGCTTGGCATTGGCCACCAGGCCGTTGCCATAGGACTTCATGCCGTGGTCGGAAAAGCGGAACACGGTGAGCTGATCGGCCCCCAGGCCGCGGGCCTTCAGGTTGAGCAGGCCGGTGAAGTAGAAATAGGCCACGCCGTCGAAGTCGCCCTTGACGAAGCGGGTGTCGCCGATGTCCGGGGCCACGTTCTCCCACTTGACCGAGGCCGGGTCGAAGCCCTGGGCCTTGGCGAACACGGGGAACAGCTTGCGCGAGGCATTGAAGGGCTGGCCCAACAGGGTCTTGCCCGCCAGGTCGGCCGGCTTCTGGATGGGGCCGTTCTTGCGCACGATGACCGCGTTGGGGTTCAGGTCGTACTGGATGGCCACGGCCTTGAGCGCGGCCTGCGGGTTGGCCGCGTTGAACTCGATCATCGTGGACAGGTCGGCCGAGGCCGCGTCGTAGGCCCCGCCGGCCACCAGGCTGATGGCGCCGGCCGAGCCGTTGCCGGTGTCGATGGTGACGTCCAGGCCGGCGTCCTTGTAGTAGCCGCGCTGCTGCGCCAGCAGAAAGCCGGCGCCGGAAGCTTCGAACTTCCAGCCCAGGTTGAACTTGAACTTCTGCAGGCTGCCCTGGGCGCGCACGAAGGGCGTGGCGGCGATCAGCGAAGAGGCGGCAGCGGCCTGGAGGAGAGAACGGCGTTGCATGGACGAGAGCTCCGAAAACAGCACGGGCTGCGCCACGGGCGTGCGCGCAGGCGGGGTTTCAGAGCAATTTCCGGGCGGCCGGGCGGCCGCTGAACGCTTCTACTCTTGACCCGGGTTCAGCAGATTCCGTGCCATGGCTGGAGCCGCCGGCAGGCCTTGCCCAGGCGCGACCACGGGCGGCAACGCCCCCGGAATGAGGCGACCAGCCCCAAGCTGGGGAGCGTGCCCGCGTTCAGAAGTGGCTCAAGGTGCGCAGCAGCAGCATCACCGCCACCACCACCGCCACCACGGCAAAACCGCGGCGCAGGGCGCGGGTGGACAGGCGCATGGCCCAGCGCCGGCCCATCAGCAGGCCCGCCACCGCGCCCACCGCGAAGGGCGCTGCCGCGGCCGTCTGCAGCTGCCCGCTCCACCAGGCCGCGNCCAGGCCGGAAACGGACACCAGCGCGATCACCGCCAGCGAGGTGGCCTGGATGCTGCGCAGGTCCAGGTTGGAATGGCGGTCCAGCGCCGGCACGATGACGAAGCCGCCACCGATGCCCAGCAGGCCGCTGAGCACACCCGCCAGCGCCCCCACCCGCAGCATCACGCACAGGCAGGGGCGGGTCCAGTACAGGCGCTGCTCGCCCTCGGGTCGCACACAGGCCGGCGCCTTCTGGGGACCGGCCTGGGCCGGGCCGTCACGCCACATGCGGCGGGCGGTGAAGAGCATGAACGCCACGAAGGCCAGCAGCAGCACGCCCTGCGGCAGGCGCTGGGCCAGCCACACGCCCAGGGGCGCGGCCGCCATGCCGGCGGCCCCCAGCACCCCGGCGGCCCGGTAGCGCACGATGCCCTCGCGCAGCGCAAAGCCGGCCCCCAACCAGGCCGACAGGCCCACCGCCACCAGCGCCACCGGCGCGGCCAGGTGGATCGACCAGCCCAGCACCAGCACCAGCAGGGGTACGGCCAGCGCACCGCCGCCCGCGCCGGTCAGCGCCAGCACGGCGCCCACCGCCCCGCCCAGGGCGGCCAGCGGGGCCCAGTCGGCCCAGGGCAGCATCAACCCCGCCTCCGCTTGGAACGGGCGCGGGATGGACGACAGAGAGGCCGGGGGAGTGAGGACATGGTGCGGGCCGTGGGGCAGAGGAGGCTCATACCCAACAAGGTATGCAATCCACACATTCTAGGCAGCGCTGGCACCGCCACCCAGGTGCCGCGCCGCCGCCTGGGCGGTCAGGATACAGCCCGGCAGGAAGGTGCCCTCCAGCGAGCGCCGGCCGCTGGCGTTGCCGCCGCCGAAGCCCGCCGCCTCGCCCACCGCGTAGAGGCCGGGCAGCGGCCGGTCCTGCGCGTCCAGCACCCGGCTGTGCAGGTCGGTCACCAGGCCGCCCAGGCTCTTGCGGGTGATCAGCCGCAGCTGGATGGCGACGAAGGGCCCGTCGCCCCGGCGCTGCAGCGGCGCGGGCGCGCAGGTGCGCAGCCGGTCCGGCCTCCATTGGCGGGCGTGCTGGATGCGGCGCAGCTGGTCGTCGTTGGCCAGGCGCAGACCCTGGCCGGGCACGAAGTGGGCGTCGAAGGCGTCCACCGTGGCCTGCAGCACCGCGGGGTCCACATGCGGGCCGCCGCTCAGCGCGTTCATCTGCGCGGCCAGGCCGTCCAGCCGTTCGTGGGCCAGGACCTGGGGGCTCTCACGCAGCAGCTGGTCCAGCAGGCGCCCGCTGCCCAGCAGGGTCTCGGCCAGGAAGGGCAGCCACTGCCGCTCGCGGATGCGCGGGTTGTGCTCGGCCCCGGAGATGGCCAGCTCGCGCCGGGCGATGCGGCGGTTGAGCAGCTGCCAGGTCCAGGGTTGGGCCTGGGCCGCCACCTGCCGGCACAGGTCGGGGGTGTCGAAGCCGGTGACCAGGGGAGACGGGCCGATGCGCCGGCCGCTGGCGTCCAGCCACAGGGCCGATTTGGGCGGCACCAGGGACAGGCCATGGCCCGCGAAATGCGGCTGCGGGTGCGGGATGCCTGCGGCGTAGTTCCACATGGCCCCCGGCGCGGCGATGCGCCCGCCCGCCTGCACGGCGGCCCGGTGCAGGGCGCCGTCGGCAAAGGGGTGGGCACCGTTGAGCAGTTCGCCGGGGCAGGGCTGGCCCGCGGGCCAATGGGCGCGCACCCCTTCCAGCGTGCCGTTGAGGCCGCCGGTGGCCAGCACCACCTGCGGCGCGCGCAGGCGCAGCGCGCGGCCGCTGGCCTCGTCCACCGCCTGGGCGCCGCTCACCGCGCCGTCGGTCCAGTCCAGCGCCGTCACCCGGGTGCCGCACAGCAGGGTCAGGCGGTCGGCCCGGGGGCCGCTGGCGGCCTGCTCCAGCGCGGCAATCACCCGCAGCGTCAGCAGGCGCGAGCTGCCCCACAGCACGTGGTAGCGCGGCAGGCTGTTGCCCTCGCCGTTCAGGCCCCGCTCCACCCAGCTGACGGCCGGCAGGAAGCGCAGGCCCAGGCTGCGCAGCCAGTCGTGCACGTCCGGGCGGGAACGCTCGACGTAGTGGCTCGCCCAGGCCAGGGGCCAGCGGTCGGCCGGGTCCGCCGGGTTCAGCCCGCCCCAGCGCAGCCAGTCTGCCAGGGCGCGCTCGGGGTGGTCGGGGATCTTGGCCCGCGCCTGCAGCGGCGTGCCCACCAGGGCCATGCCGCCGAAGGCCCAGCGCGCCAGGCCGCCCAGGCGCTCGCGCGTGTCGCGCTCCACCACCACCACGCGCAGGCCACGCTGCACGGCGCCCAGGGCGGTGAGCAGGCCGGCCAGGCCCCCGCCCACCACCAGCAGATCGGCGTCCAGGGTGTCGCCCATGGCCTTCACGCCGTTCATGGCGCCAGCTTGCGCTTCAGGGCCCGGGCCACCGGCAGCGGCATCTGGCCCAGGGCGCGCAGCAGCCAGGGCAGCACGCGCAGCTTCAGGCCCGAGAAGGCGCTGGGCACCACCGCCTCGATCAGCTGCGGCCCGGGCTGGGCGAGCGCCCGCGCCAGCGCGGCGGTGAAGGCCTCGGCCGTGTCCACGCGGCAGGCGCTCACCCCCATGCCCTGGGCCAGCTGCACGAAGTCCAGCGCCGGCTGACCCAGGTCGAACTGGGCCAGGGCGCGCGGGCCCGGACGCTGGGCGCCCACCCGCTGCAGCTCCAGGTTCAGGATGCCGTAGGCGCGGTTGTTGAAGATGACGCTCACGACGTGGGCCCGCTCGCGCGCCATGCTCCACAGCGCCTGCAGGGTGTACATGGCCGCGCCGTCGCCCACCAGGGCCAGCACCGGGCGGTCCGGGCAGGCCACGGCCGCGCCCAGCGCCAGCGGCAGGCCCTGGCCGATGGCCCCGCCGGTCAGCGCCAGCAGCTCGTGCCGCGGCGCCCCGGCGGTGAAGCCCGGCAGCAGGGCGCCGGAGGTCTGGGCCTCGTCCACCACGATGGCGCCTTCGGGCAGCAGGTGGCCCACCGCCTTGCAGACCTTCTCGGCGGTCAGCCGGCCGCGCGGGGCGCCGGGGCGCCAGGGCGGCTGCAGCCCGGGCACGGCGGCCTGGGCGCCCAGCGCGGCCACCAGGGCGCTCAGGCTGGCCAGCACGTCCTCGTCCGGTGCGGCCAGGGTGTGCAGGGTGCAGCCGGCCGGCGTGAGCGCGCTGGGCTGGCCGGGGTAGGCGAAGAAGGAGACCGGGGGGCGGGCGTCCACCAGCACCAGCTGGGTCAGGCCGGCCAGCTGCACCGAGGCCATCTCGGCCAGGTAGGCCAGGCGCTCCACCGGCGGCAGGCCGGCGCCGCGCGTCAGCCGGGTGGGAAAGACCTCGCCCAGCAGGCGCAGGCCCAGGTGGGCGGCGATGCGGCCGGCCTCGCGCAGCGCTGGCTCGCGCAGGGCCCGCCCGCCCAGCAGCAGGGCGCAGTGCCCGCCCTGGGCGCTGGCCTCGCGCAGGGCCTGGGCGATGGCGGCCACGCGGGCCGCATCGGCCGGAGCCGGCGTGGCCGGGGGCCGCGGGGCCGCGGGGCTGGCGCCCTCGCCCCAGGAGACATCGGCCGGCAGGATCAGCGTGGCCACCTGGCCGGGCGGGCCCTGGGCCACGCTCACCGCCTCGGCCACGTCAGTGCCCAGGGTGGCGGGCTGCTGCGCGGTGCGCACCCAGGCCGAGACATTGCGCGCCGCGGTGGCAATGTCGGACTGCAGCGGCGTGTCCAGCGCCGCGTGGTGGGTGGCGTGCTCGCCCACGATGTTGACCAGCGGCACCCGCGCCTTGCGGGCGTTGTGCAGGTTGGCCAGGCCGTTGCCCAGGCCGCAGCCCAGGTGCAGCAGGGTGGCGGCAGGCCGGTCGGCCATGCGGGCGAAGCCGTCGGCCGCGCCGGTGGCCACGCCCTCGAACAGGGTCAGCACCGCGCGCATCGTGGGCGTGGCGTCCAGCGCGGCGACGAAGTGCATCTCCGAGGTGCCGGGGTTGGTGAAGCAGGTGTCGACGCCGGCGTCGAGCAGCGTGCGCAGCATGGCGGTCGCGCCCTGGGTCATGGGAATGTCTCCTGTCTGTTCTGGGCCGGACGATAGGGCCGCGGCCGACCGGCGGCTTGAGCCGGCGCGCCAGTAATGTAGGATGCGCG
>NZ_BADL01000601.1 GCF_000333615.1 Ideonella sp. B508-1 | reverse complement strand
CGGCAGACCTGGACCACGGCCTCAAGCTGCAGGCGGTCGAACAGGTCCAGCGTTTCGGCAGTTCCGGGCGGCAGCAGCTCATCCAGCGCGGCGACGGGTGCCGAGACAGGCTCGCCGGGCTGCCACAGCCAACGCAGCCGCTGGATCTCGGCCTCGACCAGATCCAGCGAGATGCGCCCACCATCGGCCAGGGTGGCCACGCGCGTGATGCTGGCGGTCAGGTCCCGGAAGTTGCCGGACCACCGTGCCTCACTGGAGCGAGCGAACTGAAGATAGCGCGCCCTGGCCTCGGCGTTGAAGCGCACGGCGCGGCCGGTCTCTGCCGCGGCGCGCGCGAGCAGGTGCTCCACATTGGGCTCGATGTCCTCCGGGCGCTGCGCCAGCCCGGGCAGGGTGTAGGCCCACAGGTTGATGCGCGCGAACAGGTCTTCGCGAAAACGCCCCTGCGCCACGTCCATGCGGAGATCGCGGTGCGTGCCGGCGATCAGCTGGAAGTCGCTGCTCACCTCACGGTCGCTGCCCATGGGAAAGAAGCGCTTCTCCTCCACCGCCTTCAGCAGCATGGCCTGCTCATCCAGCCCCAGCTCGCCGATCTCATCGAGAAACAGCACCCCCTGGTGCGCCGTGCGCAGCAGACCGGCGCGGTCGGTGATGGCGCCGGTGAACGCGCCCTTCTTGTGCCCGAACAGGGTGGACGCGGCGCCATCCCCCCTCAGCGTGGCGCAGTTCACCTCGACGAAGTCGCCCTGCACCTGGTGGCGTGCGCGCTTGAGCTCGTACATGCGCCGCGCCAGATGCGACTTGCCCGCCCCCGTCGGGCCGGTCAGCAGGATGGGCGCCTGCGAGCGGACGGCCACGCGCTCGATCTCGTCGATCAGCGCATTGAAGCGGGCATTGCGGGTCGCGATGCCGCTCTTGAGGAAGGCCTGCGCCTCCGCCTGGGCCTGGTGAAAGCGCTGCGCCAGCACGTCATAGCGCGACAGGTCCAGATCGATGAGGGTGTAGCTGCCGGGATGGTCTCGCCCCTGCTTGCGGGGCGGGGCCGTCTGCAGCAGCACCCCAGGGATGAAGCGGGACTCCACCATCAGGAACATGCAGATCTGCGCCACGTGGGTGCCCGTGGTGATGTGCGCCCAGTACTGCTCTGTGTCGGGATCGAAGCGATAGCCCTTGGCCCAGTCATAAAGGGCCGCATACATCTCGCCGAAGTCCCAGGGATCGGCCACGTCCATGGGCACCAGATTCACCTGCGTGTCGGGCGAGACCTGGGCCATGTCCGCCGACAGGGTCCGGGCCAGCGCGGCGTACTTGGGCGAGTAGAGCAGCTCGAACCGGTCGATCAGCATGTCCTCCTGCTGCAGCAGTGACACCGTGGGGCGCCACTTCTCCCAACGGCCGGCGCCCTGCCCCGAGTCCAGTTGCGAGCCGAGAAAGCCAATCACGACGGTCTTCTTGGGCATATCTATATAGATAGTTTTCTATCTACAAGTCTATTCCCAGTGGACTTTCGATGGATCCAAATTCTGGGGACTACCGACATTGATTTGAACATTTCCCTTTTCAATCAATGACTTGTCGTTCCATCCCGCCATCAACCCAGCATCTGGCACACCCGTTGCAAAGAAGAAGGCAAGAACAACAAGTTGAATGCAGAAGAGGAGAACCTCATGGTCAACACCCAGCTCTTCCAAACCAGCCAGGGCGCCCTGCTGCCCGCCGCCACGGCCCGCAACGCCCAACTGGCGCCGGCCTATGCCTTTGGCTCGCGGCACCAGCTGGCCCAACTGGCCGCCACCGGCTGCCTGAGCCGGACCTTCTATGCCCAGGCAGAGGATCAACTGGACCAGGTGCTGGCGCTGGCCCAGCAGCTGGAGCCGGCCTTCGTGGCCAAGACCGCGATCTATGCCCGCCAGTCCGGCCACATGAAGGACATGCCGGCGCTGCTGGCTGCCAGCCTGGCGGTGCGCGACGTCGCACTGCTGGCCCAGGTGTTCAACCGCGTCGTGGACAACGGCAAGATGCTGCGCAACTTCGTGCAGATCCTGCGCAGCGGCGCCGTGGGCCGCAAGTCGCTGGGATCGCGTCCGAAGAAGCTGGTGCAGCACTGGCTGATGACCGCCACCGAGAAGCAGCTGCTGAACGCCGCCGTGGGCAACACGCCTTCGCTGGCGGATGTGGTGAAGATGGTCCACCCCAAGCCGGCCGAGGCCTGGCGGGCCGCATGGTTCGCATGGCTGATCGGGCGCTCTTTCGATGAAGCGGCGCTGCCGCCCATCACCCAGACGTTCGAGCGCTTCAAGCGCGCGACGGCCCGGGGTGAAGACGCCGAACTACCCGACGTGCCGTTCCAGATGCTGACTGCGCTGCCGCTGACCTCCGCCCAATGGGCTCAGGTCGCCCGCCAGGGTTCGTGGCAGATGGTGCGCCAGAACCTGAACACCTTCACCCGGCAGGGTGTGTTCGAGCTGCCCGGCCTGGCCGAGGCGGTGGCCGCCAAGCTGAGCGATGCCCAGGCCGTGGCCCGGGCGCGGGTGATGCCGTACCAGCTGCTGTCCGCCTTCAAGGCGGCGGGCGAGGCGGTGCCGGCGCAGGTTCGCGACGCGCTGCAGGATGCGATGGAGCTGTCGCTGGTCAATGTGCCGGCCCTGGCCGGTCGCGTCGTGGTGTGCCCTGACGTCTCAGGCTCGATGGGCTCGGCTGTCACCGGCCATCGCGGTTCGGCGACGTCCAGCGTGCGCTGCATCGACGTGGCCGCCCTGGTGGCTGCGGCGGTGTTGCGCCGGAACCCGCAGGCCCGTGTGCTGCCCTTCGAGCAGGACGTGGTGAAGCTGTCGCTGAACCCTCGCGACTCGGTGATGACCAACGCCCAGGCGTTGGCCAAGATCGGGGGCGGGGGCACCAGCTGCAGCGCGCCGCTGGCCTGGCTGAACCGGGAGGGGGCGGCGGTGGACCTGGTGATCCTGGTCTCGGACAACGAGTCCTGGGTCGACGCCAAGCGGCGCGGTGCAACGCAGACCCTGCGCGAGTGGGAGCTGCTGAAGCAGCGCAACCCGAAGGCGCGCCTGGTCTGCATCGACATCCAGCCGACGGCGAGCACCCAGGCCGCGGAGCGGCACGACATCCTGAATGTCGGCGGCTTTTCGGACGCGGTGTTCACCATGGTGGCGAACTTTGCCGCCGACACGATGGACGCCGAGCACTGGATCGGTGAGATCGAGAAGGTGTCGCTGGCCACGCAGTAAGGCCAGGACGAACAACACGCGTTGTCGCGTGGCGAATGCAGGTGGGACTCCATGTCAACCCAGTCTCACCGCCTGTTTGTCGCCACGCGGGGGCGGTCAGGTTTGGCGCGAATGCCAGCAGGACTACATCCGGAACGCCGGGGGTTCGAATCCCCAGCTGGGCAACCAGTGTGGCTATGTCTTGCTTCTCTTGTCGCGCTCTTTTGAGATGTCCTGCTGCGAATGCAGGTGGAACTACAGCCTTTCATGCTCGGTGTCGCGGGTTCGAGTCCCGTCGGTCCCACATCAGGGGGACCGTAGCTCAGTGGTAGAGCACGACGTTTCACCGCCCCTTGTCGCAGCGGGGCATCACCCGTTTCGCGGTGAATGCAGATGGAACTACAGGTAGACGCACGCGGCAAAAGTCGCGTGCCCCAGGAGCGATCCTGGGGCGTCCCGGGTTCAAATCCCGGTCCAGCAATGGATGGCGGAGTGAAGATTTCATCGACCCTTGTCACCGCTTCCTCTTGATGGGAAGAACAACATGAACGATCAGAACTACAAGCTCGAAGAAGTGGCCGGTGGCGTGCCGATCAAGATGTGGACGCAAGGCGTCCCGGTCGAGCCCGAGGCCATGCAACAGCTGGCCAACGCCGCCAAGCTGCCCATCGTCTTCAAGCACATCGCAGCCATGCCGGACGTGCACCTGGGCATCGGCGCCACGGTCGGCTCCGTCATCCCGACGATCAAAGCCATCATCCCGGCGGCGGTGGGTGTGGACATCGGCTGCGGCATGATGGCCGCCAAGACCACGCTGCGTGCCGAAGACCTGCCCGACAGCCTGGGCCCGCTGCGCTCGGCCATCGAGAAGGCGGTGCCGCACGGCTCGGCACCCAGGCACCGTGGCCGCGACCCCGGCAGCTGGGAGAACCCGCCGGAGACGGTGGACCAGGCCTGGGCTGCGCTGGCCGGCGAATTCGACGCACTGTGCGAGCTGCACCCGCGCCTGAAGAACACCAACAACCGCAAGCACCTGGGCACGCTGGGCACCGGCAACCACTTCATCGAGGTCTGTCTCGACGAGGTCGGCTTCGTCTGGTTCATGCTGCACTCGGGCTCGCGTGGCGTGGGCAATGCCATCGGCACCCACTTCATCGAGCTGGCCAAGAAGGACGCGGAGCGCCACCAGCGCAATCTGCCGGACAAGGACCTGGCCTACTTCGAGGAAGGCGCCCAGTACTTCGGCGACTATGTGCGCGGCGTGTCCTGGGCCCAGAAGTTCGCGATGAAGAACCGCGAGGTGATGATGGCCAACCTGATCGCCACAGTGCGTTCGGTCATCGCCAAGCCCTTCGAGGCGCATGTGGAGGCCGTGAACTGCCACCACAACTATGTGCAGCAGGAGCGCCACTTCCGTGAGGACATGTTCGTCACCCGCAAGGGCGCCGTGAGCGCCAAGCGCGGCGAGATGGGCATCATCCCCGGCAGCATGGGCGCGCGCAGCTACATTGTGCGCGGCCTGGGCAACCCGGAGAGCTTCTAGAGCTGCATCCACGGCGCCTGCCGCGTCATGAGCCGCATCAAGGCCAATAAGATGTTCACCATCGATGACCATGTCAGGGCCACCGAGGGCGTCNAGTGCCGCAAGGACGCAAACGTCATCGACGAGATCCCGATGGACTACAAGGACATCTACGCCGTGATGGTGGCACAGAGCGACCTGGTGGAAGTGGTGCACACGCTCAAGCAGGTGGTTTGCTTTAAAGGGTGAAGGGGGGAGGGCGCTTTAACGAGCCGGTTTTCAACCACACCTCGCTCGGTGTGCCTTGCCGCACGGCGACCCCGGAACAACAAGAGAAAGACATGATCGAGATCGATGGCTCCGTCGGTGAGGGCGGAGGACAAATCCTGCGGACCTCGCTGGCTCTGTCCATGTGCACAGGCCAGCCCTTTGCACTGACCCGGATTCGTGCCGGCCGCGCCAAGCCGGGCCTGATGCGTCAGCACCTGACCTGCGTGAATGCCGCTGCCGAGGTGTGTGGCGCGCAAGTGCAAGGGAGCGAACTCAACTCGCAGTCCCTGACGTTCAAGCCCGGCCCGGTTCAGGCGGGCCACTACGCATTCAGCGTCGGCACCGCCGGCAGCTGCACCCTGGTGCTGCAGACCGTCTGGCCGGCACTGATGATGGCGGATGCGCCCAGCCACCTGAAGCTGGGCGGCGGCACGCACAACCCGATGGCACCGCCGTTCCACTTCCTGGAGCGCAGCTACGCGCCGCTGCTGCGCAAGCTCGGCGCGAACGCTGATCTCGTGCTGCGTCGACTGGGCTTCTACCCTGCGGGTGGCGGCGAGATCGAGGTCACGATCTCGCCGGCCAAGGGCCAGCTGCAGCCTTTCGATCTGAACGACCGTGGCGCGAAGCTGGAGAGCTACGCCGAATGCTTCGCGCCGGCACTGCCGCGCTCGGTCGCCCGGCGTGAGCTGGAACAGCTGGGCACCGGTTTGGGCTGGAGCCACGGCCAGCTGCGCGAGGCGGCCTGCCGGCAGAACGAAGGGCCGGGCAATGCGCTGCTGGCGACCCTGGTGTACGAGCACCTCAGCGAAGTGTTCACGGCTTTTGGAGAGAAGGGGGTCAGCGCGGAGCAGGTGGCTCGCCAGCTCATCCGCGAAGTGCGGGACTATCAAATCAGTACCGCCGCGCTGGGGCCCCATCTGGCGGATCAGTGGGCCCTGCCCCTGGCACTGGCCGTCTGGCAGCGCGGTTCAGCCGCGTCGTACACCTGCACAGCCCTGACGCCACATGCGAAGACGAACTTCGAGATGATCGAACGGTTCTTGCCATTGAAATTCACGACGGCATCGCACGAGCGGCACTGGACCGTCCTGGTTCAACCCGCCGCCCTGGGCGCGTAGAAGACTCCGGGTCCACGCGCCCGGCAGCGGGCCCCTCAGGCGTACCGGCTGCTGCTCTTGCTCTCCTGAGCCAGCCAATAGATCAGGATGATCCAACCGACAAAGGGGATCAGGCCGACGAGCTGGAGCCAGCCGCTGCGGTCGGTGTCGTGCAGGCGGCGCGCCGCCACGGCGATGTAGGGCACGAAGGTGGCCAGGGAGAAGACGGCCGACAGCTTGTGGCTGAACGCGCCCAGCACCGCGCTGGCCAGCAGGCAGAAGAGCGCCCACCACCAGAACTCGGAACGGCTGGCCCGGCCGTTGAAGTTCGCATAGTTGTTGAAGCAGCTGCGCACGGCCTCTTGGAAGTCCATCTTCGGTTCCCCCTGAAGTGATTGATGTTGGTGCGGCCGATGTTAATGGTGGAACCTGCCGCGCCGCGCCCGTGAACAAGGGGGCACCAGACGCACAGGCATTCAGGGACTGAAGGCCCACAGCCCTGGCAGGCAGGCCCGATACCGCCGCAGCTCGGCCCCCGCGGGCGGCAGCCAGGTGGACAGCACCGTCCACACCCGGGCGCGGGCCGCCTCGCTGCGGGGCGGCAGCCCATCGCTCAGCCCAGCCCAGGCCGACCAGTCGACCTTGGGCATCTGGGCGCGCACGTCCTCGGGCAAGGCGCGCGCGCTGTCGGCCATGGTCTTCAGGTGGCGCTCGATCTCGGGCCGGGCCAGGCGCGACGCTTCGTACTGCGCGCGGTCCATGTCGCCCAGCAGCACCTGGATGGACCAGCCGGCATCGAAGAAGTTGGCCAGCAGGGAGGCGACATAGAGCTGCTGCATGGCGGCATCAGCGCGGGAATGGCCCGGGGACCGGCCGGGGTTCGATCGGATCGAAGGGGAACAGGCCGGCGCGGAAGCTCTCGGCCATGTGCTCGGCCTTGGCGATGGCCGCGCGGGCCGCGCCCTCGGGCAGGGTTTCACGGGCCGCCGGGCGGAAGAGCTCGAGCCATTGCCCGAAGTGCTCTCGGCGGATGGGCAGGCCCATGTGGACCGGAAAGGGGTGGCCACCGTAGCGCGTGGTGCCCAGCAGGGTGTGCGACCAGAAGCCCTGCACCACGGCCAGGTGGTGGTCCCAGTCCACCACGGCCGTGTTGAACAACGGCCCCAGCTCGGGATGGGCCCGGGCGCGGCCATAGAACACCTGAACCAGCTGGGCCAGGTGGTCTTCGGTCAGGGGCTCGTGGGCAGCGGGCTGGGCGGGCATGGCGTTCTCCGTGGGAAGCGCAGCGCGGGATGCGCGCAGTCTTCCACGGCCCGCCTGCCGAGCGGGGGGCTCGGATATCTCCCAGGCCCTCAGGGCAGGCTCAGCACCG
>NZ_BADL01000602.1 GCF_000333615.1 Ideonella sp. B508-1 | reverse complement strand
CAGCGCAAGACCTTCGACGAACTGAAGGCCAAGTACCACCAGCTGGACCTGCTGCTGATCGACGATGTGCAGTTCTTCGCCGGCAAGGAGCGCACGCAGGAAGAGTTCTTCAACGCCTTCGAGGCCCTGCTGGCCAAGAAGGCCCACATCATCATGACCAGCGACACCTACCCCAAGGGGCTGGTGGACATCGACGAGCGGCTGACCAGCCGCTTCGACGCCGGGCTGACGGTGGCCATCGAGCCGCCCGAGCTGGAGATGCGGGTGGCCATCCTCTTGGCCAAGTCCAAGGCCGAGGGCGCGCCGATGCCCGAGGACGTGGCCTTCTTCGTGGCCAAGAACGTGCGCGCCAATGTGCGCGAACTGGAAGGCGCGCTGCGCAAGGTGCTGGCCTACGCCAAGTTCAGCCACAAGGAAATCAACATCGCCCTGGCGCGCGAGGCGCTCAAGGATCTGCTGTCCATCCAGAACCGGCAGATCTCGGTGGAGAACATCCAGAAGACGGTGGCCGACTTCTACAAGATCAAGATCGCGGACATGTACAGCAAGAAGCGCCCGGCCAGCATCGCCCGGCCGCGCCAGATTGCCATGTACCTGGCCAAGGAGCTGACCCAGAAGAGCCTGCCCGAGATCGGCGAGCTGTTCGGCGGCCGCGACCACACGACCGTGCTGCACGCGGTGCGCAGATCGGTGGCGAGCGGCAGAAGGACACCGAGCTGAACCAGCAGCTGCACGTGCTGGAGCAGACGCTCAAGGGCTGAATTCCCCGTGCGGGGCCGGGCTGGGGACAAGTTTCGGACAAGTCCCGGCTTGTCCACCGCCCCCGCGATCAGGCCCAAGTTGTTGTCTGTTTGCCCCGCCGCAAGCCGCCCATTCGTCCCCAAGGAAAGCCGCCTGCTAACTGCCTGTCAAAACAGGTGAAAATGGCGTTTTCCACACCGGTGGTCCGTTCCTACTACAACGACCCATCTGAAAGAGGAAGACATGATTGTTTTGAAAGCCGCACAACAACAATTGCTGGGTGCCCTCCAGGCGGTTTCCGGCATCGTCGAGCGGCGTCATACCCTGCCCATCCTCGCCAACGTGCTGCTGCGCAAGAACGGCGCCAGCACCGAACTGACCACCAGCGACCTGGAAATCCAGGTGCGCACCACCGCCGAGCTGGGCGGTGACGAGGGCGCCTTCAGCACCACGGTGGGTGCGCGCAAGCTGATCGACATCCTGCGCTCCATGCCGGCCGACCAGATCGTCAGCCTGACGGCCGCCGGCAGCAAGCTCACGCTGCAGGGCGGCAAGAGCCGCTTCACGCTGCAGACCCTGCCGGCCGAGGACTTCCCGCTGGTCAACGAGGCGGTCGATTTCGGCCCGGCCTTCAGCGTGCCGCAGAAGGTGCTCAAGGGCCTGATCGACCAGGTGCACTTCGCGATGGCGGTGCACGACATCCGGTACTACCTCAACGGCATCCTGTTCGTGGCCGAGGGCAAGACCCTGACCCTGGTGGCCACCGACGGCAGCCGCCTGGCCCTGGCCCAGGCCGAGCTGGAGACCGACATGCCCAAGCAGGAAGTCATCCTGCCGCGCAAGACGGTGCTGGAGCTGATGCGCCTGCTGGGCACCGGTGAGGACCCCATCGAGCTGCAGTTCGCCGGCAACCAGGCCAAGTTCAGCTTCTCGGGCATGGAGTTCGTGACCAAGCTGGTCGAGGGCAAGTACCCCGACTACAACCGCGTCATCCCCAAGAACCACAAGAACATGGTCATCCTGGGCCGCACCCCGCTGCTGGCCAGCCTGCAGCGCGCGGCTATCCTGACCAGCGAGAAGTTCAAAGGCGTGCGCATGAACGTGGAGCCGGGCGCCCTGCGCATCGCCTCCAGCAACGCCGAGCAGGAAGAGGCCAAGGAAGAACTCGAGATCGACTACGGCGGCCCCGCCATCGAGATCGGCTTCAACGTGACCTACCTGATGGACGCGCTGGCCAACATGGACAGCGAGATGGTGCAGATCGCGCTGCACGACGGCAGCTCCGCCGCGCTGATCACCGTGCCCGAGCAGGACGGCTTCAAGTACGTCGTGATGCCGATGCGGATCTGACGCCTGCGGCGCCAGCTCCGCTGCGCGGTACCCCTTTCGCACCCCCTGCCCCCCGCCCAGCGGGGGTTCCAGTCAGACGGATGCCCGGGCCGGTTCACCGGCCCTCTTAGTTTCAAAAGCCATGAGCGACACCACCCCGACCCCCGACAGCCAGCAGCCCACCCCCGCCCCCCAAGGCTCCGGCGGCTATGGCGCCGAGTCCATCCAGATCCTGGAAGGCCTGGAGGCGGTGCGCAAGCGCCCGGGCATGTACATCGGCGACACGTCCGATGGCACCGGCCTGCACCACCTGGTGTTCGAGGTGGTGGACAACTCCATCGACGAAGCCCTGGCCGGCTACTGCGACGACATCGTCGTCACCATCCACGCCGACAACTCCATCAGCGTGGTGGACAACGGCCGCGGCATCCCCACCGGCGTCAAGATGGACGACAAGCACGAGCCCAAGCGCTCGGCCGCCGAGATCGCCCTGACCGAGCTGCACGCCGGCGGCAAGTTCAACCAGAACAGCTACAAGGTCTCCGGCGGCCTGCACGGCGTGGGCGTGTCCTGCGTGAACGCGCTGTCCAAGTGGCTGCGCCTGATCGTGCGCCGCGAGGGCCAGGTGCACGCCATCGAGTTCCGCCGCGGCGTGCCGGTGGACCGCGTCATCGAGGTCGTCGACGGCTTCGAGACCAGCCCGATGAAGATCACCGGCCCCACCGACAAGCGCGGCACCGAGGTGCACTTCCTGCCGGACACCGAGATCTTCAAGGAAAACAACGAGTTCCACTACGACATCCTGGCCAAGCGCCTGCGTGAACTCTCCTTCCTGAACAACGGCGTCAAGATCCGCCTGATCGACGAGCGCACCCAGAAGGAAGACAACTTCGCCTATGCCGGCGGCGTCAAGGGCTTCGTGGAGTTCGTCAACAAGGGCAAGAAGATCCTGCACCCGAACATCTTCCACGCCATGGGCGACAAGCTCAGCGACCAGGGCACCAACGTCGGTGTGGAAGTGGCGATGCAGTGGAACGACTCCTTCAGCGAGTCGGTGCTGTGCTTCACCAACAACATCCCCCAGCGCGACGGCGGCACCCACCTGACCGGCCTGCGCGCGGCGATGACCCGCGTCATCAACAAGTACATCGAAGACAACGAGCTGGCCAAGAAGGCCAAGGTCGACATCGCCGGTGACGACATGCGCGAAGGCCTGGCCTGCGTGGTCAGCGTCAAGGTGCCCGAACCCAAGTTCAGCAGCCAGACCAAGGACAAGCTGGTCTCCAGCGAGGTGCGCGCGCCGGTGGAAGACATCGTCAGCCGCCTGCTGACCGACTGGCTGCTGGAGAACCCCAACGACGCCAAGACCATCTGCGGCAAGATCGTGGACGCTGCGCGTGCCCGCGAGGCCGCCCGCAAGGCCCGCGAAATGACCCGCCGCAAGGGCGTGCTCGACGGCATGGGCCTGCCCGGCAAGCTGGCCGACTGCCAGGAGAAGGACCCCAGCCTCTGCGAGATCTACATCGTGGAGGGTGACTCCGCCGGCGGCTCGGCCAAGCAGGGCCGCGACCGGAAGTTCCAGGCCATCCTGCCGCTGCGCGGCAAGATCCTGAACGTGGAGAAGGCGCGCTACGAGAAGCTGCTCTCCAGCCAGGAAATCCTCACGCTCATCACCGCGCTGGGCACCGGCATCGGCAAGGGCATGGGCGGGGACGACTTCAACCCCGACAAGCTGCGCTACCACCGCATCATCATCATGACCGACGCGGACGTGGACGGCGCCCACATCCGCACCCTGCTGCTGACCTTCTTCTACCGCCAGATGCCCGACCTGGTGGAACGCGGCCACATCTACATCGCCCAGCCGCCGCTGTACAAGGTCAAGCACGGCAAGCAGGAGCAGTACCTGAAGGACGGCGTGGCCCTGGACGCCTACCTGCTCAAGGTGGCCCTGGACGGCGCCAGCATCAACCCCGGCAACGGCCAGCCCGTGCTGCAGGGCGAGCGCCTGGCCGAACTGGCTCGTCACTACGTGCAGGCCAACAACGTCATCGACCGCCTGGCCAACTGGATGGACGTGGAGGCCCTGCGCGCCTTGAGCGACGGCCTGACCCTGAACCTGGACGACACCGCCCAGGCCGAGGCCAGCGCCCTGGCCCTGAAGGCCGCACTGCACGATGCCGACGTCGAAGCCGTCTTCGACGAACGCACCGACAAGCACCTGCTGCGCATCAGCCGCCGCCACTACGGCAACGTTAAGAGCAGCATCATCGGCCCGGACTTCCTGCACGGCGACGACTACGAAACCCTGGCCCTGGTGGGCCGCGAGTTCAAAGGTCTGCTGGGCGACGAGGCCGTGGCCAAGCGCGGCGAAGGCGAGAAGGCCAAGGAAATGCGCGTGGCCGACTTCCGCGCCGCCATGGCCTGGCTGATGCAGCAGGCCGAAAGCAGCGTGGGCCGCCAGCGCTACAAGGGCCTGGGCGAAATGAACCCCGAGCAGCTCTGGGAAACGACGATGGACCCCGAGGTGCGTCGCCTGCTGCGCGTGCAGATCGAAGACGCCATCGAGGCCGACAAGGTCTTCACCATGCTGATGGGCGACGAGGTGGAACCGCGGCGGGATTTCATTGAGACGAACGCACTGCGGGCGGCGAATATTGACGCGTGATCGGTTATCGCCGTGGGCCTTCCGTGCCGAAGCTTTTGAAGTGATTGAAGAAGAAGCCGAGGACCAAGCCGGAGGAGCCAACGCATGAGCCTGGACATCCACGCCAAGCTGAGCAGCCTGTTGGCGCTGACGGCTGAGAATGAGGTGGTCGAGTTCAAAGAGGCCAAGAACGGCTACGACTTCACCAAGTTAGGCAAGTACTTCTCGGCCTTGTGCAACGAGGCGAACCTGAAGGGTTCTCCTGCAGCCTGGTTGGTGTTTGGTGTAAACGACCGGCGGCAGGTGGTGGGCTCGAACTTTCGGCTTGCGCGCAAGGACCTGGACCACCTGAAGGGTGAGATCGCCAGCAAGACGACGAACCACATCACCTTCGTCGAGATCCACGAAGCGCTGCGGCCCGAGGGGCGTGTCGTGATGCTGGAGATTCCCGCCGCGCCCCGTGGGCTGCCGGTAGCTTTTGAGGGGCATTACCACGGTCGCGATGGCGAAGAGCTAGGGCCGTTGAACCTAGAAGAGATCGAGCGCATCCGCGCCCAATCCACGGTGGATGACTGGAGTGCCGTCATCGTGCCGGAGGCCAGCTTGGCTGATCTGGACGAAGAAGCCTTGGCTGTGGCCCGCCGCAACTACAGAGCCAAGTTCCCCGACAAGGCCGCAGAGGTGGACGCTTGGGATGACCCAACCTTTTTGAACAAGGCCAAGCTGACTATCAAGGGCAAGCAAACGCGAGCTTCATTGCTGCTGCTGGGCCGCGAAGAGGCCGAGCACTTTCTGCTGCCCGCCGAGGCCAAGATCCGCTGGCTGCTCAAAGACCATGCGGGCAATGACCGGGACTACGCCTTGTTTGGCATGCCGATGCTGCTGGCGGTGGACAAGGTCTACGCCAAGATTCGCAACCTCAAGTACCGCTACATACGCGAAGGCACGCTGTTTCCGGAAGAGATCGACCAGTACGAGCCCTATGCGATACGAGAGGCGCTGAACAACTGCATCGCGCACCAGGACTACACGCTGGCCAGCCGCATCAACGTGGTGGAGCGGGAAGAGAGCCTGAGCTTCACCAACAAGGGCAGCTTTGTACCCGGCGACGTGCAGCGCGTGGTGATGGAAGACGCACCCGAGGAGCACTACCGCAACCGCTTCCTGGCCACGGCCATGTTCAACCTGAAGATGGTGGACACGGCGGGCGGCGGCATCCGCAAGCTGTTCATGTTTCAGCGGCTGCGCTTTTTCCCGATGCCGGACTACGACTTGTCGGGCAACCGGGTGCAGCTCACGCTGACGGGCAAGGTGCTGGACATGGACTACGCCCGCATGCTGGCCCGTGATGGCGGCCTGGCTTTGCCGGACATCATGGCGCTGGACAAGGTACAAAAGCGCCAAGCCTTGACGGCTGATGAAGAGCGCCGCCTGAAGAGTGGCGGCCTGATCGAGGGGCGCAAGCCCAACTACTTCATTGCCAAGACCCTGGCGCAGCAGACAGGCCAGAAGGCCAGCTACAGCAAGAACCTGGCTTTCGACAAGCAGTACTACCTAGACCTGATCTGCAAGGCAGTGAAAGAGCATGGCTCGTTGGCCCGCAAGGACATCGATGAACTGCTCTGGAACAAGCTGCCGGATTGGATGGATGACAAGCAGCGCAGGATCAAGGTGGGGAACCTGATCGCGGAGCTGAGGAGAAAGCAGCGCATCATCAACAAGGGCAGCGACACCCGCCCGTCTTGGGCTCTCGTTCAGCCTGATGTTCGATGAGAGCAAATGAGAGCGCGATGAGAGGCTCCCTCTCCGGCCCCATAAAAGTCAATGACTTAGCCTCTCTTTGCAGGTATGTCCCCACCTGAATTGAAGAGAGCGACCGCACGAGAGAGCCCACATGCTTACCGAATCAGCCATCGAAGCCTTAGCCATCAAGCCGCTGGAACGCCAGGGTTATACCTACGTGCATGGCCCTGAACTGGCACCGTGAGGTTGCCCCTGGAAATCGGCGATGTCTTCAGCCACGCCGAGGTGTCCACCTTTGCCCTGGCGGACTTTGCCTCGCGCTGCGGTGTGGACCGCCAACTGATGCGCCGGGAGGGGCAGCGACTGGCGAGACGGGCGGCTGCCGAAGCAGCCGCACAGGCCCAAGCCACCGATTACGAAGACGCGGCCGAGCGGGCCTTCGTGCACGGCCTGGCCAGGTTCGTGGCTCAGCAAGCCGAGCGGCTGACGCAGCTGGTGGCGGACGCGGCGCGATGGAAGGACGAGGACTTGTGAGGAGCGGCAGAAGCCGCCCCGAGGGGGCTCACGCCTCCGCTCGGAACATCTCCCCCACCCGCCCCATCGCCTGCACCACCCGCTCGGTCAGCAGCGACTCCCCGCTGCGCGCCAGCGTGAGCTGCTGGGTGGCGCGGGTCATGCCCACATAGAGCAGGCGCACGGCGTCGTCCAGGGTCTCGTCCTTCATGGGCAGGGCCTGCAGGCCGCCAATGAAGACGTGGGGAAACTCCAGGCCCTTGGCGCTGTGCAGGGTGATGAGCTTGACCGACGGGGTGGCCCAGTCGAAGCGCCGGAAGGCGCGGGTGTTCATCGAGTCAAAAGCGATGTGGGCGCGCTTGAGGGCCTGCTCCAGCGGCGCCATCTGGTACTTGGCACGGAACAGCACGGCCATGTCGTTCAGGGGCACCCCCTCGGCCACCAGGGCGGCGATGCGTTCGGCCAGCAGCTGCGCTTCCTCGGCCGGGTCCTGGGCGCTGATGAGCACCGGCATGGGGCCGCGCCGGCCGGCGCTGGCGGGCTGCACCAGGGGCAGGGCCTCGGGGTCGTCCCCCGCCGCCTCGCCCCGCTGCAGCAGCGACTGGGCGCAGGTGCTGGCCAGGGCCAGGATCTCGGCGGTGTTGCGGTAGTTGAGCTTGAGGATGCTGGTGCGGCCCAGGGCCTGGATGCCCACGCTGGCCAGGCTGAACCGGCGGCGCTTCTTCTGGTAGATCGACTGGGCGTCGTCGTACAGCACCAGCAGGCTCTGCGTGCTGGGGCTGACCATGCGGGTGGCCAGGCGCAGCCAGGCCTCTTCGAAGTCGTGGGCCTCGTCGATCAGCAGGGCCATGTACTGGCCGCCGGGGATGAAGCCGGTCTCGATGGATTTCTCCACCGTGTCGGCCAGCAGGCGGAAATGGGCGTCGCGGTCGGGCACGTCCGGCACGTAGAGCTGGTAGCTGTTGACCAGGTCCTGGCACCAGCTGTGGAAGGTGCGCACCTGCACCCGCTCGTCCACGCCGCGCTGGCGCAGCAGGGCGTCGATGCGGTCGGCCAGCGCGCGGTTGAAGCACAGCACCAGGATGGGCTGGTCGGGCCGGGCCGCGGCGGCCAGCTGCTGGGCCCGGTAGATCAGGATCATGGTCTTGCCCGAGCCGGCCACGCCGTGGATGACGCGGTGGCCCTCGCCCAGCGTGCGGGCGATCTGTTCCTGCTGCAGGTCCATCACCTGCATCAGGTCGGGCAGCAGTGGCGCCTGCGCCGCGGTGGCGGCGTCACCGCCAAAGTCCAGCCCCTCCTGCTGCTGCACCCGGATCTCGGGGAACAGGTGCCAGCGGATGCGGTCGCGCTGGGGCAGCGTGAGCGTGTGCGGGTAGTGGACGGTGAACAGGCCCCACAGACGGTTGAAGAAGTCGCCGGGGTTCACGCTCTCGTCCAGGTCATCGCGCAGCAGCGTCTGGTGGGCCGGGAAGACCTGGGCGAAGTCACCCCAGGCGGTGTCGGCCAGATCGGCCTGCCGCAGATGTGAGAACACCACGCCCCAGCCGTAGGGGAAGAGCAGCTTGCCCTGGAAGGGGCCGTCGGCGCGCACCAGGGTCGGGTCCTGCTGCATCAGCGCCACCAGCTCGAAGGCGTAGTCACGCGCCTGGCGCAGCGGGTTGGCCTCGGTCACCCGGCCGCGGGGCGTGTCCAGCTCCACCGCATCGCGGTTGGCGGTCACCAGGGTGCTGCGCTTCCAGTCCTTCACCTCCAGCAGCAGAATGCCCTGGCGCGGGCTGAGCACCACGAAGTCGGGCTGACGGGCCCGCGGGCCCAGCGGCACGTTGTGCCAGACGAGGTAGTCGTCCCCCAGGCAGCGCTTGAGCTGGTGCAGCACACGCCGCTCGCCGGGGTTGCAGCGCTGGTCGACGTTCGTCAGACCTTGCGGAAAGATGGCCATGGCAGCCGGGCTCCCTGAATCTTCTTGTGATGGGAGCAAGCCTAGCAGCCACAGGCCTTCACGGAGGCCGAGGTTCGCCCCGAATCACCGACATTTGCCCGGTATTCGCACCGACATCCACACTAGATGCCCATGCCCTGCTTGCGAAATGGACCGATGCAGCTGTCCAGGCGCTCCGCCTCGCACATCAGGAATTCGGGTCGCGAAGGGTGGAGGATGATGTAGTTGATGGCGACATGGCCCACCTGCATGGTCTCACCCATGCAATCAGGCCGACCGTTTTCCTTGACGATCTTGTCGACCCATTTGTAATAGCCCTTTGGCGAGGGGACCCGGTCGATCTCGAATTCGGACTCGGCGGCCTGCGCCCCGCTGGTGACCGAGGTCGTGCCGTCGGCCTTGATGTTGTAGATCTCGTGGCACTGCGTGCCGGGCACATCAATGCGCCAACTGCCCACCAGGGGATGCTGGGGCGGCAGGGGTGTTCGCTGGACGTCCTGGGCGAGTGCAGCCGACGTACCGGCCATGGTGAGGATCGCGGCAGCGATCAGCGTGTGCATGTTCATGGTTGGAATCTCCCTCATCGGTGAATGCATCATGGCGGAGTTGGCTGCCAGCCCGCCTCGGTCCACCTCAACAACTGATCGGACAGGCGATTGGGAGCCTGCGCCATCACCCGGCTCACCAGCATCCGGAGGCGCCAGATGGCATTGGCCGAGTCCTCGCCGATGTAGAAGACCGCGTCCGTGGCTGGCAGGGCCACGATCAGCGTGCCGCCCTGGGCCTTGGCCAGCGGTGCCCAGGTGTCCGGCAGCAGCAACCGGCTGGGGTGAAAGCTGTCGCCGACCAGCTGGCCAATCTGGCCGGGTGGCGCAGGCCGGGCTTCGTCCATCAGGGGCGGCAGTGTCTGCCTCAGGTTGGCCAGCCCCAGATCGAAGGCCTCCTGCTCGCTCAGGCCCAGCGCCTTGGCCTGAGCAGGCCCCAGCATCTTCACCGCCTGGGGAGAGTCGAGGACAGGCACGGCCACCAGGTCCGCCACCATCGGGCGCGAGAAGAGTGGAACGGGAGCCGAAGCGCCCAAGCTGGCACCGACCGCCTGGACGTACTGCGCCGTGCGCACCACCACGCGGACCGCTTCCCGCGTCGGCGGGGCATGACGGTCCCGGTAGACCTGAACAACCGTGTGCACGTAACGGTCCACCTCGGCCGTGCACCCTTCTGCGTCGCGCCCGCAGTACGAGTAGACCCGGTCCAGGTTGGCCTGCAATTCCCCCAGGCCCAGGGTGAGTGGCCCCTTGACCACAACGTCGACATCCTGTGCCTGACGACGCATGACGCGGGCCACCTGGTCTGTGAACGTGGCTGGATCACGGGCGATCGGCTCCGCGTGGGCGGACGCCATCACCATCCGTACACAGGCGGCGAGAAACCGGGAGAGCTGGGTCATGAATGGGTCATGGGTGGGTCAGGAAGTGGCAGGTTCGCTCGCAGGG
>NZ_BADL01000603.1 GCF_000333615.1 Ideonella sp. B508-1 | reverse complement strand
CTCGGCGCCGGCGACGACTATGCAGAAGTCATCCGCGCGACGGCAGCCGACTGCGACGTCCTCGCCGTCGCCGGCGGGGACGGCACGGTGCAACAAGCCGCGGACGCCGCCCGCGAACGCGGCATCCCGCTCGCCGTGCTGCCGGCAGGCACGTTCAATCACTTCGCCAAAGACCTCGGCATGTACCCGCTGTCGACGGCGATCGCGGCGATCCGGGCGGGCACGGTCGCGAAAGTCGACCTCGGGGAGGTGAACGGCAAG
>NZ_BADL01000604.1 GCF_000333615.1 Ideonella sp. B508-1 | reverse complement strand
CCGGNGGCGCTATGAAAAGGTTTGGTTTCCTCAAGAGTCATTCAGATCGGCCAGCGGCAAGGATTATCGGCTTGGTCATTATGTGAACAAGGGAAGCAATGGAACACTCTTCCAATGTCAAGCGCCAGATGGAAGCCAACTGGCCGTCAAGTTTCTGCACCAGCTTGATGATCAACGCCTCTCGCGGTTCGAGTTTGAGTCCTTGGTTCTTTCGGACCTTTCTCATCCTAATGTATTGACCTTCATCGATGGAGGGGACATTCAAACTACACACAAAGTGGATGTTCCCTTCTTAGTTACCAAGCTCTTTCTTGGAAACTTGGAGTACCAAGTCACCACAAAGAAGCGCCTCTCTCCTGCCGAAGCAAGGAAATACGGCTTGGGCTTACTAGATGCGCTTGAGTACATACACGGTAAGGGCGTGATTCATAGAGACATAAAGCCGTCCAATCTCCTGCTCTCAGCCGAGCACGGCGCCGTACTTGGTGACTTCGGAATTGCAAAGACGTCAACTGACGAGGGCGCAGCTCGGTACTACCGCCACGACGTAACATTGATGGGCGACATGGTGGGACCGATGTTATGGCTCTCACCTGAGCTTGCGGCCTACTCTCGAAATAAAGATCACTTAGTCGATCACCGCTCTGACCTCTTTCAAGCCGGCATGGTTATCTGGTACTTGCTAACCGGTGAAATCCCAAGAGGCGGCCTTGATGAAGCGGACGACCCCACGGGAGGAGCGTTCTTTCCGATTGTTCAAAAGCTTACCAAGCAACGACCCGAGAGAAGGTATCAAGCCGCAGCAGAAGCAAGGGCAGAACTACATGCCGTGCAAGCCTAACTCGTTGTTCAACAGGACGGCTTTCAGCCGCCTGTTAACGTAGGCGTTAGCCGCCATGGAAGCATTGCGGAGGTAGCACTTGAGTTTCGAGCTTCATCTTCAAGCCATATCAAGCGGAGGGTCACCATCATTGCGCTTTGCATCGCAACTCCTGTTCGCAACAGCATGCTTGTTGTCGCCGGCTGTGTTTTGGCTTCTCACCTCTGCAGTGACGGCCACTGACAGCTTGACCCAAGCTCAGAGCTGGGCGACGTGCCTCCTTCTCACGGCCGGTTGGCTTGGCCTCGCAAACGATGTGCGCAACTTCGCGCACGGCAAGCGCGTCTACTTGTCGCATGTGTCATCGGTCGCAAACCAAGACAATGTCTATGCCCGATGGGTTGGCTTCTTGGCCGACCTGTTCGCCCTCGGTGTCGTGCTGTACTTTGTTTCAAGAGAATTTACGGCGAAAGTCTTCTAGCAGCTCGCAAAATGGCGTCTAACCCTTCTACAGGGACTTCCCGCTGAGTCAACGGTGTTCAGTGTTCTTCTTCCCAAGCCGTATTCCTTTCAAGTGAACAGTAGGACGTGGTGATCGAAGGCGCCACCGTGGAAGGACAGACTGCACATCTACAGGCGGGCTTGTGTCGGTGGTGTTCACCGAGGCCCCAGATACGAACCGCTCGGCAGGGCTCCATTCACTCGACGTGCTTTGCGCACGCAAGGGTTACCGAGTTCACCTGCCGCCGGTCTGACCTGTGGTGGGCATCTTCGGGCGCACGTCCGGTTGTGGAATCGAGGGTTTGGGCTTCGGGCTCAGGCCGCGGGCTGGGGTCGGAGACAGCAGCGTGCCGCGGGTGGTTCAGGGATGTGGTCGGGGTTGAACGCCACGCCACGCGTCAGAACGGCCCACAGAATGCGGGCATTCTTGTTGGCCAGCGCGACGACAGCCTTTTGCCAGCCCACGCGCTCCTTGAACTGCACCAACCACCGGCTGATGCGATCGGTGCGTTTGCCGGCACTCATCACGGCGGACTTGGCGCCCTGGATCAGCAGGGTGCGCAGGTAGTCGTCGCCGCGCTTGGTGATGCGCCCGAGGCTGGCCTTGCCGCCGGTGGAATTCTGGCTGGGCACCAGGCCGAGCCAGGCACCGAACTGGCGGGCGTTGTCGAACTGGCTGAAGTCGCCCACGCTGGCCACCAGGGCCGAGGCGGTGACCGGGCCGATGCCCTGCAAGGTGGCCGCTGCCTTGGCACGGTCATCGGACCGCACGTGGCTGGCGATGCGCTCATCACACCAGCTCATCTGCAGCTCGATGTCGATCCAGTGCAGGTGCGCGCGCTGCAGCGCCAGGCGGGCCACGCCGGGCAACTCATTGGCCCCGTCTTCGATCACCTCGGCCAGCACCTTGCGCAGCGCCTCGGGGCTTTGCGGGAACACCAGGCCGAACTCGGTGAGCAGGCCGCGGATGCGGTTGATGAGTGCGGTGCGTTCTTCCTTGAAGCCCTCGCGCAGCCGGTGCACGGCCAACTGGCCTTGCTGCGCGGCGGTCTTGACCGGCACGAAGCGCATGTGCGGGCGGCCCGCGGCTTCGCAGATCGCCGCCGCGTCATTGGCGTCGTTCTTGCCGCTGCGTCCGGCCATGCGGTAAGGCGTGACGAAGTGCCCGGCGATCAGCCGCGCATCCAGGCCCAGCAGACGCAGTCGGCGTGCCACGTGATGTGCGCCACCGCAGGCTTCCATCGCCACCAGACAGCCCACAGGCAGTTCGGCACACCAGGCAAAGAATCGCTCGGGCGACATCGGCTTGGCCACCAGCACCCGGCCACCGCGATCCACCGCATGCACCTGGAACACGCGCTTGGACAGATCCACCCCTACCCGCGCCACCGCGCTGCGTGTAATCTCCGCCATGACTTCCCCTTTCCGTTCAGATTGAACTTCCGCAACAGGTCAATCTTGGTACCTCGATACCGTCACAGGACTTGGGAAGTCCCTTCGTATTCACTGCAGCCGACGGCCTCCGGCCGCGGCTGAGTTCAAACGTTAGAGCTCGGATGAACTCCTACCGCGACACGAGAGGAACGGAACCTGACTTCCGGGTCCGCTATAGGTTCCTGAGCGAAGCCGAAGGCGGAAGAAAGACTCTTCCTTTCCAGCATATTCGTTCCGACTTCCTCTACGAGGGAGACGATCCGCAGGCGAATGGAATCTGGTGCATTTGGCCTGAGTTCGTCTCGGCCAATGGCGCAATGCTTGCGGAAAATCAGCCTGTTCCCGCAGAAGGTCTTGCTGACATGTTCATCCTCAACGTCGAGCTACGAGCAGAGCATGCAAAGAGAATTCATGTTGGTACCAAAGGCTACTTCGTCGAAGGCCACAAGAAAACTGCGGCATGCGAAGTTATCGCCGTTTTGGGCTTGGCGAATGCTGAGCTCTCTCAAGAAACACCAACCAAGTGATTGATTTGCAAAGGTGTTTTTTTAGACGGGTTCTGCTGCGACGAGTTTCATGCCGAGCTTGCTGGCCCGCTGACTGAGGTTGTGCAGTACCCGCTGGCGGTAGCGCTCCTCGTAGTAGTCTTGACCTTGATCGGTGTATTCCTCGCCCTTGGTGAGCATGGCGTAGATCAGGCGAGCGAGCTTGTGGGCGGCGGCCGTCACGGCCTTGGGCTTGTCCATGCGTGAACACAGGCGGCGGAAGTACGCACCCAGGGCAGATTGGCTTGAACGCAGCGCTGCAGCGGCCAGCCGCAGTGCCTGAGCGGCTCGGTTGGCACAGCGTTTGGTCTTGCCGCTCATGACCTTGCCGCCGGTGATCTTGGTGCCCGGGCACAGCCCCAGCCAAGAGGCGAAGTGCTTGTCGCTGGCGAACTTGCGCATGTCGGTGCCGGTCTCCGAGAGAACCGCCAACGCGGTGGTCACGTCGATGCCATCGATGCGGGTGAGGTCCACGCCGCACATCTGGAACAGCCGGGTGCGCAGGTCGAACTTGGGCGCATTGCGGGCCTTGCCGCGCTTCTTGCCCTTGGCGGGCTCCGTGTCGCTGATGTGCAGGCGCTGCAATTGAGCATCGATCTCGGTGTCGCACTGAGCCAGTTGCTGGCCGCAGAAGTCGAAGGCCTCCAGCGCCTGCCGCAGCGCGAACAGATGCTCGGTGCGCCAGTTGCCGCGCAGACTGCGCGCGATGTCCTCTTCGCTGGCATGAACGCGCGCGTTGCGCAGCGCTGCCAGCGCATACGGGTTGCGTTCACCCGCGACGATGGCACGCAGGATGGCCTGGCCGCTGGCACCGGCCACATCGGCAATGACGTTGGCCAACTGGATGTTCATCTGCACCAAGGCCTTCTGCATGTGCTGCACGCTGCGGGCCTGGGTGCGCAGCAGGGTATGGCGCTGGCGGGTCAGCGCGCGCAGCACGCACACACCGTCATCGGGCCGGAAGGCCCCACGCAGCAAGCCGTAGCTCATGAGCTGCTGCAGCCACTGGCAATCGAGCACATCGCTCTTGCGGCCCGAGACATTCTTGACGTGACGGGCATTGACCAGCAGCACCGTGAAGCCGCGCGCGTCCAGCAACTCGAACAGCGGGATCCAGTACACCCCGGTGGACTCCATGGCCACGGTGTCCACCCCACAGGCCTGGAGCCAGTCGGCCAGACGTTGCAGGTCGCCGGTGAAGCTGGCGAACTCCTGCACCGGCTCGTCGTCGCGGTCAGGTGGCACCGCCACGAAGTGCGAAGCGCTGCCAATGTCGATGCCCGCCGCGTTGGGGTGGGTGATGGTGATGGCTCCGCGTCCCTTGCCGGGCTTGGGAGTGAGGTTGAGATTGCCTTGCGCCATGGGCTCCTCCATTATGAGAAGTGGAACGTGGCACCGGATCGGGTACGTCGTCTTGATCACTCTCTCAAACGGGATATCGCCGTGCAGGCCGTGAACCTGCGCGATGATTCACCAATGTCGATGACGCAGCCCATGACCACGCTAACCCGCGGGCAGTACGCACCATTGCCATATCGGTCTTCCCCGGCGCCACGTTCCACCTTGCCACGCCGCCAGCGGCTGCGCCAACCCGTGTTTCTTCGGGACGATTTGCGGCGCGGGCGGGCCGATTACTCCGCTAACCCCTCTACAGGGATTTCCCCTTCAATCAAGCAGAACCTGGCTGTTTTCTCCTTCCCAAGCGGTATTTGAGATTCCCGGTGAATCGCTGACCTGACAGGTGCTGCTGAGGACACCACGAGAGACAGACTGCACATCTACAGACGGGCTTGTGTCGGCGGTGTGGCCGAGGCCCCGGATACGAACCGCTCAGCAGGGCTCCATTCGTTCAGCGTGGACGTGTGCCACAGACGAGTTATCGAGCTGGCCTGCTGCCGGTCTGACCTGTGATGTATCTCTGGCAACGGTGCTGTCAGGGTGACGGTTCTGTACAGTGCCATCCGATATGCCCATCGCCCACGAGTCCCCCGACCAAGCCGACGTGATCGCCCTGATCGGCGAGCTGGATGCCTATCAGGACAGCCTGTATCCGCCCGAGGCGCGTTATGCGCTGGATCTGGTCTCGCTGATGCAGCCGAACGTGCGGTTCGTGGTGGCGCGGGACGCGCAGGGCGCAGCCGTCGGCTGTGGGGCGGTGGTGCTGGCCCCGGGCCATGGGGAGCTGAAGCGGATGTATCTGCGGCCGGGTGCCCGGGGCCGCGGCGTGGCGCAGGGCATTCTGGCGTTGTTGGAAGCTGCTGCGGCGGCAGAGGGGTGCCCGGAGATTCTGCTGGAAACCGGGCCTTTCCAGCCGCAGGCCATCGCCTTTTACGAGAAGCAGGGCTACCGTCGCTGCGCCGCCTTTGGCGACTATCCCGAACACCCAATGAGCGTGTTCATGGGCAAGCAGCTCTGAACAGCGCCGGCCCGGTGTGAGCTGATTTTTTTCGCATCCTTTCAACCGAATCCCTGCTCAGCGGTACCTACCGCACAGCAAGGAGGCGGCGGAGAGGATGATCACGGTGAAGGGGCTGGAGGCCGAGGGCCTCGGCGTGCCCGCGATGAGCGGCACTGGCGGCGGCCAAGCCCCGCAGGCCTCACCCTGGGTGCCTGTGCATTGGCATCGGGCGGTGGCGCGAGAGCGGCTGCGCGCGGGAGCGCCGCGCCAGATGCGGCCCGGCATAGTGCTGTTCAATCCCTGGGCCACACGCACCGGTCGCGTGCCCAACAGTTTGCTGCACATTGCCGCGGCGCTGGGCAGCAGCGTCGATGTCGAGCTGGTGGACGGCAATGTCGAGCCCGATCCCTGGGCCGTGATCGAGCCACTGCTGGCTTCGGGCCGCTTCGGCTTCTTCGGCTGCACGGTGATGCCCGGGCCTCAACTGCGACAGGCGGTTCCCATCACACGCCAGGTGCGCGCGACGTTTCCGGCGCTGGTGACGATCTGGGGGGGCTATTTCCCTTCCAACCACCCGCAGGCTGTGCTGCAGTCGGGCTGCGTGGATTACATCGTGCAGTCGGCCGGGGAGGGCGTGTTGCCGGCCCTGTTGGCCGCCCTTTGCGAGGGGCGCGATCCGGGGGCGATTCCCGGGCTGATCTTCCGTCGCGAGGGGGGCCTGGTGCACACCGGCAAGGCACCTCTGCCGGACCTGGACCAGCAGCCACCCCTGCCGCTGCACCTGCTCGCCCGGCGCCAGCCGCTGCAGCGCTATTTCCCCCGCACCTTCCTCGGGCGACGCACCCACGCCATGCACACCAGCCTGGGCTGTCCCTTCATGTGCGCCTTCTGCGCGGTGGTGCCGCTTTACCAGGGGCGGTGGGTGGCCCGTTCCGCCGAGAAGGTGGCCGAGGACGTGCTGCACCTGCGTGATGCGCATGGGGTGGACGCGATCGAGTTCACCGACAACAACTTCTTCGTCTCTGAGAAGCGGGTGCGGGCCTTCGCCGAGCGCATGCGCGGCCAGGGAGTGGCCTGGTGGGGTGAAGGTCGCATCGACACCCTGGACCACTACAGCGACGACACGCTGGCGCTGATGCGCGAGGCCGGCTGCCGCATGATCTTCTTCGGTGCCGAGAGCGGTGACGATGACGTGCTGGCCATGGTGGACAAGGGCGGGCGCCAGTCGGGCGCGCAGATCCTGCGCTTTGCCTCGCGCCTGCTGTCCTTCGGCATCATTCCCGAGTACTCCTTCGTGCTGGGCTTTCCCCGGCCGACCGAGGCCGAGGTCTGGGCCCAGATCCACCGGGACATCGCCTTCATCCGCGAGCTCAAGGACCAGAGCCCGGCCACGGAAATCATCCTCTACATCTACAGCCCGGTGCCCACCGAAGGCAGCGGCCTGCAGCAGCGCAGCCAGGCGGCGGGCTTTCGGTTTCCCACCACGCTGGAGGACTGGGTCAGCCCCGCCTGGGAGGCCTTCGACCTGCACCGCAACCCGCTCACGCCGTGGCTCACGCCGGCCATGGTGCGGCACATCCACGACTTCGAGACGGTCCTCAACGCCCGTCACCCCACGCGCACCGATTTCAGCCTCGGTGACTGGGGCCGGCGACTGATGCAGTGGGCGGCGCGGCCGCGATACCGAACCGGCGTGTACCGCTGGCCATTGGAACTCAAGGCGCTGCAGCGCCTGCGCCGCTACACGCGGCCCGAGGTAGAGGGCTTCTATGCTGAAAGCAACTGAACCGCTGGCCGCGCGCATCGCGCCTTTGAACGCCGCTGAGCAGGCGGTGCTGCGCGCCTTGGCCTATCGCCAGGTGTTCGACGCCCCTTTGTCCGCCGAGGAGGTCTGGCAGTTTCTGGATCTGCCGGGCGTGGCGCTTGCAGAAGTGAAGCTCGCTCTGCGGCAACTGCAGACCGCGGGCCTGGTGGCCGGCCGCGATGGTTGGTTCTGGATCGCCGAGATGGACGATCCCATCGCGCGCTGGACGGTCAAGCAGGCCCGGGCGGACGCCGACATGCCCGGGGCATTGAAGGTGGGCCGCACGCTCATGCGTCTTCCGTTCGTGGATGGCGTGGCCATCTCCGGCTCGCTGTCCAAGCGCGCGCAATCGGAGGACGGCGACTTCGACTTCATGATCCTCACCCGCCCGGGGCGGCTGTGGCTGGTCTATGTGCTGCTGCGCCTGTACCGCGGCAGGCTGCCCAGCCGGCACATGCTGTGCTCCAACTATGTGTTGGCCTGCCACAGGCTGGGGCTGGCGCAGCGGGATGCCTTCACGGCCATGGAACTGGCCACGCTGATTCCCGTCGGCGGCCGGGATGCCCTGCAGCAGATGCAGCAGGCCAATTCCTGGGTGGATGAGTACCTGCCGAACCGGTCAGTGCCGCAAGGCTTCACCGAGCCCGAGCGGGGCTGGCTGCGTGGCTTTCTCGAGGCGGGCTGCTGGCGCCCCTTGGCCGAGATGCTGGACGAGTGTGCGTGGCAACTGATCAACGCCCGGCATCGGCGCACCATGGCCCATCTGCGCCCCCTGATGGCTCGGCGCAGCCTGGAGCTTGGCCGCCACGTGGCCAAGCTCCACAACTCCGAGTGGAAGTACCGCATCCTCGAGCGCTACCAGGCCAACCTGGACCGGCTGCAGCAGCTGGCCGGCTCTGCCATCTCGCGCCACACGGTGCAGGGCCGCGTGCTGGTCGCCTCGGCCTACTACTACCGGCTGGATCCCAAGCAATGGCGGGTGGGCAAGCCCTACCCACCGCTGGGCACCCTCTACGCGGCCGGTCTGGTGCGCAGCCTGGGGTTCGACACCCGGGTCTTCGATGCGGGCCTGGCCGAGAGTGAGCTTGCCTTTCTGCGGCGGCTGGAGCACGAGCGTCCCACCTATGTCGTGCTGCAGGAAGACGGTTTCAACTACCTCAGCAAGATGTGCCTGGATCGCATGCGCGAGGCGGCCTTGCAAATGGTGGGGCTGGCGCGTGCCCTCGGCGCCAGGGTGCTGGTGTGCAGTTCGGACGCGACCGATTTCCCCGAGCCCTACCTGCGCGCGGGGGCCACCGCCGTGGTGCGGGGCGAAAGCGAGGCCACGCTGGCCGAGGTGCTGCAGGCCTGGCGCGATGAGCGCCCATGGGAGGCGATCCCGGGCCTGGCTCTGCTGGTCGACGACCGTCTGGTGCGCTCGCCGCAGCGCGCGCCCATCACCGACCTCGATCAACTGCCCGCGCCCGCCTGGGACCTGGCCGAGCTGGCGCCGTACCGCGAGATCTGGCAGCGGCGCCACGGCCACTTTTCGCTGAACATCGCCACCACGCGGGGCTGTCCCTATGCATGCAACTGGTGCGCCAAGCCCCTCTATGGCAAGCGCTACACGGTGCGCTCGCCGGAGCAGGTGGTGGATGAACTGGCGCTCCTGACGACGCAGCACGGTGCCGAGCACTTCTGGGTCACAGACGACCTGTTCGGTTTGAAGCCGGGTTGGGTGCAGCGCTTTGCCGCACTGGTCCAGGAGCGAGGCTTGCCGCTGCGCTACACCATCCAGACCCGCGCCGACCTGTTGCTGCGGGATGCCGACGACCTGCAGGCCATGGCCCGCGCCGGCCTGGAGACGGCCTGGATCGGTGCCGAAAGCGGCTCCCAGCGCATTCTGGATGCGATGGACAAGGGCATCACGCGGGAACAGATCGACGAGGCAGTGCACGCGCTGAAGCAGCAGGGCGTGAAGCCGGCGCTGTTTCTTCAGTTCGGCTATCTGGGCGAGACGGCCGAGGACATCCGGCTTACGCACCAGATGGTGGACGCCTTGCAGCCCGAGGAGATCGGCATCTCGGTCTCGTACCCGCTGCCGGGCACCGTGTTCCATGAGCGTGTGAAGGCCCAGATGGGCACCAAGACGCACTGGCTGCACAGCCACGATCTGGAGCTGATGTTCCCCGGCAGCTTCGCGCCCGGCTTCTACCGCCACCTGCATGCCTACACCGCACGCCGCTTCCGCTTGCAGCGCTGCTGGGCGGTGTTGCGCGGCCGGCGCCAGGCGCCGCGCGGTGGCCGGGCGCGTGCGCTGGTCGCCTTGCTGCGTGTCGCACCCGCCTTGCTGCTCGCCCGTTGGGGCATGTGGCGCGAACAGCGGCGGCCCCAGGCCTGGCCCCAGCCTCGTGAGGGGCGGGCATGAGCGTGGCGGCGTTCGACACCGTCGCGCGCGACTACGACCGGGACTTCACCCACAGCCTGGTGGGCATGGCGCAGCGCCGTGTCGTCTGGGACGTGCTGGACGATTGGCAGGCCCGGCGCAGCGGGCCAGGCGCCGTGCTGGAGCTCAATTGCGGCACGGGCGAGGACGCACTCCATCTGGCCCGCGCCGG
>NZ_BADL01000605.1 GCF_000333615.1 Ideonella sp. B508-1 | reverse complement strand
GCGGCTCCTGCGCTACCACCTGGGCGTTGCCACGCCCAACAGCGACAACTGCTTCATCGACGTGGACGGCCAGCGTTACAGCTGGCGTGACGGCGAGGGCGTGATCTTCGACGAGAGCTTCATCCACCACGTCGAGAACAACACCGACCAGAACCGGCTGATCTTCTTCGCCGACATCGAGCGCCCGCAGCGTTGGGGCTTTGCCCGCGCCTTCAACCACTGGTTCGGCCGCCAGATCGTCGCCGCCGCAGCCTCACCCAACGAACAGGGCGACAAGACCGGCCTGGTGAACCGCCTGTTCATCATCTCGGCGGTGATGGGCCAGTGGCGCCGCCGCTTCAAGAACTGGAACAAGACGGTCTACCAGATCACCAAGCTGGCCCTGGTGGCCGCCGTGGTGGCCTGGCTGGTCTGGGGCTGATCAGGCCAGTTCCAGCAGGTGGGTCAGGTCCCAGGCGGCCCGCGGATCGGCCAGGGCCGCGCGCTCGGCGTGTTCGTGGCGCTTGACGGCCACGTAGGTCTCCAGCAGCGGCCCGCCCAGCAGCTCGCGCAGCACGGTGCTGCGCTCCAGCGCCGCCAGCGCGGCCGGCAGGTCGCGCGGCAGGGCCATCTCGTCGCCCGCGCCGGCCTGCGGCGCCAGGCCGCTCTTCAGGCCATGCAGGCCCAGGCCCAGCGTCAAGGCCACGGTCAGGTAGGGGTTGGCATCGCCGCCCGGCAGGCGGTTCTCCACCCGGCGGCTGGAGGCGCCGGAGGCCGGGATGCGGAAGGCCAGTGAGCGCTCCTCCGGGCCCCAGCTGGCGTGCGAGGGCGAGGCATTGCTCAGCGCGATGCGCACATAGGACATGTCATGCGGGGCGAAGAAGGCCATGGCGCCCGCCGCCTCGGCCTGCAGGCCCGCCACGAAGTGGCCCAGCGCGGCGCTGTCGCGGCCATCGGGCTCGGCGAACAGGTGCGGCCACTGGGCGCCCCGGCGCTGCACGCTGAAGTGCCAGTGCATGCCGGTGCCCGGCTCGCCCAGAAAGGGCTTGGGCGCGAAGCTGCACAGGAAGCCGTGGCGGGCCGCGATCTCGCGGGCCACGCGCTTGAAGCGGAACACCGCATCGGCCATGGCCAGCGGCTCGCCGTGGCGGAAATTGACCTCGTACTGCGACAGAGCCGACTCGTGGGCGTGGCCGTTGACCGGGATACCCAGCACATCGCAAGCCGCGTACAGCTCGTCGAAATAGGCCTCGAAGTGCGACAGCCGCTCCAGCGACGCCACCTCGCAGGCCCGCTCGCGGGTGGGCGAGCTGGCATGGCCGGCCGGCGCCTTCAGGCTGCCATCGGCCGCATCGCGGGTCAGCAGGAACATCTCCAGCTCAGGCGCCACCTGGGCCTGCAGGCCGGCCTCGGCGTAGCGGGCCAGCACCCGGCGCAGCGCGGCGCGGGGCGACCAGGCCGAGGCGTCCACCGGACCACCGGCCGTGCGCAGGGCGCCGGTGGGCTCGCAGATGACGGTGCGCTCGGACGGGCGCCCCGGCCGCGGGGCCAGGGTGCGCAGATCGGGCACCAGCTGCATGTCGTCGTAGGTGTCGGGCAGCAGCGGGCCGAAGACCGCCTCGGGCTCGCCGGAGGTCAGCGTCAGGCCCATCACGACCGAAGGCAGGCGGCAGCCGCCCATGCCGACGAAGTCGTCCGCGTGCACCAGCTTGCCCCGGGCCACCGAGGTGAAATCGCCCAGCACGCATTCGACCAGGCGCACGGGTTCACCGGCCAGGGCATCGCGCAGTTGCTGGGTGGCGGGACGGGGCAGTGCAAACATGAAAAGAACCGGAAAAAGCGGGAACCCTGCCATGATAGGCGGCCCCCACCCGGGCGAGAATCCGGGCAGATCCTTCTGCCTCGCCGTGGACACCTCTGCCCTCCGACGACAGCTGGGCCTGCTGGAGCAGGCCTGGCGCGACCACCCCGCCCGTTTCACCCGCCTGACCGGCCTGCAGACCGCCGCGCTGCTGGGCCTGGCCGGCCTGCCCGCGCTGCTGGGCCTGCTGGCCCTGCTGCTGCCCCTGGGGCTGCGACTGGCGGGCGCCTCGGGCTGGTGGTGGGCCCTGTCCCCGCTGGGCCTGGCCCTGCTGTGGAGCAGCGCCGCTCTGTGGCGCCCGGCCCTGCCGCCACAGGACGGCCTCTTGCTGCCGCTGTCGCAGCTGCCCCGGCTGGATGAACTGCTGCAGCGCCTGACCCAGGCCGCCCAGGCCCGCCCGCTGGGCGAGGTGCGCCTGACCACCGAGCCGACGCTGCAGATCGTGCCCACCAGCCCGCTGGGCCTGCTGGGTGGCGGGCGGCCGCAGCTGCGCATCGGCCTGCCGCTGCTGGTGGGCCTGGACGGGCCGCAGTTCGCCGCCCTGCTGGCCCGCGAGATGCGCCGCCTGCAGCGCCGCACGCTGCCCGGCTGGATCGCCCATTGGCGACAGCGCTGGCACGGCCTGCTGGCCGAGCGTCTGCCGGCGGCCCCCGGCCCTCGCGCCACCGGCTGGGGCCTGCGGGCCTGGCACCATCAGGCCCAGGCTGTGCTGCTGCGCGCCCTGGTGGTGGAGCGCCTGCACGGCCCCGCCGCGGACGCCTGGGCCGCCCGCTGGGCCGGCACCACCGGCCGGCGCATCCTGGCCGATGCCCTGCTGGCCCAGGCGGTGCAGGCCCGCTACCTGGACCAGCAGTTCTGGCCCCAGGTGTGGGCCGCCGCCCGACAGGAACGCCGCCCCAGCGCCCACCCCATGCGCGACCTGCGGGTGCTGATGCGCCAGAGCCTGCGCCACCCCGAAGCCCCGCACTGGGCCCAGGACGCCCTGCGCACGCCCGCCGCGGTGGACGCCCCCGACTTCAGCCTGCGCGTGCGCCTGCAGGCCCTGGTGGAAAAGGCCGCGCCGCTGACGGTGCCCAACGTCAGCGCGGGCGAGATCCTGCTGGGCCAGGCCCTGCCCCGCCTGGCCGACGCCCTGGACAGCGCCTGGCAGGCCCAGCAGGCCGACGTCTGGCTGGAGCGCCACCAGGCCTGGCGCCAACAGGCCCAGTGGCTGGCCGAGCTGAACGCGGCGAACGCCGACGGCCCGCTCGAGAAATCCGAAGCCCTGTTCCAAGGCCGCTTGACCCAGGCCCTGGGCACGCCGACCGAGGCCGCAGCCGCCTGGCGCCGGGTGATCGACCGCCATGCGGCCCCCGCCGAGGCCCGCCTGGGCCTGGCCCGCGCCCTGCTGGCCGGGGTGCCGCCCGTCGAGCCCTTGACCCGCCAGCCCGAACTGCTGCCCGAGCAGGCCGAGGCCCTGCGCCTGCTGCAGGCCCTGGCCGACGAGGGCCGCGCCTCGGCCACCTATGCCGAAACCCTGGCCGCCGACCCGCGCTGGCGGGTGCCCGCCGCCCAGCTGCTCATCCAGCAGCTGAGCCTGCGCGAGGACTTCGTCGCCCTGCAAGCCGCCCGCGTGCGCCTGCGTGCGCTGGAAGACGAGGCCCAGGCCGCGCTGACCGTGCTGCACGACTTCCAGGGCGAGCAGACATTCCTGCCCGGCGGCCTGCCCGCCCGGGTGCTGCGCCCCGTGCTGACCCTGCTGCAGGGCGAACATGCCGTGGGCCGCGCCTGGCTCTGGCGCAAAACCTCCACGATGGCCAAGGGCTGGGCCCTGCACCTGCTGGTGATCGAACGCTCGCGCACCCTGGTGCAGCCGGATCCGCAGGTCTGGGGCCCCGAACTGACCCGGCAACTGGCCGAGGCCCTGCCGCTGGACTGGTGTGTCATCGACCTGGCCCACCCCGAATGGAAGCCCCTGGACCGGGCCGACCTGGTGCAGCAGTTCCGCGCCGACGACGCCCAGTGCATCCACACCGGCCTGGCGCGCAAGGCATAGACCCCACGCCCAGCGCGCCCGGCCCCGCTTCCTACAATGTTGCAGTGCACCTTTTGAACGCCGACCTCCACAGCCACTCGACCGCGTCGGATGGCAGCCTCAGCCCCACCGAACTGGCGCGGCGTGCCCACGCGGGCGGGGTGCAGCTGTGGGCCCTGACCGACCACGACGAGCTGGCCGGCCAGGCCGAAGCCGCCGCCGAGGCCCGGCGCCTGGGCATGGTCTACATCCCCGGCGTCGAGGTGTCCGTCACCTTTGCCGGCGAAACCGTGCACATCCTGGGCCTGGACGTGGACCCCACCCACCCGGCCCTGGTGCAAGGCCTGCATGAGTTGCGCGCCGGCCGCGAAGGCCGCGCCCGCGCCATGGGCGAGAGCCTGGCCCGCGCCGGCATTCCCGGTGCCTACGAAGGCGCCCTGGCCTACGCCGAGAACCCGGAGCTGGTCTCGCGCACCCACTTCGCCCGCTTCCTGGTGGACCACGGCCACTGCAGCAGCGTGCACGAGGTCTTCCAGCGCTACCTGAAAGAAGGCAAGCCTGGCTTTGTGGAACACTGCTGGGCCGGCCTGGGCGAGGCGCTGGGCTGGATCCGCGCCGCGGGTGGCGTGGCGGCCATCGCCCACCCGGCGCGCTACCGCTTCAGCCCCACGGCCGAGTACGCCCTGTTCTCCGAGTTCAAGGAACACGGCGGCCAGGCGGTGGAAGTGACCTGTGCCAGCCACTTCCCCGACGAAGTGGCCAAGTACGCCGACATGGCCCGCGAATTCGGCCTGCTGGCCTCGCGCGGCAGCGACTTCCACGCTCCCGGCGAAAGCCGCGTGGAGCCCGGCAGCCTGCCCGACCTGCCCGGCAAGGTCACCCCCATCTGGAGCCTGTGGCAGGACCGCCTGCCCGCCCAACGCGCCCCGGCGCCGCTGTGCGACACCTGAGCGCGCACAATGCTGGGCATGGCCCAGTATTTCGAAATTCACCCTGAAACCCCGCAGCCCCGCCTGGTCAAGCAGGCCGTGCAGCTCATCCAGAAGGGCGGCGTGCTGGCGGTGCCCACCGACACCAGCTACGCCCTCGTCTGCCACCTGGACGACAAGAACGCCGTGGACCAGGTGCGCCGCATCCGGCAGATGGACGACAAGCACCTGCTGACCCTGCTGTGCCGCGACCTGTCCGAGCTGTCCACCTACGCCATGGTGGACAACCGCCAGTTCCGCCTGGTCAAGCTGGGCTCGCCCGGCGCCTTCACCTTCATCCTGGAGGCCACCAAGGAAGTGCCCCGCCGGCTCTCGCACCCTTCACGCCGCACCATCGGCCTGCGCGTGCCCGACCACCCGGTGATGCAGGCCCTGCTGGAAGAACTGGGCCAGCCCGTGCTGGCCACCACCTTCATCCCCCCCGGCGAAACCGACGCCCTGAACGACCCCGACGAGATTCGCGCCCGGTTTGAAAAACAGCTGGCCGGCGTCATCAGCGCCCCCGGCTGCCCGGGCCAACCCTCCACCATCATCGACCTGACCGGCGACGAGCCGACCGTGGTGCGCCCGGGACGCGGCGACCCGGCAAAACTGGGTTTGTGAGGGCGAGCGCCTGGGAAGGCGCCCCTTTTCCGTTCTGTCAGGACACTGTTCCATCCTGTGGCTATCACAGGCGGCGCAGGCTGCGCCATGGCGCCGAACACGGCCAACAGTGCCCGGCTCACCCCCAAATGGGGGGATTCTGATGCTTTTGACGCTGCTGCACGGAATGTTATCCTGCACGCAAGAAAAATTCTTCAAACCCGACAAGCACTTGGCCTGCAATGCACTGGAATGTTATCCGTCACGTCGGGATTTTATGCGTCACTTTTGACGTATATAACTAGTTGAACTAAACCGCTGACGCGGTGGCTGCCTGGCGAGGGTGGTCACCGCGTTTGACGTTGTGGGGGAGCTTGCCTGGGAAGGCGAGCGGGAGAAGCCTTCGGTCGGGGAATGGACCCCGGTAGACAGGAGAAGGCGATGACCCCGTTGCGACAACAGATGGTGGATGCGATGCAGGTGCGCGGGCTGGCGGTGCGCACGCAGCAGACCTACGTGGACGCGCTGGCGCGCATGGCCAAGTACTACGGGCGCAGCCCAGCGCAGCTGGATGCGGCGCAGATCGAGGCCTACATGCTGCACCTGTCCAAGGACTTGAGGCGTTCGTTCTCGACGATCAACCAGGTGTCCTCGGCCAGCCGGTTTCTGTTCCGGCACGTGCTCGGACGCGAGGACCGGGGCATGCAGCCGCCGGTGGCGCGCACGCCGCAGCGTCAACCGGAGTTGCTCGGGCGCGAGCAGATCGCGCAACTGCTGGGGGCCTGCCGCCGGCCCATGAGCCGGATGCTGCTGCAAGTGCTGTATGCCAGCGGCCTGCGGCTGTCGGAGGCGCTGGCCCTGCGGGTGTGCGATGTGGACTCGGCCGCGGACCGCATGTGCCTGCGCATCGTGCAGGGCAAGGCTGGGGTGGACCGCTACACCCTGCTGAGCCCGACCCTGCTGGGCTTGCTGCGCGCGCATTGCCGACGCTACCAATGCCACCGCAGCGAGGCGGGCCGGCTGTTCTTCAACCCGAGCACGGGGGCTGCGTTGAGCGCCACCAGCGTGCAACGCCACTACGGGGCGGCCAAGCAGGCTGCGGGCATCACCAAGGGTGGTTGCACGCACACGCTGCGCCACTGCTGTGCCACCCACCTGCTCGAAGCAGGGGTGGACCTGCACACCATCTGCACGCTGCTGGGCCACAAGCACATCCAGACCACGCAGCGCTACCTGCACCTGATCAGCCCGCAGTTCCGCGCGCCGCCACAGGACGACCCGCTGGACCTGCTGGCGGCTCTGCTCGCGCCGGCCGGGGCCTCTTCAGCGACACGGCCGCACTGATCTCCCCGGCAGCGTGGGCACCCTGGCCGAGGTGCTGCGCCTGGGCGGGCCCGCCTATGTGCGCACGCACGAACTGAGCACGGCGCAGGCGCGCGCGTGGCGGGCCATCTGTGCCTGCCGCACGCCGGTGCTGGGTGGGCAGCAACTGGCCTGCGCCGCGTGCGGCCACAGCCACTGGCATTACCACTCCTGCCGCAACCGGCACTGCCCGCGCTGCGGTGCACGGGCCAAGGATGCCTGGCTGCGTGGACGCCTGGCCGAGGTGCTGGACGTGCCCTACGCGCACCTGGTCTTCACCTTGCCGCACGAACTGGGCAGTCTGTACCGGGCTCGGCCGCGCTGGCTCATCGAGACCCTGTTCGCCAGCGTGGCGGGCACCTTGCGGGACTTCGCAGCCAACGCACGGTGGATGGGCATCGCTGGCGGCCAAGGGGCCTTCAGCCTGGTGCTGCACACCTGGCGGCAGGACCTGGGCCAGCACCTGCACCTGCATGCGGTCATGGCCTGCGGCGTGCTGGGCGGCGATGGCCTGTGGCATGTGCCGGCCCGCCAGGCGGACTTCCTGTTCCCGGTGCACGCCCTCAGCCGGGTCTTCCGGGGACGCTTCATGCAGGCGCTCAGCCGTCTGGCCCAGCAAGGCGAGGTGCCCGGCGATGCCAACCTGAGCCAGGCCGGGCGCAAGCGCCTGTACCGCCACGACTGGGTGGTGTACGCCAAGACCCCGCTGGGCGGGCCGGCCCAGGTGTTGGACTACCTCAGCCGCTACAGCCATCGCACGGCCATCGGGCACGAGCGCATCCGGCAGGTCAGCGCGCAGGAAGTGGTCTTCACCGTGCGTGCCGACGCGCACGGTGGCAAGCGCCGCGTGAGGCTGGCCACCGAGGAATTCATCCGCCGCCTGCTGCTGCATGTGCTGCCCAAGGGCATCCAGCGCATCCGCCACTATGGCGTGCTGGCCAACGGCTGCAAGAAGACCCAGCTGGCTCAGGCCAGGGCGGCGCTGCAACAGCCACCCCCCAGCCCGCTGGCCGTGGAGTCGGCCCAGGCCTTCATGCAACGCGTGGCGGCCAAGGCCGTACACACCTGTCCGCAGTGTCGAGGACCGCTGCAGGTGGTGGCATCCCGCCCGGGCGCCAGGCACCTGCCCGCCCCCGGGTGCGAGTGTGCCCACACCCAGACAGCACGTGGGCCACCCTCATGACATGCCTGGCCTTGCGCGTTGCCCTGTCAGTGCGGGCCCCGACCCGCACGGGGCGCGTGCGTGCCTTCACACCACCAGCACCCTCACTCCAGCCAGAAACCACCGTGGCCAGGCCTGCCCAACCCTCCATGGCCCCCTCAGCCAAACGCCTGGGGGGCTTTACGTCCGAGCCCGGCCGACCATAATGGCCTGAAACAAAGCCCGGGGCGATCCAATCCCCCTGCGGCCTGCAACAAAGACCCACATGGGCAGGGACGGCACGATGGTTCAGTTCAACACGGTTTATCTGCCTCGGCTCGCCGTCGCGCGCATGCCTTCGTCTGCGCTCGGCAGATAAACGCTATCTGTTAGGCGCACTCATGTCCAACTTCACCATCGCCAGCAGAATTCTCGAATCGGTCGCTGCGTTTGAGCGCGGTGAAGTTGGTGCGAGTGCGATCACGCAAAGCGTCGAGCTTCATGAACCAGCGCTTGAAGCGATCCCGCGAGACATGCGTGATAGGTTGCACCTGCTCTCAGTCAAAGCGATGGAGCAGGATCTATCTCCGCTCGAAGAAGAAGTGTTGGGCATATGCGCAACCAAGGAAGCGGTGAACGAACTAAAGCTATTGTTGGAGGCAATTCGTGGGGCACATGCTTAAAACGTCCTTGCGCCTAACTGGGCGTTGCAGGGGACGCCAATACGTCGCATCGCTTCGGCCACGCCAAGCGCGCGCCCCTGAACTTGGGCGTTAGGCCACATGAATAAAGCTCAGGCGCTTGCAGCAATTCAAGCCTCTTTCAAGAGAGGCTCAAAAACGCCTTGCTCATGGGCGTCAGATCAAGAAGCCTACATCGCACAGAAGCAGAATGAACTAATCGATCTGCTCATTGAGCCTGTTGCCGCAAGCATCATTGATGAAGTATTTGGCTATGGCGTCAAGGAGGAACTGTCGTCAACAGCAGTCTTCGCCATCGCCCGAATGGAAGACAAATGGCTGCTATATGCACCATCGACAGGC
>NZ_BADL01000606.1 GCF_000333615.1 Ideonella sp. B508-1 | reverse complement strand
CTCAGTTCGTGCTGGCCTGCCGCCCCTGCCACCAGGCGCCGACGAAGATGCCGGCCAGCGCCCACAGCAGATCCCAGTTGCCCGCCCCCAGGCCGGCGATGGCCGGGCCCGGGCAGACCCCGCACAGGCCCCAGCCGATGCCGAACAGGGCCGCGCCGATCACCGTGTCGCGGTTCCAGGCCGAGGCGTGGCGCTCGAAACTGCCGCCCAGCAGCGGCGCCCGGCGCCAGCGCGGCAGCAGGGCATAGGCCAGCGCGGTCAGCGCCACGCCGCCGCCCATCACCAGCACCAGGCCGAAGTCCTGCCAGCGCAGAAAGCTCAGCACCACCTGCGGCTGGATCATGGTCGACACCGACAAGCCGAAGCCGAACAGGGCCCCGCCCAGCAGCACCGCCAGAAAACGCGGCAGGTCCAGGCGGTAAACGCCGCCCGCGGCGGGCGTGGCAGCAGGGGACGCCGCGCTCATGGCCGGCCTCCCGCGGGCAGCCAGGCCGCCACGAGCTGGGCCGTGGCAAAGGCCGTGGCCATGAAGACCAGCACCGCCCCCACCGAGGGCAGCTGGAAGGAGCCCATGCCGCAGATGCCATGGCCCGAGGTGCAACCGTTGCCACGCCGCGCGCCATAGCCCACCAGCAGGCCGCCCAGCAGTAACTGCCAGACCGGCAGGCCGGTGTGCATGGGCTGGCGCGGGCTGAAGAACAGCCACCAGACTGCCGCGCCCAGGACCAGGCCCAGCGCGTAGACCAGGCGCCAGGCCCGGCTGTTCAGGTAGCGCGGCTGCTGGAAGGCACTGCGCTGCGAGACGAAGGACCAGGTGCTGGAGAAGACCGAGCTCATGCCGCCCACCCGGCCGGTGGCCAGAAACAACCAGGCCACGCCCAGCCCGATGAAGACCCCACCCACGAGGTAATGGGCCCAGCCCGTCGGAAACCACTGCATCATGCCGGCCAGTGTACCCACGGGGGTTCCTGCGCGCCGGGGTGCCGGTGGGCCACTCCACTACCATGCGGGGCTTTGCCGCCCCGCGCCCCACCGTTCATGTCCGACGATGCCTTGCCCCTGGTCCATGTGGACGATGACCTGGTGGTGATCGACAAGCCCGCGGGCCTGTTGTCGGTGCCCGGCCGCGGGCCGGACAAGGCCGACTGCGCGGCCGCGCGCGTGCAGGCCCGCTTTGCGGACGCGCTGGTGGTACACCGCCTGGACATGGGCACCTCGGGCCTGCTGGTCTTCGGCCGCGGCCCGGCGGCGCAACGGGCCCTGTCGATGGCCTTCGAGCAGCGCCTGACCAGCAAGCGCTATCAGGCCCTGGTGGCCGGCTGGCCGGCACAGGCCGAGGGCCGCATCGACCTGCCGCTGATCTGCGACTGGCCCCACCGGCCGCGTCAAATGGTGAGCCACACGGTGGGCAAGCCCTCGCTGACGCTGTGGCAGCGGCTGGAGGCCCATGCCCTGGGCGCCCGCCTGGCCCTGGAACCCATCACCGGCCGCTCGCACCAGTTGCGGGTGCACCTGCAAGCCATCGGCCACCCCATCCTGGGCGACGAGCTTTACGCCCCGCCCGAGGTGCTGGCCGCGGCCCCGCGGCTGATGCTGCATGCCGAGCGACTCACGCTGCCGCACCCGCGCACCGGCCAGCCCCTGGCGCTGCACGCGCCGGTGCCGTTCTGACATCCACGCCGCATCCACCGCAGAATGGGAGCCCCGCTCCATCCCACCGTCCGCCCATGCGCCAAGCTGTCGACCTTGCCAAGTGCTACCGCCTGCTCAACCACGGCCCCACCGTGCTGGTGAGCGCCCGCCACGCGGGCCGTGCCAACGTGATGGCCGCCGCCTGGTGCATGCCGCTGGACTTCGACCCACCCAAGGTGGCGGTGGTGCTGGACAAGAACACCTTCACCCGCGGGCTGCTGGAAGCCTCCGGCCATTTCGCCCTGTGCGTGCCCTGCGCCGGCCAGGTGGACCTGGTGGAGCGGCTGGGCTCCACCAGCGGCCGCGAGGAGGACAAGTTCGCCCACCCGGACCTGCAGCTGATCGACGAGCCCGCCGCCCATTCGCCCCTGGTGGCCGGCTGCGTGGCCTGGCTGGACTGCGTGCGCCTGCCCGAGCCGGCCGTCGAGGGGCGCTACGACCTCTTCCTGGGCCAGGTGCAGGCGGCCTGGGCCGATGACGCGGTGTTCCGCCACGGCCATTGGGAATTCGAGGGCGCGCCGGACGCCCTGCGCACCCTGCACCACGTGGCCGGTGGCCACTACCTGACCATCGGCCGGCCACTGGACGCCCGCTGAGCCGGGCGATGGCTCAGGGCGCGGAAGCGGCCTGCGCCGCCTGCAGCGGCGCGCGCAGCAGGCGCTCGAAGTCGCGCGGCGCCACGTACTGGATCACCGGCTTGGCGCGGGCCACATCGCCCTCGGCCGGCGGCAGCGCCACGGCCACGCCCCGCTCGGGGTAGAGCAGCTGCACCACGCCATCGGCCCCCACATGGCGCTGCGCAGGCGTGCCGAAGCGCTGGACCACGGTGGCCTCGTCAAGCCGGGCAGCCGGGATGAAGGCCAGGGCCGACACCGCGATGCGCCGCGCCGCGTCCAGGTCCTGCGGCGCCAGTTCGCGACGGCGCACGGCGCCCTCGCGCCCGCCGTCCACCTCGCCGCGGGGCGAGCGGTCCCAAGCCTGACGCAGCCAGTCCGGATCGGCCGCCACGGAAATCACCAGCTTGCCGTTGACAAAGCCCGCCTGGAAGCTCTCCACATAGGCCTCCAGCGCGGGGGCCTGGCCCTGAACCGAGATCAGGGCCACCTTGAAATCCTGCGGCCAGAGCCCCTCGGCGTCGCCCAGGGTGGCGCTGCCCAGGGGCAGCCCGAACACCGCGCTGCCCCCGGCCCCATCGGCCTGCACCTGCCAGGGCAGGCCCTGGGCGACCGGCGCGGAAGTCGGGGGCGAGAGCTGCCAGCGCAGCAGCGGCCAGCCCAGCGCCAGGGCGAGCAGCAACAGCGTGATGCCCAGCGACAGCACGAAGGGGCGCTGCCACCAGACGGTGGCGCGGCGCGCTGCGGGAGCGTCAGCCTGCAGCGCAGGCGTTTCGGGTACGTCGTTGGGCGAGTTGGGAGCGGGGACTTCAGCCATGCAGGGCATTCTCGCCCGCGCCAGCGGGATTGCGTATGCTCTGACGCATGAGCCGCACGCCCTCCACCCTCACCATCATCACCGGCCATTCGCGCGGCCTGGGCGAAGCCCTGGCCCGCCAGTGCCTGCAGGCCGGCCAGTTGGTCATCGGCATCGCCCGCCACCGCCACACCGGCCTGGACGCCGAAGCCCTGCACCACGACGCCCCTTTTCTGCAGTGGGAACACGACCTGGCCGAACCCCAGGCCGCCGGTTGGGCCCTGCTGGAGTGGCTGCAGGCCCAGCCGGCCGACCGCTTCGGCCACGCCACGCTGATCAACAACGCCGGCGTGCTGGCCCCGCCCCTGCCCCTGGCCGACAGCGACCCCGGCGACACCGCCCGCGTGCTGCGCGTGGGGCTGGAAGCGGCCATGACGCTGACCGGCCTGTTCCTGCGCGGCACCCAGGGCTGGGCGGCCCAGCGCAAGGTGCTCAACATCTCCTCCGGCCTGGGCCGGCGCGCCATGGCCGGCAGCGCCGCCTACTGCGCCGCCAAGGCTGGCTTGGACCACTTCACCCGCGCGGTGGCGCTGGAAGAGGCGGCCCTGCCCAACGGCGCGCGGCTGGTCTCCATGGCCCCCGGGGTGGTGGACACCGACATGCAGCAGCAGCTGCGCGGGGCTGACCCCGCCGCCTTACCCGACCAGGGGCGCTTCCAGGCCCTGTGGGACCAGGGCCAGCTGGCCACGCCCGAGGCCACCGCCCGCCAGCTGCTGGCCCGTCTGGAGCGCCTCGACTTCGGCAGCGAGCCCATTGGCGATGTCAGGGAAGGCTGAGCGCCCCATGACGACCCTGTCCTCGTCCTCCGACGCCACCGCCCACCCGTCCCGCCACAACGCCTGGCTGCTGCTGCCGGTGGGCCTGGCGCTGCTGGTGTCGGGCTGGCAGCCCTATGACCGCGCCACCTGGTGGATGGAGGTGGCGCCTGTGCTGGTGGCCGCGCCGCTGCTGATCGCCACCCACCGCCGCTTTCCGCTCACGCCCCTGCTGGCCACGCTGATCGCGGTGCATGCGCTGATCCTGATCTACGGCGGCGCCTACACCTATGCCCGCGTGCCGCTGGGCTACTGGATGCAATCGCTGTGGGACGGCAGCCGCAACCCCTACGACCGTATCGGCCATCTGGCCCAAGGCTTTGTGCCGGCCCTGATCGCCCGCGAGATCCTGGTGCGCCGCGGCCTGCAGGCCGGACCCTGGCTGCTGGGTTTTCTGTGCCTGAGCGTGGCCGAGGCCATCAGCGCCTGGTACGAGTTGATCGAATGGGGTGCGGCGGTGGCCCTGCAGCAGGGCGCGGACGCCTTTCTCGGCTCCCAGGGCGACCCCTGGGACACCCAGGAGGACATGGCCTGCGCCGGCCTGGGCGCGCTGCTGGCCCTGACCCTGCTGCGGCGCTGGCACGACCGGCAGTTGACCACCGTCAAGGTCGTAGCCCCACGCCGTGCAGAGTAAGTCCATCTTGGGGACAATTGCGCGATGCTCAGCCATGTTCTCCTCAAATGGTCGATTCCGGCCATCTTCCTGGCGTCCATCCTGGTGGTGCACCTGCGCGGTCGGGTGCGCCACAGCTTCTGGAAACAGGTCTTCGACCACTCCGGCCTGCTGGCCCCGGTGAACGTCTTTCTGTACGCCACCTCGGCGGTGCCCAACAAGCCCTATCTGCCGGTCAGCACCTTCCCGGAACTGGACCTGCTGATCCAGAACTTCGACACCATCAAGGCCGAGGGCCTGGCCCTGATGGAGGCCACCAAGCTGCGCCGGCCCGACCAGAACGACGACGCCGGCTTCAACTCCTTCGCCAAGTCGGGCTGGAAGCGCTTCTACCTGAAGTGGTACGACGACGCCCACCCCTCGGCCAAGCGCCTGTGCCCCAAGACGACCGAACTGCTGCAGCAGATCCCGTCGATCAAGGCGGCCATGTTCACCGAGCTGCC
>NZ_BADL01000607.1 GCF_000333615.1 Ideonella sp. B508-1 | reverse complement strand
GGCCGCGCCGACCACGAGGAAGGCGCCGGCCCGCAAAAGGTAGGTGTGGCCCTGGTGGACATCATGACCGGGCTGTACGCCACCATCGGGGTGCTGGCCGCGNTGCGCCACCGCGACGCCACCGGCAAAGGCCAGCACATCGACCTGGCCCTGCTGGACGTGCAGGTGGCCGCACTGGCCAACCAGGCCGCCAACTACCTGACCAGCGGCGTCGCGCCCAAGCGCATGGGCAACGCCCACCCCAACATCGTCCCCTACCAGGACTTCCCCACCGCCGACGGCGACATGATCCTGGCCATCGGCAACGACAGCCAGTTCGCCAAGTTCTGCGCCGTGGCCGGCCACCCGGAATGGGCCACGGACGAGCGCTTTGCCACCAACCCGGCCCGCGTGGCCCACCGGGCCGTGCTGATCCCCCTGTTGCGTCAGGCCACCGTGATGCGCAGCACCGCCGAATGGATCGCCGCGCTGGAAGACGCCGGGGTGCCCTGCGGCCCCATCAACCGGCTCAACGAGGTCTTTGCCGACCCGCAGGTGCTGGCCCGCGGGCTGAAGGTGGACATGCCCCACCCCCAGTTCGGCAGCGTGCCCCTGGTGGCCAACCCGATCCGCCTGTCGGCCACCCCCGTGCAGTACCGGGTGGCGCCGCCCACCTTGGACGAGCATGGTGCCGCCGTGCTGCGGGATTGGCTGGGGCGCTGATCCCTCGACGGATGCAGGCCCCACAAGGGGCTCCATCTTGCCTTGCGTCAAGACAAACGCGCAGGAGTTGACCCTGCGCAGTTCCGCGGATACAGCTTGAGCGACAATTCAGGGTTTTCCGCCAGGCGACGTTCGGGCCCTGGCCTGTTGTCCACCCCCCTTTGTCCCAGGATCCGACAAGAATGAGTGCCTTCCACGAAGAGCGCGTGCTGAGCGTGCACCACTGGACCGACCGGCTGTTCAGCTTCACCACCACCCGCGACACCGGCCTGCGCTTCTCGAACGGCCACTTCACGATGATCGGCCTGAAGGTCGACGGCAAGCCGCTGCTGCGCGCCTACTCCATCGTCAGCCCCAACTACGAAGAGCACCTCGAGTTCCTGAGCATCAAGGTGCAGGACGGCCCGCTGACCTCGCGTCTGCAGCACATCAAGGTGGGCGACCACATCATCGTCGGCAAGAAGCCCACCGGCACGCTGCTGATCGACTACCTGGTGCCGGGCAAGCGCCTGTACCTGCTGTCCACCGGCACCGGTCTGGCGCCATTCATGAGCATCATCCGCGACCCGGACACCTACGAGAAGTTCGAGCAGGTCGTGCTGGTGCACGGCGTGCGCCAGGTCAACGAACTGGCCTACCACGACTACATCACCCAGGAGCTGCCCCAGCACGAATTCCTGGGAGAGATGATCAGCAAGCAGCTGCTCTACTACCCCACCGTCACCCGTGAGCCCTACAAGCATCAGGGCCGCGTGACCACCGTGATCGAGAACGGCCAGCTGGCCAACGATCTGGGCATCCCCCAGCTCAATGCCGCCGAGGACCGCGTGATGATCTGCGGCTCCCCCGAGATGCTGCGCGACCTGAAGACCATGATGGAAGTGCGCGGCCTGAAGGAAGGCAGCACCACCACGCCAGGCGATTTCGTCATCGAGCGCGCCTTCGTGAGCCAGTGAGTCGCGTGCCGCGGGCATCGACCAAGGCCGCCTTCGGGCGGCTTTTTTCATGGTTGACCCACATGGGCGAATTGACTCACGTCAATCGATACAGCATTGCGCCCCCGGCGGGCGTGGCCTTGGGGGCCCGCATGAATATGATGGTCCATGGCTTGCCGATTGGTCCATCCCTTGGCGCCCCCTGCCCCGCCCCGGGGCTCGACGACCCGATCGCCGCGCGGTCCGCTCCGTCTGCTGCCCCTGGCCCTGTGCCTGACGCTGGGCTGCCTCGTTGGCCCCGGCCAGGCGGCGGAATCCCCCCCGGCTGAAGCCTCCGCCGACATGGCCGCTCCCCTGCCTGCGGCCTGGCAGAACGCCGGCCCTCACGGCAGCACCGCGGCGGACGATGCCATGCTCATCCACTGGTGGGAGCAGTTCGACGACCCCTTGCTGCAGGGCCTGATCCGGGAAGCCCTGGCGCGCAACCCCGACCTGCGTTCGGCCCGCGCCACGCTGGCCCAGGCCCAGGCCAGCCGATCCGTCATCGCCGCCGGAGCTCAGCCGCAGTTGTCGACGCCAGCCTCGGCCACCCGCAGCCGGGTGGACAGCAGCGACAGCAGGCTCTACAAGGTCGGGGTCAGCGCCAGCTGGGAACTCGACTGGAACCATGCCATCGAGGCCGGCGTCCAGTCCGCCGACGCCACCATGCGCAGCGCGGCCGACGACCTGGCCACGGCCCGCATGGTCATCACCTCCGAGGTCGCCCTGGCCTATTTCCAATGGCGGGGTGCCCAGTGGCGACAGCGCGTGGCGCGTGCCAACCTGGACTCCCTGGAAGAAACCCGGCAGTTGGTGGACTGGAAAGCCCAGGCCGGGCTTCTCAGCCAGCTCGATCAGGACCAGGCCCGCCAGAGCAGCGAGCAGACCCGCGCCGCCTGGGTTGCCGCGCACACCGAGGTGACGCAGGACACGCACCTGCTGGCCCAGCTGACCGGCCGCACCCCCGCCGACATGGGCAGCACGCTGGACGAGGATGGCCGCTGGCCCGCTGCCGATGCCCTGATCGCCCGCCTGCAGGTGGGCGTGCCGGCCGACCTGCTGCGCCGCCGGCCAGACCTCCGGTCGGCCGAGGCCCTGGTCGTGGCACGGTGGTACGGCATGGTGCAGACCCGCCGCGAAGGCGAACCCACTTTTGCGCTGACCGGCTCGCTGGGCCTGCAGGCCACCGCGCTGAAGGCCATCACCAGTGGTGGGGCCGCGCTGGTGACCGCCCTGGGCCTGAACATCGACTGGCCGATCTGGGAGGCTGGCAAGCGCGAGGCCCTGGTGGCCGAACAGCGTGCCGCCTGGGAACTGACCCGCATCACTTACGAATCGGCACTGCTGGTGGCCGTGCAGGACGTGGAAGATGCCCTGGTGGCCACGCGGGACAGCGTGGACCGGTGCCAGGCCTTGCAGACGGCCACCGAGGCCGCCCAGCGCGTGGTCGACACCCAGCGCCAGCGGCACGAAGCCGGCCTGATCGACACCGCCACCTTGCTGGACAGCCAGCGCATCCTGCTGGGGCTGCAGACGAGCCTGGCCAGCGCGCGCACCGACCAGGCCCAGTCGCTGGTCCGCCTGTACAAATCGCTCGGCGGTGGATGGTCGGAAGAAGACATCCCCACGGCCACGGCACCGGCTCCCCGGCCATCGGGCAACCCGCTGAGCGCCCTCTTCCGGAACGAACCATGACCGACGCTGCCCCCTCCCCGTCCGAAGCCTCCACGCTGCCCGCCTGGCTGCAGGGCGACCAGCGTCCACTCTGGAAGCGTCCCGGCCCCTGGCTGATCGCCGGCGTGATGGTGCTGCTGATCGGCGGCGGGCTGGCCTGGGCGCGCCACCGCGCCGCCCAGCAGGCCCCGCGCTACATCACCGAGCCCCTGGCCCGCGGCGATCTGGCCCTGAACGTCTCGGCCGATGGCACGCTGGAGCCCACCCGCTCGGTCAACATCGGCAGCGAACTCTCCGGCACCGTGGCCCAGGTGCTGGTGGACGTGAACGACCGCGTGCGCAAGGGCCAGGTGATGGTGGAACTGGACACCTCTAAGTTCCAGGACCAGGTCAAGCTCTCCCAGGGGGCGCTGGAAAGCGCCCGGGCCTCGGTGCTGCAGGCCCAGGCCACGGTGAAGGAGTCCCGCGTGGCCCTGCAGCGCCTGCAGGAGGTCGGGCGTCTGTCGGGCGGCAAGGTCCCGGCCGCCACCGATATGGATTCGGCCCAGGCCGCGCTGGACCGGGCCGTGGCCGCCGAGGCCGCCGCGCGCGCCGCGGTCGTGCAGGCCGAGGCCACCTTGCGCACCAACCAGACCAACCTCACCAAGGCCGCCATCCGCTCGCCCATCGACGGTGTGGTGCTGACCCGCTCGGTGGAGCCCGGCAACGCGGTGGCCGCCTCCCTGCAGGCCGTCACCCTGTTCACCGTGGCCGAGGACCTCCGCCACATGAAGCTCTCGGTCAACGTGGACGAGGCCGATGTCGGCCAGATCCAGGTCGGCCAGAAGGCCCAGTTCACCGTCAGTGCCTGGCCCAACCGCAAGTACCCGGCCGTCATCACCCGCGTGGCCTACGGCTCCACCATCACCGACAACGTGGTGACCTACACCACCGACCTGGAGGTGGCCAACCCCGACCTGACGCTGCGCCCGGGCATGACCGCCACCGCCACCATCGCCGCCACCGAGCACAAGAACGTGCTGTTGGTGCCGCGCAGCGCGCTCAACTTCTCGCCCACGGCCGCCAGCGCCAAAGCGGCCTCGGGCAGCAAGGGCATCGTCTCGATGCTGATCCCCCGCCCGCCCAGCAGCGGCACCCGCAGCGCCCGCAGCGACGAACGCAGCGGCAGCACCCGCCAGATCTGGGTGCTGGTGGACGGGCAGCCCAAGGCGGTCGACGTGCAGCTGGGCCTGAGCAACGGCCGCCAGACCGAGGTCAGCGGGCCGGGCCTGCGGGCCGGCATGGCCGTGATCACCGAGCAACAGAGCGGCAACGCACCGTGAGCACCCCTGCGCCCCAGCCGGCCGAGGCGCCACCCCTGATCCGCCTGCGCGGGGTCACCAAGACCTACGGCAAGGGCGCCATCGCCTTCCAGGCCCTCAAGGGCGTGGACCTGGACGTGCAGCGCGGTGAGTTCGTCGCCATCATGGGCCCCAGCGGCTCGGGCAAATCCACCGTGATGAACGTGCTGGGCTGCCTGGACACGCCCAGCAGCGGCGAATACCTCTTCGACGGCATCCATGTGGAGCGGCTGGACCGCGATGCCCGCGCCCGCCTGCGCCGCCACCAGCTGGGCTTCGTGTTCCAGGGCTTCAACCTGCTGGCCCGCACCTCGGCGCTGGAGAACGTGGAGCTGCCCCTGCTCTACCGCGGCACGCCCACGGCCGAACGCCACGCCGCCGGCCGCGCCGCGCTGGCGCAGGTGGGGCTGGCGGGCTGGGAGGGCCACACCCCTGGCGAACTCTCGGGCGGCCAGCAGCAGCGCGTGGCCATCGCCCGGGCCATCGTCACCCAGCCCGCCGTGCTGCTGGCCGACGAACCCACCGGCAACCTCGACAGCGCCCGCAGCCAGGAGATCATGGCCCTGCTGGCCGAGCTCAACCGGAGCGGCATCACCGTGCTGATGGTGACCCACGAGCCGGACATGGCCGCCTGGGCCCACCGGGTGGTGCATTTCCGTGACGGCCGCATCGAGCGCGACGAGGCGCAGACGCCGGTCACGGCCGCGCCGCCTCAGGAGGAAGCCGCCTGATGTGGGCCAGTTCCATCCTGCTGGCCCTGCGGGCCATCCGGCGCAACCTGCTGCGCTCCTTCCTGACCGTGTTAGGCATCGTCATCGGCGTGGCCGCGGTGATCACCATGGTGACCGTGGGCAACGGCGCCACCCAGGCGGTGCGCGACCAGATCAGCAGCCTGGGCAGCAACCTGCTGCAGGTGCGGCCCGGCCAGCGCCTGGGCCCGGGGCTGAACACGGCCGGCGCGCCGCCCTTCAAGGAGGCCGATGTCGAAGCCATCTCGGCGCAGATCGGCGGCCTCAAGGCCGTGGCCCCCGAGGTGCGCTCGGCCGTCACCGTGGTGGCCAATGGCAAGAACTGGTCGACCACCGTCACCGGCAGCACCAACGCCTACTTCCTCACCAACAACTGGAACCTGGCCGCCGGCCGGGTCTTCAGCGACGAGGAACAGGCGGCTGGCGCCGCGGTCTGCGTCATCGGCGCCACCGTGCAGCGCGAGCTCTTCGGCGCCAGCAGCAACCCGCTGGGCGAGCAGTTGCGGGTCAAGGCCTTCTCCTGCCAGATCGTCGGCCTGCTGGCCCCCAAGGGGCAGGCCGCCATGGGCATCGACCAGGACGACACGGTGATCGTGCCGCTGCGCACCGCCCAGCGGCGGGTCACCGGCAGCAACAAGATCAATACCCTCTTGATCTCGATGCAAGAAG
>NZ_BADL01000608.1 GCF_000333615.1 Ideonella sp. B508-1 | reverse complement strand
CCACACGGCGCCGCGCCCGGTCGGTTTGCGGCGCACAGGCCCGGGTCTCGTCCATCCAGGCACCGCCCGCATCGCCATACACCCCGGTGGTGCTGGCATAGACCAGGCGGCGCACCGCCCGGCCACTGCGCAGGACCCGCACCAGGGCGCGAGAGCGCGGGTCACCGGCGCCCTGCCCCGGTGGCGGGGCCAGCATCAGCGCCCGGCTGGCCAGCGCAGCCAGCCGCCGCAGGCTGGCCGGTGTGTCCAGATTGCCCACCAGCGGCGTCGCCCCGGCCGCCCGCAGGGCCTCGCAGCGCGCGGGCGAGGAGGTCAGCACCCGAACAGTCTGGTGGCAAGTCACGCGCGGCAGCAGGCGAGTACCCACGTCACCACAGCCCACGATGAGCAGGCGGCTGCGGCGGAAGCGGGCGGGCAAGGACATGGTGGACAGGGCAAAATGGCAGGTTGCGCCGAGTGTAGCCAGCGCGCTGGCCGGCACCGCGACGCCCCCTTCCCTTTCCGGTTTGCCCAGATCCCCATGAGCTTTCACGTCACCCTCCAGCCTTCGGGCCGCCAGTACAACGTCGACGGCGACGAAACCCTGCTGACCGCCGCCATCCGGGAAGGCATCGGCCTGCCCTATGGTTGCAAGGACGGCGCCTGCGGCTCCTGCAAGTGCAAGCTGATCGAGGGCCAGGTGGTCATGGGCGAGCACCAGGAAAAGGCGCTGAGCGCCGCCGAGCAGGCCGCCGGCATGATCCTGACCTGCCGGGCCACGGCGCAGAGCGATGTGGTCCTGGAAGCCCGCGGTGTGGCCGCCGAAGGCCAGTTCCCGGTGCTGAAGATGCCCGGCCGCGTGCTGTCGCTGGAGCGCCTGGCCGAGGACGTGATGCGCGTGAAGGTGCAGCTGCCGGCCAACCAGAACTTCCAGTTCCACGCCGGCCAGTACATCGAGTTCCTCCTGCGCGACGGCGCCCGCCGCGCCTACTCCATGGCCAACGCCCCGCACAACCTGGGCACGCCGCCGGCCATCGAGCTGCACATCCGCCACATGCCCGGCGGCAAGTTCACCGACCAGGTGTTCAGCACGCTCAAGGAAAAAGACATCGTGCGCATGGAAGGGCCCTTCGGCAGCTTCTACCTGCGCGAGGACAGCGACAAGCCCATCGTGCTGCTGGCCTCGGGCACCGGCTTCGCGCCGATCAAGGCCCTGATCGAGCGCATGGAGGCCCAGGGCCTCAGCCGCCCCACCGTGCTGTACTGGGGTGGCCGCCGCAAGGCCGACCTGTACCTGACCGACTGGCTGGCCGAGGCCACCGCCCGCCTGCCCTGGCTGCGCTTCGTGCCCGTGCTCTCCAACGCCCTGCCCGAGGACGGCTGGACCGGCCGCACCGGCTTCGTCCACCAGGCGGTGATGGCCGACCTGCCGGACCTGTCCGGCCACCAGGTCTATGCCTGCGGCGCGCCCATCGTCATCGAAAGCGCCCAGCGCGATTTCGTGGCCCAATGTGGCCTGCCGGCCGAAGAGTTCTACGCCGACAGCTTCACCTCCGAAGCCGACAAGCACCCCAACGCCTGAGGCCCCATGGACGCCCTGCTCTTCTTCCCGCTGGCCGTGATGATCGCCCTGACCCCGGGGCCGAACAACTTCTGCGCGCTCAACAACGGGATCCGGCAGGGCGTGGGCGCCGCACTGTTCGGCACCGTCGGCCGGGTGCTGGCCTTCGCCATCTTCCTGACCATCTCCGCCGTGGGCCTGGGTGCCATGCTGCTGGCCTCCGAAACCGCCTTCAGCGTGCTCAAGTGGCTGGGCGCGGCCTACCTCTTCTGGCTGGGCTGGAAGGCCTGGCACAGCACGGACGCCGGCCACCTGGCCGCCGACGACAGCCAGGTACCACCGCGTTCGCTGCGCAGCCTGGCCACGCAGGAATTCCTGCTGGGCATCAGCAACCCCAAGGCCATGCTGCTGTTCGCGGCCATCTTTCCGCAGTTCATCAACCCGGCCAAGCCCGCCGCGCACCAGTTCCTGGTGCTGGGCGCCACCTACCTGGCGGCCGAGTTTGTGTCCGCCGCGGTCTATGGCGCGGGCGGCAGCCAGCTGCGCCGCTTCATCACCACACCGCGCGGCGCCCGGCGCCTGAACAAGGCCACCGGCGGCTTCTTCGCCGGGGCCGGTGGCCTGCTGCTGGCCGCCCACCGCTGACGTCCTTGGCAGCCCCGGCCGCCGGAGCCTGTCCTCAGCCCTGTGCCTGGTAGGCCGCCGCCTGCCCCGTCAACCAGCCGGCCAGGGCCTGCAGCAGCGGCCCATCGGCCTTGTGCGGCGGATAGATCAGCCTGTAGCTGCGGCCGCTGGCATGCGGGTGCGGCAGCAGCACCACCAGCCGGCCGCTGGCCAGATCGCTTTCCACCAGCAGACGCGGCACCAGGGCCACGCCCAGACCCTGCGCCGCCGCCTCCGACAACATGGAGAACAGCTCCATGCGCGGCCCGGCCATGTCGTGCTCCACTGCCAACCCCAGCGAGGCGAACCACTGCCGCCAGCCGTCCGGCCGGGTGCTAGCCTGCAGCAGCGGCAGCCGGGCCACGTCGTCTGCCGAGCGGCAGGCCTGCGCGCCGGGCAGGCGCGGGCTGGCCACCGCCACCAGGGGCTCGGGCAGCAGGTCGATGGACTCGGTGCCCGGCCAGGGCTCGCTGCCGGGCAGGATGGCGGCATCGAAGGGCGTGTCGGTGAACAGGAAGGGCCGGGTGCGCGGCGTGAAGTGCAGCGTGATGCCCGGATGCTGGCCTTGGAAGTCGCCCAGGCGCGGCAGCAGCCACTGGGTGGCAAAGGTGGGCACCACCGCCAGCTCCAGGCTGCCGCCGCCCTCCTCGCCACCGCTCATCAGGTCCAGTGCATCGCGCTCCACCTCGTCCAAGCGGGCCGCCACCCGCCGGCTGTAGCGCTGGCCCGCCTCGGTCAGGGCCACGCCGCGCTGGCTGCGGCGGAACAGCTTCACACCCAGGAAGTCCTCCAGGCTGGCGATCTGGCGGCAGATGGCGCTCTGGGTGACCGCCAGTTCGCTGGCGGCCCGGGTGTAGCTCTGGTGGCGGGCGGCCGCCTCGAAGGCGGCCAGGGCGGCGGTGGAGGGCAATTTGCGGCGCACAGCGACTCCGGAGTGCGTCCAGCGCACATTTGGGTGCCAAATTCTCGTTTGTCTGCCCGGAAGCCACAACCTAAGATGCAACACCAGCACAACATCATCTGAGAGACACCCGATGAGCCACGCCCCCCGCTCTGCCAAGCCCGTTTTCCACTGGGACGACCCCCTGCTGCTGGAAGACCAGCTGAGCGAGGACGAGCGCCAGGTGCGTGATGCCGCCCGCGCCTACTGCCAGGACAAGCTGGCCCCGCGTGTGCTGGAAGCCTTCCGCCACGAGAAGACCGACGCCGCCATCTTCCGCGAGATGGGTGAGCTGGGCCTGCTGGGCCCGACCATCCCCGAGGCCTACGGCGGCGCCGGCCTGAACTACGTCTGCTACGGCCTGGTGGCCCGCGAGGTGGAGCGCGTCGACTCGGGCTACCGCTCGATGATGAGCGTGCAGTCCTCCCTGGTGATGGTGCCGATCTTCGAGTTCGGCAACGAGCAGACCAAGCAGAAGTACCTGCCCAAGCTGGCCACCGGCGAGTGGATCGGCTGCTTCGGCCTGACCGAGCCCAACCACGGCTCCGACCCGGCCAGCATGATCACCCGCGCCAGGAAGGTGCAGGGCGGCTACAGCCTGTCGGGCAGCAAGATGTGGATCACCAACAGCCCGATCGCCGACGTGTTCGTGGTCTGGGCCAAGGATGACGAAGGCGCCATCCGCGGCTTCGTGCTGGAAAAGGGCTGGAAGGGCCTGTCGGCCCCGGCCATCCACGGCAAGGTGGGCCTGCGCGCCTCCATCACCGGCGAGATCGTGATGGACGAGGTCTTCTGCCCCGACGAAAACGCCTTCCCCGAGGTGCGCGGCCTCAAGGGCCCGTTCACCTGCCTGAACAGCGCCCGCTACGGCATCGCCTGGGGTGCGCTGGGCGCGGCCGAGTTCTGCTGGCACATGGCCCGCCAGTACACGCTGGACCGCAAGCAGTTCGGCAAGCCGCTGGCCGCCAACCAACTGGTGCAGAAGAAGCTGGCCGACATGATGACCGAGATCACCCTGGGCCTGCAGGGCTGCCTGCGCCTGGGCCGCATGAAAGACGAGGGCACGGCTGCGGTGGAGATCACCTCCATCATGAAGCGCAACAGCTGCGGCAAGGCGCTGGACATCGCCCGCACCGCGCGTGACATGCTGGGCGGCAACGGCATCTCCGACGAGTTCGGCATTGCCCGCCACCTGGTCAACCTGGAGGTGGTGAACACCTACGAGGGCACGCACGACATCCATGCGCTGATCCTGGGCCGGGCGCAGACGGGCATCGCGGCGTTCTGAACGAATCGGACTGCAGGAAAACCTTGCGTTCGCTTGGCGTGAGGTTCGGTCGCCGGGCTGTGCTGCTCCGCTCATGTCCCCCGGCCTTCGGCCTCCTCCTTGACTTCGCTTCACAGCACACCCCAACGCCCGAACCTGGCACCGTCTTGGCTGTTCGGAGGGTGAAACAGCGCGATGTCTGCTGGCCGGGGACTCGG
>NZ_BADL01000609.1 GCF_000333615.1 Ideonella sp. B508-1 | reverse complement strand
CAAAGCCCTGAAGTCCCGCGACGAACTGGGATCGGTCGCGATCACCTTGAGCAGTTGGCCGCTGTTGAGCTCGCCAGGGCCTTCTGGCCTTTCAGAATGGGCAGCGGGCAGTTGAGCCCGCTGGTGTCGAGTTCCTTGTCGGCTTGCATGCGGATCCTTCTGTCCCTTCTGCTGTCACTTCTGTCACCGTGGGGCCATTGTAGAAACAAGTGGCGTCCCACCGGGGTTCAGGCGCGGGCCCCCCAGTCGCGCCAGGCGATCTCGTAGCCGCGCTCGTGCAGCCACTGGGCCAGCGCCAGCCCGGTGCCCCCGGGCCAGCAGATCACCTCGCCCGGCGCGAACAAGCGGTACTCCACCAGCTCGGGCGACAGCCGCACGACGCCCTGGGCCTGCACATGGAAGGCAATGATCACCTGGTTGAGGCGCTGGAAGTCGTAGACCCCGATCAGCGACACGGCGCTGACGTCCAGGTTGGTCTCTTCCTTCACCTCGCGGGCAATGCCCTCCTGCGGACTTTCACCGGCCTCCATGAAGCCGGTGATCAGCGCGAACAGGTCGCCCGACCAGGCGGCGTTGCGGGCCAGCAGCAGCCGCCCGTCCTGGTCGGTGCATTCCACCACCGCCGCCAGCACCGGCGTGGGGTTGTTCCAGTGGGTGAAGCCGCAGGCCGCGCAGCGCAGACGCTGCTTCTCGCCACCATCCTCCAGTGCCGAGATCCAGGCCAGAGGCTGGGCGCACTGAGGACAGAAGCGGTATTGCGGCAGGTCGCTCATGACGGGCGCCGACGCCCGCCTCAGGCGGGGAACACACCGGTGGAGAGGTAGCGGTCGCCCCGGTCGCAGACGACGAAGACGATGGTCGCGTTCTCCACCGTGCGGGCCAGCTGCAGGGCCACGCAGCAGGCGCCGGCCGCCGAGATGCCGGCAAACAGCCCCTCCTCAGCCGCCAGGCGGCGGGCCATGTCCTCGGCGTCGGACTGGCTGACCGAGACCAGCTCGTCCACCTGGGACGGGTCGTAGATCTTGGGCAGGTAGGCCTCGGGCCACTTGCGGATGCCCGGGATGCGCGAGCCGTCCGAAGGCTGAGCGCCGATGATGCGCACCGCCGGGTTCTTCTCCTTCAGGTAGCGCGACACCCCGGTGATGGTGCCGGTGGTGCCCATGGCGCTGACGAAGTGGGTGACCTGGCCCGCGGTGTCGGTCCAGATCTCCGGGCCGGTGCTGTCGTAGTGGGCGGCCGGGTTGTCAGGGTTGCCGAACTGGTCCAGCACCCGGCCCTTGCCGTCGCGCTGCATCTGCTCGGCCAGATCGCGGGCCAGCTCCATGCCGCCGGACTTGGGCGTGAGGATCAGCTCGGCACCGAAAGCCTTCATGGTCTGGGCCCGTTCGATGGACAGGTCCTCCGGCATGATCAGCACCATGCGGTAGCCCTTGATGGCCGCGGCCATGGCCAGCGCGATGCCGGTGTTGCCCGAGGTGGCCTCGATCAGCGTGTCGCCGGGCTTGACCTCACCGCGCAGCTCGGCCTGGCGGATCATGTTGATGGCCGGCCGGTCCTTCACCGAGCCCGCAGGGTTGTTGCCTTCGAGCTTGCCCAGGATCACATTGCCACGGTTGGCGATCTCCTCTCCGGGCAGGCGTTGCAGACGCACCAGCGGTGTGTGGCCGATGGCTTCCTCGAGGGTCTTGTAGTGCGGCATGGGTCCGGCAATCAGGGCGAAGGTTGCCATTATCGGCGGCCCGCAAGACCCGGCAATTTGCCATGCCATAATGCGCGCCCAACGTGCTTCCAGGCCCCGGTCTGTCAGCACGATCCGATGCCCGCGTGACGAAATCGGTAGACGTAGCGGATTCAAAATCCGCCGCCGCAAGGCGTGCCAGTTCGAGTCTGGCCGCGGGCACCAGGACCTCGCATTGCGCGGCGTTCCTCCAGCCTTTCTCCGTAGCGAGCGCTCATGCCCCCCATGCCCCCGATGACCAAGGCGCTGTTGCTGATCTGCACGGCGGTGTTCTGCGCGCAGGCGCTGCTGGGGGGCTACCTGCCCCTGACCGCCTGGCTGGCCCTGTGGCCGCTGGGTTCGGGCAACTTCATGCCCTGGCAGTTGGTCACCTATGCCTTCCTGCATGCGGACCTGGGCCACATCTTCTTCAACATGCTGGGCCTGTGGATGTTCGGCAGCGAGCTGGAGCGGTTGTGGGGCGGCAAGCGCTTCCTGCAGTTCATGGCAGCAGGCGTGCTGTCGGCCGCGGCCTGCCAGCTGATCATCTCGCCGATCTTCGGCTCCTACGCCCCCACCATCGGCATCTCGGGCGGCCTGTTCGCCCTGCTGTTGGCCTACGGCATGCTGTTCCCGGACCGGACCATCATGCCGCTGTTCCCGCCCATCCCGATGAAGGCGCGCACCTTCGTGCTGGTGTTCGGCCTGATCGAACTGGGCATGGGCGTGGCCGGCATGATGGGCGTGGCCCACTTCGCCCACCTGGGCGGCATGCTGGGCGGCTGGCTGATGATCCGCTACTGGCGCGGCCAACCCCCGTTCCCGCGCCGTCGGCGCTGGTGAATCAGCGCCCCGCCTTCAGGGCGTCCAGGACATCCGGATAGAGGAGCTGCAGTCGCAGCTCCTTTTTCATTCGGACATTCGTCAGCCGGCGCGATTCGCTCAGGAAGCTCATCTGCACCGGCGACAGTTCGGCCACGGCCTGGGCACGGCTGAGGCGCGGCGGCCGAGGCAGGCCGCAGGCATCGGCCACCAGCTCGAAGTGCTCGCCCATGCGGCGCTGGCTGTCGTCGCAAACGTTGTAGGTGCGCAGCGCCCGCCCCCGGAACAGGGCCAGTCCGCAGGCCCGGGCCAGGTCCTCGGCGTGGATGTGGTTGGTGTAGACG
>NZ_BADL01000610.1 GCF_000333615.1 Ideonella sp. B508-1 | reverse complement strand
AGATCTCGGCCATTTTCTGGGTCTGGCCGTCGTGCACCGGCACGTCGCCGGGGCGCATGCCGTCTTCCTTGCAGCTGGCGATGAACCAGGCCACCTGCTTGGGCACGAAGCGCTCTTCGTCCAGGTTCATGGCCTTGATGACGCGCTTGACCGCCGACAGGCTATCGCCGCTGTCCAGGATCTGGAAGGTCTGCGACAGGCCGGCCTGCTTCCAGTGCGCCCGCAGAAAGCGGTTGCACAGGCCGTGGAAGGTGCCGATCCACATGCCGCGCACATTCACCGGCAACATGGCGCCCAGGCGGGTCATCATTTCCTTGGCCGCCTTGTTGGTGAAGGTCACGGCCATGACGCCGCCGGGCGAGACCTGCCCGGTCTGCAGCAGCCAGGCGATGCGGGTGGTCAGCACGCGGGTCTTGCCCGAGCCGGCACCAGCAAGGATCAGGGCGGGCTCGGCCGGCAGGGTCACCGCGGCCAGTTGTTCGGGGTTGAGGCCACGCAGCAGGGCGCCCGTGTCCACCAGGGACGGGGCGCGTTCGGCCTCCGGATCATCCGGGAATTGCATCGCGGCATTGTAGGGATCGCCCCCGTGCGCAGACGGCCCGGACACCCCCCTGAAAGCGACAGCTTTTTCAGGATCGCGCTCGTCAACGCCTTGACGTAGAATCGGCCACCGGGCCCAAATTCTGGCGTCCGGTTTTTTGTGCCCGCACCGTTCCTGGCCACCTCCGGCCAACTCTGGCTGAACGGCCCTCGCGGCACCACCGGCATCCAGGTCAAGCGCTCGCAGCCCCTCCCGGCGCACTGCGATCAACGCGCTGGTCTTCAACCTGGAGCTTCGAGATGGACATCTTCGACTACGACAACGTTCTGCTGTTGCCACGCAAGTGCCGTGTGGAAAGCCGTGCAGAGTGCGACACCAGCGTGGAGTTCGGCGGCCGCCGCTTCAAGCTGCCTGCCGTGCCGGCCAACATGAAAACGGTGCTCGACGAGCGCATTGCCGCCTGGCTGGCCGCCAACGGCTACTTCTACGTGATGCACCGCTTCGACCTGGACAATGTGGCCTTCGCCCGCCACATGCGTGAGGCCGGCCACTACGTGTCCATCAGCTCGGGGGTGAAGCCGGCCGACCGTGACGTCATCGACCGCCTGGCGGCCGACGGCGTGGGCGCCGACTACATCACCATCGACATCGCCCACGGCCATGCCGAAAGCGTGCGCCAGATGATCGAGTACATCAAGGGCAAGCTGCCGCAGTCCTTCGTGATCGCCGGCAATGTGGGCACGCCCGAGGCGGTGATCGACCTGGAGAACTGGGGCGCCGACGCCACCAAGGTGGGCATCGGCCCGGGCAAGGTCTGCATCACCCGGCTCAAGACCGGCTTCGGCACCGGCGGCTGGCAGCTCTCGGCGCTGAAGTGGTGCGCCCGCGTGGCCACCAAGCCCATCATCGCCGACGGGGGCATCCGCCACCATGGCGACATCGCCAAGAGCGTGCGCTTCGGCGCCGCGATGGTGATGATCGGCTCGCTGTTCGCCGGCCACGAGGAATCCCCCGGCCAGACGGTGGAAGTCGACGGCAAGTTGTACAAGGAGTACTACGGCTCGGCCTCGGACTTCAACAAGGGCGAGTACAAGCATGTCGAGGGCAAGCGCATCCTGGAGCCGGTCAAGGGCAAGCTGGCCGACACCCTGCGCGAAATGCAGGAGGATCTGCAGAGCTCGATCAGCTACGCTGGCGGCAAGCAACTGGCCGATCTGCGCCGGGTCAACTACGTGATCCTGGGCGGCGAGAACGCAGGCGAACACCTGCTGATGTGAGGCCCCTGCCGGCACCTTGGGAGACCGGGGCCGGCCCTCCCCCCCGGCCGGAGGCAGTGGCCAGATGTCTCCGCGGGCGACGCCAGGCTCGCACCCCTTGGAGTACGCCAATGGGCTGAGCTTCTCGCCGCACAGCACGCCCAGCGGCGACTGCAGCCGGCGCTCCCCCGGGCCCCTGCGGGATAATCGCTCATCATGACCGAACTCGCCAAATCCTTCGAGCCCAAGGACATCGAAGCCCGCTGGGCCCCGCTGTGGGAGCAGTCCGGCGTCTACCAACCGACGCTGGACCCGGCCAAGCCTTCCTTCTGCATCCAGCTGCCGCCGCCCAATGTGACGGGCACGCTGCACATGGGCCACGCGTTCAACCAGACCATCATGGACTCGTTGACGCGCTACCACCGCATGCGCGGCTTCAACACCCTGTGGGTGCCGGGCACCGACCACGCCGGCATCGCCACCCAGATCGTGGTGGAACGCCAGCTGCAGGAGCAGAAGATCAGCCGCCACGACCTGGGCCGCAAGAACTTCGTCGCCAAGGTCTGGGAGTGGAAGGAGAAATCCGGCTCCACCATCACCCAGCAGATGCGCCGCATGGGCGACTCGGTGAGCTGGTCGCACGAGTACTTCACCATGGACGACAAGCTGTCCAAGGTGGTGACCGAGACCTTCGTGCGCCTCTACGAGGAAGGCCTGATCTACCGCGGCAAGCGCCTGGTGAGCTGGGACCCGATCCTCAAGTCCGCCGTCTCCGACCTGGAGGTCGAGAGCGAGGAGGAGGACGGTAGCCTCTGGCACATCCGCTACCCGATCGAAGGTTCCACCGAATCGCTGGTGGTGGCCACCACCCGGCCGGAAACCATGCTGGGCGACACCGCCGTGATGGTGCACCCGGAAGACGAGCGCTACACCCACCTGATCGGCCAGCAGGTGCGCCTGCCCATCACCGGTCGCCTGGTGCCGGTGATCGCCGACGACTACGTGGACAAGGAATTCGGCACCGGCGTGGTGAAGGTCACGCCCGCGCACGACCAGAACGACTACCAGGTCGGCCTGCGCCATGGCCTGCCGATGCTGACCATCTTCGACCTGGAAGCCAAGGTCAGCAACGCCGAGGTGGCCGAGATCCCGGCCGCCTATGTCGGCCTGGACCGCTTCGCGGCCCGCAAGCAGATCGTCGCCCAGCTGGAGGCCGAGGGCCTGCTGGTGGAGGTCAAGAAGCACAAGCTGATGGTGCCGCGCTGCGCCCGCACCGGCCAGGTCATCGAGCCGATGCTGACCGACCAGTGGTTCGTGGCCATGACCAAGCCGGGGGCTGGCGGCAAGAGCATTGCCGAGGAGGCCATCGAGGCCGTCGACTCCGGCGAGGTCAAGTTCGTGCCCGAGAACTGGGTCAACACCTACAACCAGTGGATGAAGAACATCCAGGACTGGTGCATCTCGCGCCAACTCTGGTGGGGCCACCAGATCCCGGCCTGGTACGGCACGGACGGCGAGCTGTTCGTCGCCCGCTCCGAGGACGAGGCGCGCCAGAAGGCGACTGCCGCCGGCTACACCGGCGCGCTCACCCGCGACGAGGACGTGCTGGACACCTGGTATTCCTCGGCCCTGGTGCCCTTCTCCACCCTGGGCTGGCCGGAACAGACGCTGGAGCAGGATCTCTTCCTGCCGTCCTCGGTGCTGGTCACCGGCTACGACATCATCTTCTTCTGGGTCGCCCGGATGATCATGATGACCAAGCACTTCACCGGCAAGGTGCCCTTCCAGCATGTGTACATCCACGGCCTGGTGCTGGACGCCCAGGGCAAGAAGATGTCCAAGTCCGAGGGCAATGTGCTGGACCCGGTGGACCTGATCGATGGCATCGCCCTGGGCCCGCTGCTGGACAAGCGCACCACCGGCCTGCGCAAGCCCGAAACGGCCCCCAAGGTGCGCAAGGCCACCGAGAAGGAATTCCCGGACGGCATCCCGGCCTACGGCGCCGACGCGCTGCGCTTCACCTTCGCGGCCATGGCCACGCTGGGCCGCAGCGTCAACTTCGACAGCAGGCGCTGCGAGGGCTACCGCAACTTCTGCAACAAGCTGTGGAACGCCACCCGCTTCGTGCTGATGAACTGCGAAGGCCAGGACTGCGGCCTGGCCGAGCATGCCGCGGGCAGCTGCGCCGCCGGTGCCTACCTGGACTTCAGCCACGCCGACCGCTGGATCGTCAGCGAGTTGCAGCGCGTCGAAGCCGAGGTGGCCAAGGGCTTTGCCGAGTACCGTCTGGACAACGTCGCCAACACGATCTATCAGTTCGTCTGGGACCAGTACTGTGACTGGTACCTGGAGATCGCCAAGGTGCAGATCCAGACCGGCACGCCCGAACAGCAGCGCGCCACCCGCCGCACGCTGATCCGCGTGCTGGAGACCGTGCTGCGCCTGCTGCACCCGGTGGCCCCCTTCATCACGGCCGAGCTGTGGGACACCGTCGCCCCGGTGGCCGGCCGCAAGGCGGCTGGCGACACCGGCACGGTGGCCACCGCCGCCTACCCGGTCGCGCAACTGGACAAGGTGGACGCCGCCTCCGACGCCTGGATGGCCAAGCTCAAGGACTTCGTCGGAGCCTGCCGCACCCTGCGCGGCGAGATGGGTCTGTCGCCCGCCGAGCGGGTGCCTCTGCTGACGATCGGCGACACCGCCTTCATCACCCAGGCCGCGCCGGTGCTGCAGGCCCTGGCCAAACTCAGCGAAGTGCAGGTGATGTGCGACGAGGCCGCCTTCGCCGAGGCCAGCGCGATGGCACCGGTGCTGGTGCAGGGCGAGGCCCGTCTGGCGCTGAAGGTGGAGATCGATGTGGCCGCCGAACGCGAGCGGCTGGGCAAGGAAATCAAGCGCCTGGAAGGCGAGGTCACCAAGGCCGAGAGCAAGCTGGGCAACGAGAGTTTCGTCGCCCGCGCGCCGGAGGCGGTGGTGGCCCAGGAGCGCCAGCGTCTGGTCGACTTCGGCCGCACCCTGGACGGCCTGCGCCAGCAGCTGGCCAAGCTTCCCACCGCTTGAGGAAACATTTGTCGGCCACCGGTCACACCGGTGGCCCACAAATTTGGCATCCTTAGGGTTATCCGCAACACAAAGGGAACCGAATGCAGAAGAATCACAAGGCCATCTTTCCGGTCGCCGGCCTGGGCACGCGCTTTCTGCCCGCCACAAGGNCATGCCAAGGAGATGCTGCCGGTGGTCGACAGCCCCTGAT
>NZ_BADL01000611.1 GCF_000333615.1 Ideonella sp. B508-1 | reverse complement strand
GCCGTTCATGCGGAGCTTGCGGGCAGACAGAGGACGCGATTGTCTGCCGACTTGGCATGGACAGCACCGGCGCGTGATTCAATGTCCTCCATGACGATCAGAAACGATCCCATGTCATGGGCCCGGAGGGGAATCTATGCCTACCTCTTTGCGGTGCCCTGGACCATTGTCTTTTTCAGCTGCTCTGCGCACGACTATGCACGAATCACCGAGGTGGTGCTCGGCGCGCTTTGTGGCCTGGCGCTTCTTGCCGGCAGAAAGCGGTGCGTGGCCACGGGGCGTTGGCCGGCAAGGATGGGGGCCTTGCTCTTCGCGACCTTGCTGCTGTCCGTGGCGTGTTCCGCTCGCCCGGACTGGGCATGGAGAGAGCTCGCGCTATTCGCGGATCTGCTTCTGATAGCTGCGGTCATCGGCCTGGGCCAGCGCGATGGAGCTCGCCAACTTCTGAGAGTGGCTGCACTGGCATTCTGCTTCTACGGTGTGCTGGAGGTGTTGCTCATCAACACAGGCATGCTGCAGGGCTTGCCTGCGCCCCACATGGATTTCGCGCTGGGGTATGACAACCCGCGTTTCTTCAATCATGTGGCCACGGTGGCGATGCCACTGTGTCTGACGGCTGCGTTGACCGACGAGGCCAGGTGGTGTCGCTCGCTCGCCTGGGTAGGTTTGGTCTTTGGCATCTCCTTGACCCTGTACACGGGAGGGCGTGCCGTGTTGCTGGCGGATACCGTCGCCATGCTGCTGGTGCTTGTCCTGAAGCCTTCGGCGGCGACGCCCTGGTCGTGGGCGGCGCTCAAAGCGGCGTTGTCAGGAACGGCGGTGTTTCTGCTGCAGTTTTGGGTTCTGCCGAAGGCCCTGGGGCTGCCGTCCTGGAGTGACTGGGCCGATCGAATTGGCGACGAGGGCAGCGTGACCTCCCGATGGGTCCTGTGGCGCCTTGCTTTGGAAGGCTGGCAGCTGTCGCCATGGTTGGGCATGGGGCCTATGCACTTTGCCCATCATCCGAATGTCGACGCAGCACATCCGCACAACATCTTCGTTCAGATGCTGTCTGAGTGGGGCTTGATTGCCTTCGTCATCGCCTGCTCGGCGTTGGTGGTGGGCTGGATCGCCATTGTTCGGCGTCTGAGACACCCTGGTGTGTGTTCTCACGCGGATCAACTGCGCGGTCTGGGCCTGTGGGCCACATTGACAGCCGCCCTGGTGGACGGTTGTTTCTCTGGCAATTTCGTCATGCCAGTGTCTCAAGTGTGGATTGCGGTTGCGGCCGGAGCATTGTGGTGTTGGTGGCGTAACACCCGGCATGAAGTGCCGCTGAGGGGTAGTCAGATCCAACTCTCTTTGGAGTCGTGTTTGCGTGCAGGTACTGCACTGGCAATTCTGCTGGCGTGCGTGGCGGCGCATGACTTTGCATCTCTGGATCGTGTACTCGACAATGCTAGCCGTTTATCTATCAGCTCCCGTGCTAATCCTCGCTTTTGGAGCGAAGGGTGGTTTTGAGGGGGGGCTTAGCGAGTCGATGGAAATGGAATTTCTGCCATCTCAGGGAATTGGCTTTCGGTCAAAGTGATCCATGCCCTGCGTGCGGCATCGCAGTCATCTTTTGCATGGAGATTACATCCCACCTCCAAGGCCCACTGAGCTTGCTGGGGTCGGCCATTCAATGCGGCGGCTTGCCCAAGGCGCATGAGTCCGGAGAATGCGGGGAAGCGGATTAAGGTTCTTTGCGCCTTATCAAGTTGCGCATCTTGCATTCCGCGTTGTGGCTTCATGCGAATAGTTAGCAGCACATCCTGTAGCCAGCCAATTAAGGGGACGTGAGGGTCATATTCCTCTGGGGCTCCAGCAATTCTTGCGGCGCGCACTCGTGCCGCCATTAGGTTGGTCTCTAATCTTTGGTATTCTATGAATATCTCGGATAGAAGACCTATAAGCGCCAAAGACAAAACGATGGGGATGGCTCGGGGAAGCTGAAAAACGGCCTTTACCTCTCCTTCTGCACTTAATACGCCCATCAAGACGGATGCAGGAAGAAGAAAATAGGCCAACATGTGGGGTAGCTCGAGCATTGTGTGTAATTGAAGCGTTGCTACTGCAGCCAGGCAGAGAACTGCTTCAGGTGACCTTTGATGACGGAGATGCCAAATCCACCATGTGGTGAAGGCGGCTGTCATCAGCAGGGAAAAAGGAACTCCTCCCCAAATGGCCCAGTCCAATATCAAGTTGTGTGCGTTTCCTACAAGGCCATGCATTGGGTATTGAGTGGACAGCGAAACGTGAGCAACCGTCACTTGACACCAAAGGCCGCAAAGCCCAGGTTCACCAGTTGTACGGGGGTGGCGTTCTTGAAGCCCCCCTTCACGCCGATGGCGTAGATGCTGCCGGTCACG
>NZ_BADL01000612.1 GCF_000333615.1 Ideonella sp. B508-1 | reverse complement strand
CAGGCGCAGGATGCGGCGTTCGCCACGCTCGTTGGTGCGTGCCAGGCGCACCACGCCCGAGCGCACCGTGTAGGCGTCCAGGCCGGCCTGCTGCATGCGGTAGAGAGATTACCCGGGCGCCAGCCGGATCTCGGCGATCTGGCCGTGGATGTGCTCCAGCGCCGCCTCGTGCAGGGAGCCGAACAGGGCGAAGCGACGCGCCCGGCATTCCGCGCACAGGCGGGCCTGGGGGTTGTAGAACGCCGGTTGGAGAGGGATGATTTCGGGCGCGCTCATGGGCCCGAGTATGCCCCGCGCGCCTGGGCTTTCATTCGCGGGAGGAGGAGATCAGCGCTTCTGATCGGCCTTTTGCAGGCGGGCGTGGCTGCGGGGGTTGCCCAGCGCGGCCATCCAGAAGGGTTCGGACTTGTGGGCCTTGTCGGCCAGGGGTTCGAAGCTGTCGCACTGGCTGCGCGAGGGCGACTTGGGCGGTTGGGCGGATTTCTGCATGGCGGTCAGGGTGGGTTGCGGTCTGCCGGGCCTCTTTTCTGCTCACAGTCGGGGGTCGGTCAATTCTTCTAACGCGACAGGTCCCAGACAGGATGACACAGGCAAACCCGGATGTGCAACAAATGCTCACATCTGGGGCCGCCCGCCCGGGGGTCTCTGCGGCACCGGGGCCACAGTCCGTGTCGGCGGCTCTGGTTGGCCGCGCTGGTTATCATGACGGGTTGCCTGCAGGACCGCCCATGTCGTCCGTCTCCACGAATCTGAATTCCCCGGCCACCGCCGTCTCCCCGGTGGCCGCCGCCACCCGGATCTCGGTGCGCGGCGCCCGCACCCACAATCTCAAGAACATCGACCTGGACCTGCCCAAGCATGCCCTGGTGGTGATCACCGGCCTGTCGGGCTCCGGCAAGTCCAGCCTGGCCTTCGACACCCTGTACGCCGAAGGCCAGCGCCGTTATGTGGAGAGCCTGTCGGCCTACGCCCGCCAGTTCCTGCAGCTGATGGACAAGCCTGACGTGGACGTCATCGAGGGCCTGTCGCCCGCGATCTCCATCGAGCAGAAGGCCACCAGCCACAACCCGCGTTCCACCGTGGGCACGGTGACCGAGATCCACGACTACCTGCGCCTGCTCTATGCCCGCGCCGGCACGCCCTTCTGCCCGGACCACGGCCAGCCGCTGTCGGCCCAGAGCGTCAGCCAGATGGTCGACGCGGTGCTGGCCCTGCCCGAGGGCACCCGGCTGATGGTGCTGGCGCCGGTGGTGCGCGACCGCAAGGGCGAGTTCACCGAGCTGTTCCAGGACATGCAGGCCCAGGGCTATGTGCGCTTCCGGGTGGACGGCGTGATCGTCGAGGCCCTGAACCTGCCCGCCCTGAAAAAGGCCGAGAAGCACGACATCGACGTGGTGATCGACCGCCTGAAGACCGGCGAGGGCATGAAGCAGCGCCTGGCCGAGAGCTTCGAGGCGGCGCTGCGCATCGCCGACGGCCGGGCCATCGGCTACGAGATGGACAGCGGGGCCGAGCACCTGTTCTCGGCCAAGTTCGCCTGCCCCATCTGCAGCTACTCGCTGCCCGAGCTGGAACCGCGCCTGTTCTCCTTCAACTCGCCGGTGGGCGCCTGCCCGCACTGCGACGGCCTGGGGGTGCAGACCCTGTTCGACCCGGAGCGGGTGGTGGCCTTCCCCAGCCTGGCGCTGGGCTCGGGCGCCATCAAGGGCTGGGACCGCCGCAACGCCTACACCTTCTCGCTGCTGGAGAGCGTGGCGGCGCACTATGGGGTGGACGTCGAGCTGCCCTTCGAGGAGCTGCCCGAGGCCTTCCGCCGCGTGGTGCTCTACGGCTCGGGCGAGGAGGAGATCGAGTTCACCTACGAGGCCGAGGGCCGGGGCGGCAAGATGCGCAGCGTCAAGCGCAGCCACCCCTTCGAGGGCGTGATCCCCAACTTCGAGCGGCGCTTCCGCGAGACCGATTCGGCCGCCGTGCGCGAGGACCTGGCCCGTTACCAGAGTGCCAAGCCCTGCCAGCACTGCGGTGGCGCCCGGCTGCGGCGCGAGGCCCGCAACGTCTTCCTGCCCGGCACCGTGGCCGAACGCGGTCAGCCCATCTACGAGGTGGAGCACATGACCCTGGCCCAGGCCCTGGCCTGGTTCGAGCGCCTGGCGCTCGAGGGCGCCAAGGCCGAGATCGCCGACAAGGTCGTGCGCGAGATCCGCTCGCGGCTGAAGTTCCTCAACGACGTGGGCCTGAACTACCTGAGCCTGGACCGCAGTGCCGACACCCTGAGTGGCGGCGAGGCCCAGCGCATCCGCCTGGCCAGCCAGATCGGCTCGGGCCTGACGGGGGTGATGTACGTGCTGGACGAGCCCAGCATCGGCCTGCACCAGCGCGACAACGAGCGCCTGATCGGCACCTTGAAGCACCTGCGCGACCTGGGCAACAGCGTGCTGGTGGTGGAGCACGACGAGGACATGATCCGCGCGGCCGACTGGTGCGTGGACATGGGCCCGGGCGCCGGCACGCATGGCGGCCAGGTGATGTCGCAAGGCACGCCGGCGCAGATCGCGGCCGACCCCGATTCGCTGACCGGCCAGTACCTGGGCCGGGTGCTGCGCATCGCCGTGCCGGCCGAGCGCCGCCAGCCCATGCTGGACGAGCAGGGCCAGCCGCGCATGCTGCGCGTGGTCAATGCGCGGGGCAACAACCTCCAGGGCGCGACGGTGCAGATCCCGGTGGGCCTGTTCACCTGTGTGACCGGGGTGTCGGGCTCCGGCAAGAGCACGCTGGTCAACGACACGCTCTATGCCGCGGTGGCGCGCAAGCTCTACAACAGCCACGCCGAGCCCGAGGCGCACGACGCCATCGAGGGCCTGGAGGCCTTCGACAAGGTCATCAACGTGGACCAGAGTCCCATCGGCCGCACCCCGCGCAGCAACCCGGCCACCTACACCGGCCTGTTCACGCCCATCCGCGAGCTGTTCGCCGAGGTGCCCGCGGCGCGCGAGCGCGGCTACGGTGCGGGCCGCTTCAGCTTCAACGTCGCCGCAGGCTCCGGCGGTGGCCGCTGCGAGGCCTGCCAGGGCGACGGCGTCATCAAGGTGGAGATGCACTTCCTGCCCGACGTCTACGTGCCCTGCGATGTCTGCCAGGGCAAGCGCTACAACCGCGAGACGCTGGAGATCCTCTACAAGGGCAAGAACATCGCCGAGGTGCTGGGCCTGACGGTGGAGGACGCGCACGCCTTCTTCAGCGCCGTGCCCGCCATCGCCCGCAAGCTGCAGACCCTGCTGGACGTGGGTCTGGGCTACATCACCCTGGGCCAGAGCGCGACCACGCTGTCCGGCGGCGAGGCGCAGCGCGTCAAGCTGGCGCAGGAGCTCTCCAAGCGCGACACCGGCCGCACGCTCTACATCCTGGACGAGCCCACCACCGGCCTGCACTTCCAGGACATCCAGCTGCTGCTCAAGGTGCTCAACCAGCTGCGCGACGCGGGCAACACCATCGTCGTCATCGAGCACAACCTCGACGTCATCAAGACCGCCGACTGGCTGGTCGACATGGGCCCCGAGGGCGGGGCCGGTGGCGGCACGCTGCTGGCCGAGGGCCCGCCCGAGGTCATCGCCGCCTGCGCGGCCAGCCACACCGGGCGCTTCCTCAAGCCCTTGCTGGACGAGCGCTGATCGGCCCAACCCCGCGCACGGGGTTGCGCACTCAGCGCGGGGCATGAAAAAAGCCGGCACAAGGCCGGCTTCTCGAGTGGGCTGACGGGCACCAGGCCCGCCGGCATCACTTCAGGTGGCTGTTGATCAGCTTGGTCATCTCGAACATCGAGACCTGGGCCTTCTTGAAGATTTCCTTCAGCTTGGCGTCGGCGTTGATCATGGTCTTTTGTGCAGCGTCCTGCAGACCGTGCTTCTTGATGTACTCCCAGACCTTCTTGGTCACCTCGGTGCGCGGCAGGGCCTTGTCACCGATGATGGCGGCCAGCAGCGGGCTGGGGGTCATCTCCTTCATGAAGGCGGCGTTGGGGGTGCGCTTCTTGGCCGGAGCGGCCGCCTTCTTGGCGGGCGCAGCCTTCTTCGCAGCCGGAGCCGCAGCCTTCTTGGCCGGAGCGGCCGCCTTCTTCGCGGGGGCTGCAGCCTTCTTGGCCGGCGCCGCCTTCTTGGCCGGAGCCGCCTTCTTCGCAGTTGCCATTTGGAATCTCTCCATCAAAGAAATGTTGATGTGCCGGGCGCGGGCGACAGCTGCATGAACTCTCGCTTCTCTGCATATCCGCAGCGGAGCCAATGGTAATGCCTGCACAGGGGGCTGAGAAGCCGTTTTCCCTCGTAAAACCCCCCGCGCTCCCTCTGAAACGGCGTTTTTTTGCCGCCCAGCAACGCAGGAGGGGCGCATTCGCGGTTTGCAGGGCTCGCGCGGCACAATCGGCGCATCCCTTCCTCGGAGGCCGAGCTTGATCAAACTCCTTGTTCGCTGGGTGCTGCTGGCCGCAGCACTGGGCCTGGTGGCCAATCTCTACAGCGGGGTGATGGTGGCCAGTTTCGGCAGCGCGATGATTGCGGCGCTGGTGCTGGGCCTGTTCAACACGCTGGTGCGGCCGCTGCTGGTGCTGCTGACCCTGCCGGTCACGCTGCTCACGCTGGGCCTGTTCCTCTTCGTGATCAACGCGCTGATGTTTTACTGGGCCGCCGGTCTGCTCGATGGCTTCGGGGTCACCGGCTTCGGTGCGGCCCTGGTGGGCTCGTTGCTGTACAGCCTGTGCGGCGTGGTCATCGACATCGCGATGGAGCGGCTGTTTCCCCAGGATTGAGCCGGTGCCTGCGCCGCTTCAGTTCTTGTCCTCGTCCTGCTCGCGGCGCTTCTCGGCCTCCATCTCGCGCAGGCGGGACTGGATGACGGCCGCTTCCACGTAGTCCGCGTTCGGGTCTTCCTTGGCCAGGCGCTGGGCCGTGCGGAAACGGTCCACGGCGCCCGGCGTGTCGCCCTGGGTGGCGGCCACTTCGGCCGCCGCGCGCAGCGAGCGCAGCCGCAGGCCCTGGGCCTCCGCGCAGGATGACAAGGCCTGCCAGGCCAGGGTGTCGTTCTTGTGCTCGGTGACCCAGGTCTGCAGGGCTTCCATGGACCGGCGCACCTCGGCCGGTGCGGCGGCGTCACCCGCGCGCTGCCAGGCCAGGGCCGCGTCGGCGCGGGCCAGCAGCACCGGGCGCGAGTCGTCCTTGGCCAGCGGGGCCAGCGCGGTGGCCAGGGGCTGGTCGGGCCGGTTCATCGCCACCTCGATCTCCAGGTCCAGCAGGTGCAGGTCGCGCACGGCCGCGGTCTCGTCTGCGAAGTGCTCACGCGCCAGGGCCAGGGCGCTGTCGGCGATGCGGCGGGCCTGGTCGAAGTCGCGCAGCTTCATCGAAGCCAGTGCGCCCGCGTACAGCGTGCCCAGTCGGGCGGTGTCGATGGCCGGTGAGCCTGGCTGGGCCTGCTGCTGCAGCCGCCGCAGCGACATCTCGGTCGTGTCCATCAGCACCCGCGCGCGCGCCTGCATCAGCGCATGCATGGCCACGCTGGGCGGACGGTGCGAGGGCGAGTCGTTCATGCGCAGGCGGGCGTCGCTGATGCGCTCGATCGTCAGCGGATGGCTGCGCAGATAGGGGTACTGGTTGCTGTCGTTCAGGCGCGAGCTGGCTTCGAGTTTCTGGAACATCTGCGCCATGCCCGAGGAGGCGAAGCCCGCATGCTCCATCAGCTGCAGGCCGATGTGGTCGGCCTCGCGTTCCATCTCGCGCGAGAAGTTCAGCTGGCCCTGGATGGCCGCCGCCTGGCTGCCCATGACCACCGCATTGGCGGCATCCACGTTGCGGCTGCGCGTGGCGGCGATCAGGCCCAGCACCAAGCCGGCCATGGACAGCATGCTCTGGCGCTTCTGCGCCGCCATGCTGCGCGCGATGTGCCGCTGCACGACGTGGGTGAGTTCGTGGCCCAGCACCGAAGCCAGTTCGTCGCTGCTGCCGGTCATCGCGATCAGGCCCAGGTGCACGCCCACGTAGCCGCCGGGCAGGGCGAAGGCGTTGATCGTCTTCTCGCGCACCTCGAAGGTCTCCCAGGCGAAGAGCCGGGCGCGGTCGGGCTCCAGATAGCCGGCGTCCTGGGCGGCCTGCACCAGCGGTTGCCAGATCGACCGGATGTAGTCGCTGAGCACCGGGTCGTCCAGGTAGTCTGGGTCCTGGCGGATCTCCATCATGATCCGCTCGCCCAGCCGGTTCTCGGCATTGATGTCCAGATCCTCGGACACCGAATCGCCCAGCGCGGGCAGGTTGACCTGGGCCTGGGCCACGGGGGCCGCAGCGGTGGTCAGGGCTGCGGCCAAGGCCAGGGTCAGGCCACTGGAGCGCAGCGGGCGCCGCGCCGTGAGAGCGTGCTTCGACAAATCCGGTTCCTTCGGGGCGGAGCCCCCGATCCTTCTCAGACCGGCGTGCACCGCAAGAGTTCGGCTCGCTATCATCGCACCCCCGGCCCAGCCCAGGGTGGTGTCCGCGTTTCTCTTCTTTGCACAGGCCCGCCGATGACCCAGCCCCTCACCCATTTCGACGCCGAAGGCCAGGCCCACATGGTGGACGTGGCGGCCAAGAGCGAGACCCACCGCGTGGCCCGCGCCTGCGGCAGCATCCGCATGCTGCCCGCCACCCTGGCCCTGGTGGCCAGCGGCACGGCCAAGAAGGGCGACGTGCTGGGCATTGCCCGCATCGCCGCCATCCAGGCCAGCAAGCGCACCGCCGATCTGGTGCCGCTGTGCCACCCGCTGCCGCTCACCCGCGTGGCGGTGGAGTTCGCACTCGATGAAGCGGCCTGCGCCGTGCACATCACCGTGCAGGCCGAAACCCTGGGCCGCACCGGCGTCGAGATGGAAGCCCTGACCGCCGTGCAGGTGGGCCTGCTGACCATCTACGACATGCTCAAGGCCGTGGACCGCGGCATGGTGATGGGCGACATCCGCCTGCTGGAGAAGCGCGGCGGCAAGAGCGGACACTGGGTGGCCGGCGATCCGGCCTGAGCGCCACCGCGTGCCTTCGGCTCAGTCCTTGGCCGGCATGAAGCCGCGCCAGGGCACCACCTGGGCAGGGGCCTCGCACTGGAAGGGGCGCGGGGTCTGCGTCTCGTCGTCGCAGACGGCGAAGAAGTCGTCGGCCGCCGGGTTGCGGAATTCGCGCAGGCGCTGGGCCAGCGTGCGCGCCTCGTTCGGGTGGCCGGAGCCATCCAGGGCCCGCGCCCAGGCCATCATCAGGCGGGTGTCCAGCAGGGCGTGCGTGGCCGTTTCGAAGGCCCCCAGCGCCTGCGCGGGCGGCTCGGTGGTGGTGGCCAGCGCGTAATCGGCCTGGTAGCCGAAGAAGACGCTGTGCTGGCCGTCACGGATGCGCTGGGCCAGCGAGGTGGTGGCATTGCCGGGCTGGTAGATCAGCACCACGCGGTAGAAATCCTGCAGTGCGAACAGGGCACCCGCCGTCATCAGCGCGCCCGCGATGCGCGACGCCCAGGCCGTGGGCGGGGTGACGGACAGCACCGCGGGCCGCACCTGCGGCGGGCGGCGCAACGCATGGCCCAGGGCCCAGGCCGTGGGCAGCAGGAAATAGGCATACCACAGCGGGTACTCCAACAGACTGTGCAGGCCGGCCAGCAGCACCATCAGCAGGGCCGCGCGGGCCGGCACGCCCGCCCCGGCCGGCTGGGCGCGGCTGCGGCGCAGCGCCAACACCAGCGTGCCCAGCAGCAACAGGGCCAGCACCGCGGCCACCGGCAGGCCCAGCTCCACCGCAAACTGCAGCAACAGGTTGTGGGTGTGGTCGAAGAAGGCCACCGGCCGGTCGGGGAAGGACGTCAGCGTCCAGGCGAAGTTGAACTCGCCCCAGCCCACGCCCGTCCAGGGCTGGGCCGCGATCAACGACACCGTGTTCTTCCAGATGGCGCCACGCGAGGACGACAAATCCTTCTCGGCCAGCCGGGCCTCGCCGCCAAAGACATGGCTGCTTTCGCGCGCCCAGCCCGCCATGCCCGCCCAGCACAGACCGTAGACCACCGGCACCAGCACCAGAGCGATGCGCGTGCGGCGCGACAGGCCCTTGTCCAGCAGGCCCCAGCCGGCCAACAAGAGCGTGGCCACCATGCCGGTGCGCGAGGCGGTGAGGACGACGGCCTCGATCATCAGCACCCCCAACACCAAGGCCAGGCCGCGGTGCAGGCGCAGGCCCCACACCCGCCCGGCCTCGGCCAGCGGCACCAGCGCGATCAGGCCGAAGAGGATCAGGGTGCTGAGGTGGTTGGGCTGGCGCAGATTGCCCACCGCCCGGCCCGGCAAGCCGGAGCGGGCGATCCACTCGCCGTCGGTCCACTGAGGCGCGAAGACCTGCAGCAGCGCAATGACACTGCTGAGCACACCGGCCAGCAGCAGGGCGGCCAGCACGGGCTGCAGCAGCGGGCCACCGGGCTCATCGTCCCGCGCCGTGTCCTGCGGCCAGCGTGCCTGTGCGGCCCACAGCACCGTGCCGGAGCAGACCATCATCGCGATGGCCGACAGCGCCAGCGACGAGGGCAGGCCGCTGTGCCAGGACCAGAGCGCCTCGACCACCAGCACCGCCAGCACCACCAAGGGCATGGCCACCGCACTCCAGGCCCCCCGCCCCGGCCGCACCGGCAGGCAGGCGATCAACGCGCCCCATCCGCCCACGGCCAGCAACTGGTTGAGCAGCGTGGT
>NZ_BADL01000613.1 GCF_000333615.1 Ideonella sp. B508-1 | reverse complement strand
ATTGGCACGCTGGCCCCGGTGGGCGCCGAGAGCGCCCACACCGTGGTGATCTTCACCGNCGACAAGGACCTGGCCCAGCTGGTGACCCCGCAGGTGACCCTGATCAACACCATGGCCAAGCCGCCCGAGCGCCTGGACGTGGCGGGGGTGACCGAGAAGTTCGGCGTGCCGCCCGACCGCATCATCGACTACCTGACCCTGATCGGCGACACGGTGGACAACGTGCCCGGCGTGCCCAAGGTCGGCCCCAAGACCGCGGTCAAGTGGATCCAGGAACACGGCTCGCTGGACGGCGTGATCGCTGCGGCCGAGCAGATCAAGGGCGTGGCGGGCGAGAACCTGCGCGCCACCCTGGGCTGGCTGCCGATGGGGCGTCGCCTCATCACGGTCAAGACCGACTGTGACCTGGCGGCCCAGGTGCCGGCCTGGCCGGCGCTGGAGGCCCTGGCCCTGCGTGCACCCGACCAGGACGGCCTGGTGGACTTCTACACCCGCTACGGCTTTCGCAGCAGCCTGCGGGCGCTGGGGCAGCCGGTGCCTGCCGCCGCCCCGGCGAGCCCTGCCACCGCGGGCGAGGCCTCCGCGGGTGAGGTCGCCCCGCGTCCGGCGCCCGTGCTGGCGCGGGACTACCAGACCCTCACCACCTGGGAGCAACTGGACGATTGGATCGCCCGCCTGAAGGCCGCGCCGCTGACAGGGCTGGACACCGAGACCGATTCGCTGGACCCGATGCGTGCGCGCATCGTCGGCATCAGCTTCGCGGTGGAGCCCGGCCGCGCCGCCTACGTGCCCACCGGGCACGATTACCCCGGTGCGCCGGACCAGCTGCCGCTGGACGGGGTGCTGGCGCGCCTGCGCCCCTGGCTGGAAGACGCCAAGGCGGCCAAGCTGGGTCAGAACATCAAGTACGACCTGCATGTGTTCGAGAACCACGGCATCCGGGTGCAGGGCTATGTGCACGACACGCTGCTGGAGAGCTATGTGCTCGAGGCCCACAAGCCGCACAGCCTGGAGAGCCTGGCCGACCGTCACCTGGGCCGCCACGGCCTGAGCTACGAGGACCTGTGCGGCAAGGGCGCCAACCAGATCCCCTTCTCGCAGGTGGACGTGGAGCGCGCCAGCACCTACAGCGGCGAGGACAGCGAGATGTGCGTGCAGGTGCACGACACGCTGTGGCCGCAGCTGCAGGCCGAGCCGGGCCTGCAGCGCGTCTATGCCGAGATCGAGATGCCCACGGTGGCGGTGCTGCAGCGCATCGAGCGCCATGGCGTGCTGATCGACCCGGCCCGGCTGGCGGCCCAGAGCCAGCAGCTGGCCGAGCGCATGATCGCGCTGGAACAGGAGGCCTACACCATCGCCGGCCAGCCCTTCAACATGGCCAGCCCCAAGCAGATCGGCGAGATCCTGTTCAACCGCCTGGGCCTGCCGGTCAAGAAGAAGACGGCCACCGGTGCCCCGTCGACCGACGAGGAGGTGCTGCAGGAGCTGGCGGCCGACTACCCGCTGCCGGCCAAGCTGCTGGAGCACCGCAGCCTGGCCAAGCTCAAGGGCACCTACACCGACAAGCTGCCCGGCATGATCAACCCGGTCACCGGCCGGGTGCACACCAACTACGCGCAGGCGGTGGCCGTCACCGGCCGGCTGTCGAGCAACGAGCCCAACCTGCAGAACATCCCGATCCGTACCGCGGAGGGCCGGCGGGTGCGCGAGGCCTTCATCGCCCCGCCGGGCCATGTGATCGCCAGCGCCGACTACTCGCAGATCGAGCTGCGCATCATGGCCCACATCAGCGGCGACCCGGGTCTGAACAAGGCCTTCGCCGAGGGCATGGACGTGCACCGCGCCACCGCCAGCGAGGTCTTCGGCATCGCCCCGTCGGAGGTCACGGCCGAGCAGCGCCGCTATGCCAAGACCATCAACTTCGGCCTGATCTACGGCATGGGCGCCTTCGGCCTGGCCCAGAGCCTGGGCATCGACCAGAAGGCGGCCAAGAACTACATCGACCGCTACTTCGAGCGCTTTGCGGGCGTGAAGCGCTACATGGAGGAAACGAAGGAGCGGGCCCGCGAGCGCGGCTATGTGGAGACCGAGTTCGGACGACGCATCGTGCTGCCGGAGATCAAGGGCGGCAGCGGCCCGCGCCGTGCCGGCGCCGAGCGCCAGGCCATCAACGCGCCGATGCAGGGCACCGCGGCCGACCTGATCAAGTTGGCGATGATCGCGGTGCAGCAGGCGCTGGACGCCGAGGGTCGCGCCACCCGCATGGTGATGCAGGTGCACGACGAACTGGTCTTCGAAGTGCCCGAGGCCGAGGTGGACTGGCTGCGCGAGGCCGTGCCGCGCCTGATGGCCGGCGTGGCGTCCTTCAGCGTGCCGCTGGTGGCCGAGGTGGGCTTCGGCCCGAGCTGGGAAGCGGCGCACTGAGCCCTCCGATCCCGCCCGGCGGTTGACCGGGCGCGACGTTCGATTCCGCGCCGTCCGGCCGGAAATCGAACGCCCGCGGTGGCGTCCCTCGGCGCTGCCGCGGCGCAGCATTCCTCGGGGTCTTCACCAGGGGCCTTGAACAAAATCAAGCACTTGCCGCGGGGCCGCCGGGAGGCACGCCGCCGTGGCATGGGCACTGCAATGACTTGCACGAGACCAGCGCATGGTCTCCGGCGACCGGACCACCGGCGCCGCATCCCAACGATGGAGACAAGCTCATGCAAGTGCAGCAATCCAAGGTGCAGGTGATGGGCATCGATGCCGGGGGCACGATGACCGACACCTTCTTCGTCCGCGAGGACGGCCGCTTCGTGGTCGGCAAGGCCCAGAGCAACCCGGCCGACGAATCGCTGGCCATCTTCAACTCTTCGCGCGACGCGCTGGCCCACTGGCAGCGCGACGTGGACGACGTCTACCCCGAGCTGGTGACCTGCGTCTACTCCGGCACCGCCATGCTCAACCGGGTGGTGCAGCGCAAGGGGCTGGACGTGGGCCTGATGGTCAACAAGGGCTTCGAGCATGTGCACTCGATGGGCCGGGCGATCCAGAGCTACCTGGGCTATGCGCTGGAGGAGCGCATCCACCTGAACACCCACCGCTACGACCAGCCGCTGGTGCCGCTCAAGCGCACCCGTGGCGTGACCGAGCGCACCGATGTGCAGGGCCAGGTGGTGATCCCGCTGCGCGAGCCCGAGGTGCGCCAGGCCACCCGCGAGCTGGTGGCCGCCGGCGCCAAGGCCATCGTGATCTGCCTGCTGCAGTCGCACAAGAACGGCAGCAGCGAGCAGCGCGCACGCGATGTCTGCCGCGAGGAGCTGCAGGCCATGGGCGTGGACATTCCGGTGTTCGCCTCGGTGGACTATTACCCGCAGCGCAAGGAAAGCCACCGGATGAACACCACCATCCTGGAGGCCTATGCGGCCGAGCCCTCGCGCCAGACGCTCAAGAAGGTCAGCGACCGCTTCAAGAAGCACGGCGCCAAGTTCGACCTGCGGGTGATGGCCACCCACGGCGGCACCATCAGCTGGAAGGCCAAGGAGCTGGCGCGCACCATCGTCTCCGGCCCCATCGGCGGGGTGATCGGCTCCAAGCTGCTGGGCGAGGCTCTGGGCGACGAGAACATCGCCTGCTCCGACATCGGCGGCACCAGCTTCGACATGGCGCTGATCACCAAGGGCAGCTTCGCCATCGCCTCCGACCCGGACATGGCCCGCCTGGTGCTCTCGCTGCCGCTGGTGACCATGGACTCGGTGGGCGCGGGCGCCGGCAGCTTCGTGCGGCTGGACCCCTACAGCGGCGCCATCAAGCTGGGGCCGGACAGCGCCGGCTACCGCGTGGGCACCTGCTGGCCCGAGAGCGGGCTGGACACCGTCTCGGTCTCCGACTGCCACGTGGTGCTGGGCTACCTCAACCCCGACAACTTCCTGGGTGGCGCCATCCAGCTGGACGTGGAGCGCGCCCGCCAGCACATCAAAGCGCAGATTGCCGACCCGCTGAGCCTGTCGGTGGAGGACGCCGCGGCCGGCGTCATCGAGCTGTTGGACCTGCAGCTGCGCGAGTACCTGCGCTCCAACGTCAGCGCCAAGGGCTACAGCCCGACCGACTTCGTCTGCTTCAGCTACGGCGGCGCCGGCCCGGTGCACACCTATGGCTACACCGAGGGGCTGGGCTTCAAGGACGTGGTGGTGCCGGCCTGGGCCGCGGGCTTCTCGGCCTTCGGCTGCGCCTGCGCGGACTTCGAGTACCGCTACGACAAGAGCGTGGACCTGGCCGTGCCGCAGGACGCCAGCGACGGCGAGAAGGCCCAGGCCTCGGCCACCATCCAGCAGGCCTGGAGCGAGCTGGCCGGCAAGGTCATCGAGGAGTTCCGCATCAACGGCTTCGAGGCCAAGGACGTGATCCTGCGGCCGGGCTACCGCATGCAGTACATGGGCCAGCTCAACGACCTGGAGATCGACTCGCCGGTGTCCTCGGCCGCCACCGCCGAGGACTGGGAGAAGATCGTCACCGCCTTCGAAACCACCTACGGCCGGGTCTATGCCAGCTCGGCGCGCTCGCCGGAGCTGGGCTTCTCGGTCACCAGCGCCATCATGCGCGGCATGGTGGTCACCCAGAAGCCGGTGCTGCCGGAAGACCCCATCGGCGAGGCCACGCCGCCCGCCGCCGCCCGCCTGGGCACCCGCAAGCTCTACCGCCACAAGGAATGGTACGAGGCGGTGATTTGGAAGATGGAAGCACTCAAGGCGGGCAACGAGATCTTCGGCCCGGCCATCATCGAATCGGATGCCACCACCTTCGTCGTGCCCAAGGGCTTTGCGACGACGCTGGACAAGCACCGCCTGTTCCACCTGCGCGAAGTCGGCCACGACGGCCAGACCCTGTGACGCCCAAGGAGACACACCATGAACATGATGACGCAACGTGAACTGGGCCGGGCCGACCTGCTGGGCACCGGCCAGACCCTGAAGGAATTCCGCGACGGCATCCTGGCCCGCACCGCGGCCACCGGCCACTACAACGGGCTGGAACACCTGGAGCTGCGCGAGCGCGACCCCATCGGCTACGAGAAGCTGTTCTCCAAGCTGCGCGGCGGCCTGGTGCATGCGCGGGAGACGGCCAAGAAGATCGCCGCCAGCCCCATCGTCGAGCAGGAGGGCGAGCTCTGCTTCACCCTCTACAACGCCGCGGGCGACTGCATCCTGACCTCCACCGGGATCATCATCCACGTGGGCACGATGGGCGCGGCGATCAAGTACATGATCGAGAACAACTGGGAGGCCAACCCCGGCATCCACCCGGGGGACATGTTCACCAACAACGATTGCGCGATCGGCAACGTCCACCCCTGCGACATCGCCACCATCGTGCCGATCTTCCACGACGGCAAGCTGATCGGCTGGGTCGGCGGCGTGACCCACGTGATCGACACCGGTGCGGTGACGCCGGGCTCGATGTCCACCGGCCAGACCCAGCGCTTTGGCGACGGCTACATGATCACCTGCCGCAAGACCGGGGTGAACGACACGCCGCTGCGCGACTGGTTGCATGAGAGCCAGCGCTCGGTGCGCACGCCCAAGTACTGGATCCTCGACGAGAAGACCCGCATCGCGGGTTGCCACATGGTGCGCCAGCTGGTGGAGGACACCATTGCCGAGGAAGGGCTGGAGACCTACGAGAAGTTCGCCTACGAGGTGATCGAGGAGGGCCGGCGCGGTCTGGCCACCCGCATCAAGGCGATGACGCTGCCGGGCATTTACCGCAAGGTGGCCTTCGTCGACGTGCCTTACGCCCACCCGGACGTGCAGACCTCGAACGCCTTCGCCAAGCTCGACTCCATCATGCATGCGCCGGTGGAGATGGAGATCCGCCGCGACGGCAGCTGGCGGCTGGATTTCGAAGGTGCGAGCCGCTGGGGCTGGCACAGCTACAACGCCCACCAGGTGGCCTTCACCAGCGGCATCTGGGTGATGATGACCCAGACCCTGGTGCCCACCCAGCGCATCAATGACGGCGCCTACTACGGCACCGAGTTCCACATGCCCAAGGGCGGCTGGAACAACCCGGATGACCGCCGCACCGGCCATGCCTATGCCTGGCACTTCCTGGTCAGCGCCTGGACGACGATGTGGCGCGGCCTGTCGCAGGCCTACTTCAGCCGCGGCTACCTGGAGGAGGTCAACGCGGGCAATGCCAACACCAGCAACTGGCTGCAGGGCGGCGGCATCAACCAGGACGGCGAGGTGCACGCGGTCAACAGCTTCGAGGCCAGCTCCTGCGGCACCGGCGCGGGCGCCATCAAGGACGGCCTGAACCACGCGGCCGCGATCTGGAACCCCGAAGGCGACATGGGCGACATCGAGATCTGGGAGATGGCCGAACCGCTGCTCTACCTGGGCCGCAACGTCAAGGCCAACTCGGGCGGCTACGGCCAGTACCGCGGCGGCAACGGCTTCGAGACCCTGCGCATGGTCTGGAAGGCCCAGGACTGGACGATGTTCTTCATGGGCAACGGCTACATGAACAGCGACTGGGGCCTGATGGGTGGCTACCCCTCGGCCACCGGCTACCGCTTCGAGGCCCACCACACCGGGCTGATGGAGCGCATCGCCCGCGGGGAAAGCCTGCCGTTGGGCGGCGACGCCAACCCGGACGTGCCCGACTACGAGAACCACCTGGGCCCGCAGGCCACCGTCAAGCGCGACCACCAGTGCATGACCACCGAGGACTGCTACGCCAACGGCGACCTGTACCTGAACTACCTGCGCGGCGGGCCGGGCTTCGGCGACCCGCTGGACCGCGAGGTGGCGGCCATCGTGGACGATCTGGACAACGGCTTCCTGCTGCCCGAGTACGCCCGCCGTGTCCACGGCGTGGTGGCCACCCGCAACCCCGATGGTCAATGGCAGGCCGACGAGAAGGCCACGGCGCTGGAGCGGCTGAACATCCGCCAGCAGCGCAAGGCCCGCTCCGTCCCCACCCGGGAATGGATGGCGCGCGAGCGCGAACGCATCCTGGCCAAGCAGGCCTCGCCGCAGGTGCAGCACATGTTCGCCACCAGCTTCGGCCTGTCCAAGAAGTTCACGCAGCAGTTCCGCGACTTCTGGGACCTGCCGGCCAGCTGGACGCTGACCGAGGACGAGCTGAGCGTGCCGTCCTATGGCGCCAACTGCCGCATGGACCTTTCGGCCATGCCCGACGTGCGCGTCGTCACCCTGGTGCAGGAGTGAGCCCGGCTCACCCTCCGACCCGAACCACAGGAGAAATCACCCATGTCCACCTACACCCCGGAACAGGTCCGCAAGCTGGTCGACGGCAAGCTCGACTGGGACACCGTGCTGCGCATGCTGTCCATGCCCAAGGACGGCGAGCGTTTCGAGCTCTACCTGCGTGCCCTGCAGGACAAGCTCGGCTGGAGCGACCGCATCGTGCTGCCGCTGGGTCCGCATCTGCACATCGTGCAGCGCGCCAAGGACAAGCGCTGGCTCATCCAGTGCGACTGCGGCCATGCCTTCTGCGACTGGAACCAGAACTGGAAGCTGCACGCCAATCTTTACGTGCGTGACACCGAGGCGGCGATGACCGAGGTCTATCCCCAGCTGATGGCGCCCGACACCGCCTGGCAGGTCTACCGCGAGTACACCTGCCCGCAGTGCGGCACGCTGCACGATGTGGAGGCGCCGACGCCGTGGTATCCGGTGATCCACGACTTCGAGCCCGACATCGACGCCTTCTACCAGGACTGGGTGAAGCTGCCACTGCCAGAGCGTTCGAACTGAGGGCGCTGCGCAGGGTGGCCCCCGGGAACTCCTGGGGACTGCCCTGCGGCGACTGTGCCTAGCATCACGTGCGCGCGTCGGGCTGTTGTCCAGGCCCCAGCACCCGAAGGATTCCCGCGGCGGACGGGCGCAACCGCCGCGGGGCTTCATGGTGGAGCACATGTTCTCGAACCCTCGCAACGAACTGAGGGTCTCCCAGGCCTGGGAGACCCTGCTGAGCGGCGGCGAACTGCCCAGCGGTGCGGTCCGCACCCTGGTGGACCAGTCCTGGCAGCGCTGCGCGCAGGCCCAGGTCGATCCGCTGCGCCGGCGCGGCGCGCTGCCGGTGTCCGAGCAGGATCTTTTTCTGCTGCACGAGCGCCAGAAGGACCTGCTGGAAGCGGCCGCGCCGGTGATGGCCTGCGCCCGCGACTACCTGGCCGAGACCGGCATGCTGATGGCCCTGAGCGACGCCCACGGCACCATCCTGGTGACCGAGGGCGACCACCCGGCGCTGGACGCGGCCCAGGCCATCGCCCTGGTGCCCGGCGTCACCTGGAGCGAGGTGGCCTGCGGCACCAACGCGATCGGCACCGCGCTGGCGGCCCAGCGGCCGGCCCAGATCCACGCCACCGAGCACTTCTGCGCCGGCATCCAGGGCTGGACCTGCTCGGCCGCGCTGGTGCGCCACCCGGTTGACGGCGAGCTGCTGGGCAGTCTTGATGTCTCCGGCCTGTCGGCCACCTACCACCGGCAGAGCCTGGCCTTCGTGATCAACACGGCCAGCCGCATCGAGGCCCGGCTGGCCATGGTCGAGATGGAGCGCCGCTACCGCCTGCTGGACCACGCGCTGGGCCGCTGGTCGGCCGATGGCCAGGATGCGATGGTGCTGTTCGACCGGCGCGGCTGTCCGATCAAGGCCAGCGCCCATGCCCAGCGGGCCATCGAGGCCCTGGGCGGCGGACTGGACCTGACCGGCCAGCAGCGGGTGCCGTCCCTGCGGGCCGGCCGCTGGCGGCGCGGCATGCTGCCCGCGGGGCTGCCAGCCTGGCTGCGCGGCGAATGGCTGGAGCCGCTGGTGGTGCGTGGCGAGCAGCTGGGCACGCTGCTGGTGCTGCCGGGCCGGAGCTCCGGTGGCGCGCATGGCGCCCGCGGCACGGCAAGGGCGGCCCCCGTGGGCGAGGTCACCACCCTGGTGCCGCGAGTGGCCGCCGGCTTCGAATCCGTGCTGACCCGTGATCCGGCCATGCGGGCCCTGCTGGACAAGGCCCGCGTGCTGGCGGCCTCGCAGGCGCCGGTGCTGCTGCAGGGCGAGACCGGAGCCGGCAAGGAGGCCTTCGCGCGTGGCCTGCACGGCGGGCGCGGCGGTGCCTTCGTGGCGCTCAACTGCGGCGGCCTCTCGCGCGAGCTGCTGGCCAGCGAGCTCTTCGGCTATGCCGAGGGCGCCTTCACCGGGGCCCGCAAGGGCGGCATGGTCGGCAAGATCGAGGCGGCCGAAGGTGGCACGCTCTTCCTGGATGAACTGGGCGAGCTGCCGCTGGACATGCAGCCCCAGCTGCTGCGAGTGCTGGAGCAAGGCACCCTGTACCGCCTGGGCGAAACCGAACCCCGCCAGGTGCGCTTTCGCCTGGTGGCCGCCACCCACCGCGACCTGCGCCAGGAGGTCGCCGCCGGCCGCTTCCGCATGGACCTGTACTACCGCATCGCGGTCACGCGCCTGCAGCTGCCGCCGCTGCGCGAGCGCCGGCAGGACATCCCTCTGCTGGCCGCGGCCTTTCTTCAGCGTTTCCGGGCCGAGCAGGGCCAGGCGGTCGAGACCCTGTCCGACGAGGTTCTGGCCGTCCTGGAGGGCCATGCCTGGCCGGGCAATGTGCGCGAGTTGCGCAATGTGATCGAGGCCGCGGTGCTGATGCGCGCCGAAGGTCCCCTGCGGCCGATCGACCTGGGCTTGGACGAGCCGCGTGCACCGGCTGCGGACCCGCACTGCGCGGCATCCGCCGACCGGGGCGACAGCCTGGCCGAGGGGGAGGAGGCCCAGATCACCCGGGTCATCGCCGGCTGTGGCGGCAACCTCACGCTGGCGGCCCGGCGCCTGGGCATCGCCAAGAGCACGCTCTACGCCAAGATGCGCCGCTACGGGCTGCGGCGGGCCAGCGGGTCCCCGTCTCACTGACACCCTGGGGCCGGGGGGCGGGGCTTGCGTCATGCAGGCGTCACCGGGTCGTCACGGCCGGGTCACCGCCCGGGCCCAGCATGAGGGCTCATGCAGAACCCCACGCCCCTCCCGCCCGCCGGATCGGCGCATGACGCGCCGGATGCCCAACGCTTCCGTGCGATCTGGATCTCCGACATCCACCTGGGCACCCCGGGCTGCCAGGCCGAGGCGCTGCTGGACTTCCTCAAGCACACCGAGAGCGATCTGCTCTATTTGGTGGGCGACATCATCGACGGCTGGCAGCTGCGCCGCAGCTGGTACTGGCCGCAGGCCCACAACGACGTGGTGCAGAAGATCCTGCGCAAGGCCCGCAAGGGCACCCGGGTGATCTATGTGCCGGGCAACCACGACGAGTTCGCCCGCAAGTACCTGGACCACAGCTTCGGCGGGGTCGAGGTGGCGCATGAATGGGTGCATCAGCGGGCCGACGGCAAGCGCTTCTGGATCACCCACGGCGACCTGTTCGATGGCGTGATCCAGCACGCCAAGTGGTTGGCCTACGTGGGCGACTGGGCTTACGAGTTCACCCTCAAGCTCAACGCCTGGCTCAACCGGCTGCGCGGCCGCCTGGGCCTGCCGTACTGGAGCCTGTCCAAGTACCTCAAGCTCAAGGTCAAGCGGGCGGTCAGCTTCATCGGGGACTACGAGCGTGCGGTGGCCCGCGAGGCCCGCAAGCGCGAGGTCGATGGCGTGGTCTGCGGCCACATCCACCACGCCGAGCTGCGCGAGATCGACGGGCTGATCTACGCCAACGACGGCGACTGGGTGGAGAGCCTGACGGCCCTGGTGGAGCATGCCAACGGCCGCATGGAGCTGCTGGACTGGTCGGCGCTGGCGCGGCCCTATGGCGCGGCCGCCGCCGTGCGGGGCGAACCGGCCGAGGCCGACGAGCCGGTGGCCCCGCTGCCGGTGCCGGTGGCGGCACGGCGCGTCTGACCGGCACATCTGACCGCCCCGGATCCTCCTGCCGAGGGATGCCGGGAGGTCGGCAGCGGATGACCGTGCCGTTGGGGTCACGGTCTTGTCACGAAACTTTCATAGACTTGGCGCATGACCGAAGTCCCCGAGCCCCAGACGGCCGCTGTCGCGATGCCGCCGCTGCTCAACCGCGAACTGGCCATCCTCGCCTTCAACCGCCGGGTGCTGGCCCAGGCTCAGCGTCCGGATGTGCCATTGCTGGAGCGGCTGCGCTACATCACCATCGTCTCGTCCAACCTGGACGAGTTCTTCGAGGTGCGCTTTGCCGATGTGCTCGACGCCGCCCGCGCGGCCAACAGCCAGGCGGCCTGGCGGGATGTGTCGGCCACCGCGGCGCGCGCGCACGCCCTGGCCGACGAGCAGTACCGCGTCTTCAACACCGAGGTCATGCCGGCCCTGCGCCGCCATGGCATCGAGATCATCAACCACGCCGAACGCACGCCGGCCCAGAAGGCCTGGGTGGCGCGCTTTTTCGAGCGCGAGGTGCGGCCGCTGCTGATCCCGGTGGGGTTGGACCCGGCCCATCCTTTCCCGCAGGTCGCCAACAAGACGCTGAACTTCATCGCCCGGCTGGGCGGGCGCGATGCCTTCGGCCGCGAGAGCACCATCGCCATCGTCAAGGTGCCGCGTGTGCTGCGCCGGGTCATCCGCATGCCTGACGAGGTCTGCGAGCCGGGGCAGCAGGGTTTCGTGCTGCTGTCCAGCGTGATCCGCGCCCACCTGCAGGAGCTGTTTCCCGGCCGCACGGTCGAGTCCTTCTCGCAGTTCCGCGTCACCCGCGATTCCGACCTGGATGTGGACGAGGAGGACGTGACCAACCTGCGCCAGGCCCTGCGCCGTGGCCTGACCACCCGACAGTTCGGCAAGGCCATCCGCATGGAGGTGGTGGCCAGCTGCCCGCCGGAGCTGTACACCCTGCTGCTGGAGCAGTTCGACCTGCCCGAAGCCGCCCTGCACCGGGTGGACGGCCCGGTCAACCTGGTGCGACTGAACCAGTTGATCGACCAGGTCACGCCGGTGCCGGGTGTGGAGTTGTCCTTCCCGGCTTTCGAGCCAGGCTGGCCCGAGCGCCGCCTGCCGCGCGGCAAGGATTTCTTCGCCTTGCTGCGCGAGCGCGACGTGATGCTGCACCACCCCTTCGAAAGCTTCGACCCGGTGGTGGAGTTCCTGCGGCAGGCGGTCAACGACCCGGATGTGCTGGCCATCCGTCAGACCATCTACCGCACTGGCGCCAAGTCCGAGCTGATGGACCTGCTGATCGAGGGCGCGCGCCGTGGCAAGGAAGTGATGGCCGTGGTGGAGCTCAAGGCCCGCTTCGATGAAGAGGCCAACATCAACTGGGCCGAGCGGCTGGAGGCGGTGGGGGCCCAGGTGGTCTACGGCATCGTCGGCCTGAAGACCCACGCCAAGCTGCTGCTGGTGACCCGGCGAGAGGGCGGCGGCAGGGCCGGCACTCGGCTGCGCCGCTATGTGCACCTGTCCACCGGCAACTACAACCCGCGCACCGCGCGCCTGTACACCGACGTGGGCTACCTGACGGCCGACCCGGGCATCACGGCCGACGCCGACGCGGTGTTCCAGCAGATTGCCAGCCTGACCCGGGTGAAGCCGCCGCGTCACCTGCTGACCGCGCCCTTCGTGCTGCACCGCCGCCTGGTGCGCCAGATGGCCGAGGTGGCACAGGCCGCCCGGGCCGGCAAGCCCGCCCGCATCGTGGCCAAGTTCAATGCCCTGACCGATCCGGGCCTGATCCAGGCCCTGATCGCCGCCGGCCAGGCCGGGGTCCAGATCGACCTGATCGTGCGCGGGGCCTGCATGCTGCCGCCGGGCTTGCCCGGGCTGACCGAGAACATCCGGGTGCGCTCCATCGTGGGACGCTTCCTGGAGCACACCCGGGTCATCTACTTCCGTTGGGGCGAGGGCGAGGACGACGAGGTGCTCTACCTGTCCAGTGCCGACTGGATGAGCCGCAACATGTTCCGCCGCATCGAGCTGGCCTGGCCGGTGAACGACGCCAGCTGAGGCAGCGGATCATCGATGAATGCCTGGTGCCTTATCTGCACGATGCCCAGGACGCCTGGGAACAGCTGCCGGACGGCCAGTACCGCCGCGTGGGCGAGGCCGGGCCCAGTGCCCAGCAGGCGCTGATGCGCCGCCACGCGGCCCAGTCGGGGAGGGCGTGAACACCATGGATCTGATTCTCTGGCGCCATGCCGAGGCCGAGGAACTGGCGGACGGGCTGGACGATCCGGCCCGTGGCCTGACGCCCAAGGGCGAGCGCCATGCCCGTCGGGTGGCCGAGTGGCTCAACCGCTTCCTGCCGGCCACCACCAAGGTGCTGGTCAGCCCGGCGCTGCGTTCGCAGCAGACGGCCGAAGCCCTGGGGCGGCGCTTCAAGATGGTGGAGGCCCTGGGCCCCGAGGGCACGGTGGAAGGGCTGCTGGCCGCGGCGCGCTGGCCCGATGCCCGCGAGCCTGTGCTGGTGGTGGGGCACCAGCCCACGCTGGGACTGGCGGCGGCCTACCTGATGACCGGCCCTCGGCTGAACCCGGCGCAGGACGGCAGCCTCATGCCCTGGACGATCAAGAAGGGCGGCGTCTGGTGGCTGAGGCACCGTCCCCGCCAGGACCGTGGCGAGGTGGTGCTGGTGGCGGTGCGGACCCCTGAGCAGATCTGAGCCCCCTTCCTCCTGTATCCTCTGGCATCGGCCGCCCTTCGGGAGCGGCCGTTTTCTTTCCTGAGCAGTACCGACATGACGATGACTTTCGACCTGTGGCGCGCCGGGCGTCGGCAGGCGCTGGGCCGCCTGCTGGCGGGTGGCCTGGCGGGCCCCCTGGCCGGCTTGCGCGCCTGGGCGGGCACCCCGCCGGTGCGGGGCGCTGGCGCCACCTTCCCGTCCAAGGTGTATGCCCGCTGGGCCGCCGACTACACGCGACAGACCGGTGTGCTGGTGCAGTACCAGCCCACCGGCTCGGGCAATGGCATCGAGCAGGCCAGCCGACGCAGCGTGGACTTTGCCGGCACCGACGTGCCGCTGAGCGCGGAGGCCCTGGGCCAGAAGCGCCTGGTCCAGGTCCCCACCTGCGTGGGCGGCGTGGTGCCGGTGGTCAACGGTTTCGAGCCGGACCGGTTGCGGCTGACCGGCGAGGTGCTGGCGGCGATCTTCGCCGGCGACATCCAGCGCTGGGACGACGCCCGCATCGCCGCGCTCAACCCCGGCCTGAGCCTGCCTGCCCGGCGCATCGTGCGGGTGGTGCGCGGCGACAAGTCCGGCAGCACCGAAGGCCTGACCCGCTACCTGGCCGGCCAGTCGCCGGCCTTCGCCAAGCAGGTGGGGGAGGGCGTGCTGCCCGCCTGGCCGGGCGAGCCGCTGCGGGCCGAGGGCAACGACGGCATGTCCGCCCTGGTGCGGGCCACCCCCGGCGCCATTGGCTATGTGAGCTATGACCGCGTGGTGGCCGACGGCCTGGCCGGTGTGCGCCTGCGCAACCGGGAGGGGCGCTGGGTGGCCGCGTCGGAGGCGGGCTTTCGGGCCGCCATCCTGCACAGCCCCCTGTACCGGGATGGCAACGACACCGCCAGTCTGATGGACATGCCCGGCACCGACAGCTGGCCACTGACCATGACCACCTTTGTGCTGCTGGACGCTGCACCGGCCACGGCCGCGGCCCTGGAGCCGGCCATGCGCTTTCTGTACTGGTGCTTTCTGCATGGCGATGCGCTGACCCAGGGCACCGGCTTTGCGCCGCTGCCCACGGCGGTCCAGGCCCGGCTCACGGCGCGCTTCGCCCTGGTCAAGCCGCGCGACGGCCAGTTCCCGCACTACCTGAGCTTCTGAGTCTGCCGGCGTGCGCCGACCGTTCCGGTCCGGTGCTCTGGCATCATGCCGCCCACCATGTCTGAACCGACCGATTCGCGGCCCGCGCCGCAGCAGCCCGCGGGTGACGCGATGCCGCGCGGGTCAGGCCTGGGCTGGGCCCTGGCTCTGCTGTTGCTGGGCTCCGGGGCCTGGCTGCACCTGCAGCCGGGCCTGAACCAGTCCCTGTTCCTGACGCTCAACCACCTGGCCGGCGGCGCCCACCGCGCCACGGCCGGGCTGTGGGGCGGCCTCAGCGTGATGGGGCTGGGGGTGTCTGCCGTGCTGATCGTGCTGGCACTGGACCGCACGCGGCGCCTGGCGCTGGGGGCGCTGCTGTGGGGCGTGCCCCTGGGGCTGCTGGCCAGCCGCCTGCCCAAGACCCTGATCGACAGCCCCCGGCCGGCCCGTCTCCTGGGCGAACAGGCCCTCGAGGTCATTGGCACGCCGCTGCTCAACCACGCCTCCATGCCCTCGGGCCACGCGCTCACCGCGGGCGCGGTGGCCACGGTGCTGGCCGCCGCCCTGGGGCTGCGGGGCTGGCGTGCGCTGCTGCCCTTCGCCCTGGCGGTGCTGGTGGCGCTGTCCCGCATCGCGGTCGGGGCCCACTGGCCGGCCGATGTGCTGGCCGGCGCCGGCCTGGGCGGGATGGTGGGGCTGCTGTCCCTGGGCCTCTCGGCCCGCTGGCCGGCGGTCTGGCTGGGAACGGCCAACGGCCAGCGCGGACTGGCGTTGCTGGAATGGGGCCTGGCGGTGGCCGTGGTGCTGCTGCCGACCGGCTTGCCCGTGGCCGCCCCGGTGCAATGGACGCTGGCCTTCCTGGGGTTGTGCAGCGGCCTGTCGCGTTGGCGCCATGCCGAGGCCCCGGCGGGGGCCGATCAGGCCGTGGCCCGACTGGTGCTGCCCTCCCTGGCGGCCGGTCTGCTGCTGGCCATGCTGCTGCGCGAAGGCATGGGCACACAGCTGTTGGCGGCGCTGGCGCAGGTGCCTTTGTGGGCCTGGCCGCTGGCGGTGGCCGGCCTGTGGGGCAGCTATGGCTTGCGGGCCGAGCGCCTGCGGCGGGAGTGGGGCACCTGGGGGCGCACCCACCGGCCCGAGGCCCGCATGCCCAGCCTGTCCGACAGCGTCGATCTTTTCCTGACCCACAACGCCGCCCTGCTGCTGCTGCCGATGCGCGCGGGGGAGGCGGGCTATCCCTGGCTGCTGCATCGCCGCTTCGGCATCCCGGTGGCCGAGTCGGTGCGCAGTCTGGTCTGGCTGCGCCTGCAGGACGCGCTGGTGCTGGCCCTGCTGGGGCTGCTGGGCCTGGCGCCGGGGCCGGCCTGGCTGCGGCTGGCCGGTGTGGCGCTGCTGGTGCTGGTGCTGTGGGGGCTGCTGCCCCGGCTGTCGCGTCAGCTGGGACAATGGTGGCCACGCTGGCAGGCCCTGCAGGCCACGTTGGTGGCCCATCGCGGCGACCTGGCCGGCTGGGGCTTGTGCGTGGGCAACTGGCTGCTCAAGCTGGCGGTGCTGGGCGGGCTGCTGGCGCTGCTGGCCGGCCTGCCGGTCTGGCAGGGCTGGAGCGGGGCGGTGGCCGGTGAACTGGCCGCGGCCCTGCCCATCCAGGCCCCGGCCGGGCTGGGCAGCTACGAGGCCGCCATCTGGGCTGCGGGACAATGGGTGGGGGCCGCGGTGCCGCCGGCTGTGCTGGCGGGCGCCGCGCTGGCGGTGCACACCCTGAGTCTTGTCACCGCCTTGCTGACCCCTTTGATCTACCGTGCCCTTCTGTGGGTGCAGTCTCGCCGCTCGCCGGCGGCGGGATCTTCTTCTGCTGGACCATGAACGCTACTGAACACGCCACCTCTGTCGCTCCCGTGCAGGCCCCGCCGCACCGTCTGTCGGTGGTGGTGCCCATGTACAACGAGATCGACAACGTCAAGCCGATGGTCGATGCGGTGCAGGACGCGCTGAAGGACTACCCGCACCCCTGGGAGCTGGTGGTGGTGGACGACGGCAGCCGCGACGGCACCGGCCTGGCCCTGCAGCGCCACGCCAAGACGGTGGGGCCGCACATCCGCGTGGTGCGCCTGCTGCGCAACTTCCGCCAGACGGCCGCGATGCAGGCCGGCATCGACGCGGCCCGGGGTGATGTGATCGTGACCCTGGACGGCGACCTGCAGAACGACCCGCGCGACATCCCGCGCCTGGTGGCCCGCCTGCTCAACGACGACCTGGACCTGGTGGCCGGCTGGCGCAAGAACCGACAGGACGGCTTTGCGATGCGCCGCCTGCCCTCGATGATCGCCAACCGGCTGATCCGCAAGACCACGGGCATGCAGTTCAAGGACCTGGGCTGCAGCCTCAAGGCCTTCCGCGCCTCGGTGCTCAAGGAAGTGCGCCTCTACGGCGAGATGCACCGCTTCATCCCGGCCTGGCTGTCCACCGTCACCTCGCCCGACCGCATGGCCGAGGAGCCGGTGAACCACATGGCGCGCCAGTTCGGCGAGTCCAAGTACGGCATCTCCCGCACCTTCCGGGTCATCATCGACCTGCTGTCGGTCTACTTCTTCATGAACTTCGGCTCCCGCCCCGGCCACTTCTTCGGTGCGGTGGGCCTGGGCGTGGGCGGGCTGGGCACGGCCATCCTGGGCTATCTGGCGGTGCTCAAGCTGCTGGGTGAATCGATCGGCGGGCGGCCGCTGCTGTCGCTGGGCTTCTTTTGCGTGATGGGCGGGCTGCAGTTCCTGGTCACCGGCGTGCTGGCCGAGCTGCTGATCCGCATCTACTACGACGGCAGCCATGCCCGCCAGTACCACGCGCTGAACGCGCCCGCGCTGGCAGACAGCGAGGGCTGGCACGCATGAGGCTGGATTCGCCGATGGCCGGCGGGCGTCTGACGCGCTTGGAGTGGCTGGCGCTGGCCGGCCTGCTGCTGGTGCTGGCGCTGTGGGCGCTGGGGTCCACGCCGCTGTTCGACGTGGACGAGGGCGCCTTCAGCGAGGCCACGCGCGAGATGATCGTGCACCACGACTGGATGCACACCACGCTCAACGGCGAGCCGCGCTTCGACAAGCCCATCGGCGTGTACTGGCTGCAGGCGATCAGCGTCAGCCTGTTCGGCGTGCGGGAGTTCGCCTTCCGCCTGCCCTCGGCCTTGTCGGCCTGGGGCTGGTCGCTGGCGCTGGTGGTCTTTGCCTTGCCGCGCCTGGGCCGGCAGGTGGCGGTGGCGGCCGGGGTGATCCTGGCCACGTCCCTGGGCGTGCTGGCCATCGGCCGGGCGGCTACGGCCGACGCGCTGCTGAACCTGCTGCTCACGCTGACCGCGCTGGATGCCTGGCGCTGGCTGGAGGCGCAGAACCGCGGTGAGGCGGGCAGGGCGCCGCTGCGCCGGGCCTATGCCTGGATGGGCATGGGCCTGCTGGTCAAAGGGCCGGTGGCGGTGGTGGTGCCCGGCGGCGCCCTGGTGCTGTGGCTGGCGCTGTCGCTGCCCTGGCGCGAGGCGCTGCGGCGGCTGGGCCGTGCGGCGGGTGACGGCTGGGGCTGGGCCCTGTTGCTGGGCATTGCCGTGCCCTGGTATGCCTATGAACTGCACCGCGACGGCCAGGCCTTCATCGACGGCTTCCTGATCCGCCACAACCTGGCGCGCTACAGCAGCCCGCTGGAGAAGCACGGCGGCAGCATCGGCTACTACTTCGTCGTGCTGCCCCTGTTGCTGCTGCCCTGGGCGCCGCTGCTGGCCAGCGTGGTGGCCGGCGTGCGCCGGCATTGGGCGGATCCGATGCAGCGTTTCCTGCTGCTGTGGGGCCTCTTCGTGTTGGGCTTCTTCTCGCTGTCAGGCACCAAGCTGCCGCACTATGTGCTCTACGGTGCTTCGCCCTTCGTGCTGCTGATGGCCATGGCGCTGGCGCAGGCGGGCGGGGCCATGCGGGCGGCGCTGACGGTCTGCCTGCTGCTCTTGCTGGCGCTGCTGTGCGGCAGCGCAGCCACCCTGCACCTGTGGGCGCCTGGCGTGGTCAAGCCGCCGCTGTACCGGGCCCTGCTGCTAGGGCAGCAGGCCTCGCCCTGGCTGGTGTGGGTCAGCGGGCTGGCGGCGCTGGCCGTGCTGTTCCTGATGACCCAGCTCAGTCGGCCGGGCTTCACCCTGCCGTGGCGCAGCGGTGTGGCCGCCGTGCTGCTGTCCCTGGTCAGCCTGGGCGTGGCCCTGCCCTGGTGGGGCGATCTGCTGCAAGGGCCGATCAAGCGGGCGGCCGAGGTGGCGCGGCAGCGTCCGGAGCCGGCGGTCCAGTGGGGCCTGCACCAGCCCAGTTTCGCGGTGTACCGCGAAGAGGAGGCGCCGCGCCGCGTGCCCCGGGATGGCGAACTGGCCCTGGTGCGGCTGGATCAGCTGCCGGCCCAGATGGCCCAGGTGGGCGGGCGCTTCAGCATGCTGTATGCCGAGCGAGGCTACGGCCTGATCCTGTGGCGGGCGTCGGCCGCGCCGGCCGAACCCTCGGTGGCCCAGGCGCCGGTGACGGCGCCCTGAGCGGGGTTTCTTCCCTGGCGCTGTGTCCGCCAGGGAAGGCCCGGATCACAGCGTCCAGGCGAAGACCAGCCCGGTGAAGTTGACGCCGTTGTTGGGCTTCTTGATGTCGGCGTTGCTGATGTGGCGCCATTGCAGGCCCACGCGCCATTGACCGCCGCCATCCACCAGGTTCAGGCCGAGGTGGTCGGAGAACTGGAAGTTGCTGCCCTTGCGGCGGTCACCAATGTCGACCTCGCTGAGCCAGGCCGGTCCGATGCCCATCTCCACTTCCCACTTGTGGGCGGCGAAAGCCGGGTGTTGCCAGTGCACCAGGGGCACCACGGCCACGTCCCAGGCCGAGGAAGCGCCGGTCACGTCGCCGCGCGTCGTCCAGCGGCCGACGGAGAAATTCGTCTGGTTGCTCAGCGACCAGCTGCCGGCATCCAGCATGTGGCAATCGCCGTAGGCGGCGCCGACCGAGGCCAGATTCAGCTCGTGGTCGTGGGCCACATTGCCACGCAACTGCCACTGGGCGCCACGGCAATCGGTGAAGGGGGCGCCTTCCCACAGGGCGTAGGCCCAGGAGGCGAGGGTGCCGCCCACGGCCACCGCGCGCAGCGCGTTCTGGTCCTGGGCTTCGGCGTGGGCGCTGCCCAGGCCGCCGATCAAGGCAAGCGAGGTCAGCGCGGTGCGGATGAGGGGGTGTTTCATGACTTGCATTCTGCCAGCCATCCCTTGTTTGTCGGGCTGGCATCTGCCTTGCGAGTGGTAGCGTCCAGAAATAGGCGCACTTGCCGTTTCGAAGTCCCCGCGGCGCACGGATTCCTCAGCCTGGCTCCCACGGCCGGTTGTCCTGCGCGCGTGTGGGGAGTGTCTGACACAGGCTTGCGCAGCCAGCCGACAGGTTGCACGCGGGAAGCATTCTTACCATTCGCACACCTCACAACTTTTCCTCAGGGAGTGAAACCATGAACCAGCGCCTGATGCGCCTGTTGATCGGCAGTGCCCTCGTCGCGTCGCTGGCCGCCTGTGGCGGCGGCGGGAGCAGCAGCAGCAACAGCGTCGCCGCAGGCGACAGCCTTGTCTCCACCTCCGTGTCAGGGTTTCCGCACGCGGTCAACATCTATGTGCCGGCTGGCGGCGCCACCCGGGCGATCGTGGCCCTGCACGGCGGCGGTGGCAACAACACGGCCATTGCCTACCAGTTGGGCCTGAACGCGTCCAACAGCGAGACCACCACCAGCACCATCAACTGGGATTGGCTGCATGCCAACAAGGTCATCATGGTGTTCCCGCAGGGGCAGCACATCGCGGGTGCCGATGGCGCCACCACCTGGTCCAACTACGCCATGACCTCAGGGCAGGACGATGTGGCCTTCCTGCAGGCGCTGGCGGCCAAGCTCAAGAGTGACTATGGTGTGACCCAGATCGACCTGATGGGCCACTCGATGGGCGGGGCCATGACCAACCGCATGCGCTGCGAGTCGCCCGCCACCTTCGACGGCTATGTCGCGCTGGCGGGTCCCGCGTCCGAGCATTTCGATCCGGCGGGGGCCACCCCCTGCGTTCCCAGCGTGAACAAGCCGTACATGAGCATCAGCGGCGATGCCGATCAGGTCATGCAGACCTACAACAACCGCTGGCCCAACTACAACTGGATCATCAACCCGATCGTCGAGTGGGCAGGCAACGCAGCCTTCCTGGATGGCACGATGATGGGCGAGTGGCCGGAGCAGCAGGTGCGTGTCACGCAGACCTGCGGTGGATCGGTGGCTCCGCTGGGCTCGCCCAACGCCACTTCCGGGAATGTCCAGACCTGGACCAACTGCGGTGGCGCGCTGGTGATCAAGAAGATCGCGGGTGCCGACCACGGTGTGGCCACCATGGCCGCCCAGATGGACGCCAGCAACCCGACGGTGGTGATGGACACAGTGATGAGCTTCCTGAACGCGCAGTGATCGCGTCGCGGTGTGAGCGCGGACAAGACCCGCGCCTCACCCCAAGCCGGCCGGGCTGCTAAGCTCGACCGGCTTTTTCGTTTCCGAGGTTTGCAACATGTTCACCGGCATCGTCCAGGGCGTGGCTGAAGTCGCGTCGATCACCGACCGCCCCGGCTTGCGCAGTTTCCGACTGCGTTTTCCCACCGGATTCGCCCAGGATCTCACCATTGGCGCCAGCGTGGCCTGCGACGGTGTGTGCCTGACCGTCACCGCCCTGCACGGCGAGAACGAGGCCGACTTCGATGTGATGCAGCAGAGCCTGGGCCTGACGACGCTGGGGGCTCTGGCCGAGGGCGACGCCATCAATGTGGAGCGGGCGGCCAAGGACGGGGCCGAGATCGGTGGTCATCCGCTGTCCGGGCACGTGGATTTCACGGCCACGCTGGCCGGGGTGCGCCAGCCCGAGAACAACCATGTGATGCGCATCGAGGTCCCCGCGCGCTGGATGCGCTATGTCTTCGCCAAGGGCTACATCGCCATCAACGGGGCCAGCCTGACCGTGGCCGAGGCCGATCGCCAGGCCGGCTGGTTCGAGGTCTGGCTGATTCCCGAGACCTTGCGCATGACCACCTTCGGCCAGAAGCAGCCGGGCGACCGGCTCAACATCGAGATCGAGCGCTCCACCCAGGTCTTCGTGGACACCGTGCGCGATGCGCTGGAGGAACGCCTGGGGCCGCTGATGCCGGCGCTCGAAGCCCTGATGCGCCAACAGGGGCTGAGCACCGAGGAACTCACCCGACCGCTGCCGGCGCCCGAGCGCTGACACTGTGCGTTCCTGGGACAGAGGGTTGTCCCGAGGAGGGCGGGGCAGGCCAGGTGTTCCATGGCGGCGCGGCGATCCGAGGGTGTTCCGTTTCGCCACAGGGTGATCCCGGAGGTGGCGAGGGGCGAAGGCGGCGGCGGCGGGGATTTCCCCTCGGAAAACCGGTGTCCCGGGCCCCGGATCAGAGCTGGCACAGCGTGTGCAGTAGAGAGCCTGTGGTGAGCAGCCGGACCGACCGGCGCCGCCTGTTCCACAAGCACCTACTCTGGAGACACCTCATACGGTATGCACTGCCCGGTACCGCTGGCGCCCCGGTCCAACACAAGGCCCG
>NZ_BADL01000614.1 GCF_000333615.1 Ideonella sp. B508-1 | reverse complement strand
CAACGGCAAGGGCAGGATGCCAGATAGGGCCCGGCGGGCCCTATCCATCCTGGTCTACTAGGTCGCTTCGCGCCCGTCGCAGACACTCAGGGCTTCGCCCCGAGACCCAGGTGGCCACGTGCTGTCTGACATCACAGACTGATATGGGTGGCAAATATTTTCGACATGTTGGAAGGTTTGATCTAGGCTGGCGGGCATGAATATCCTCCACGAGTTGAGCCAGGCGGTTCGCACCAGGCGCCAGGAAATGGGGTTGTCGCAGCAGGCGCTGGCGAGGTTGGCCGGTCTGTCGCGGGCGACGATCGTGGCGCTGGAAGGCGGCACGATCAAAGATCTGAGCATCACGCGCACGGCGATGGTGCTGGAGGTACTGGGCCTGGGGCTGACCGTCGCACCTGCGCACCCCCGCCTGGAGCCTAGGCCTACGGCATTGACGCCGCCGCTGGAACTGGCCGCACGCACGGCCAGCACGAGCTACAGGGGGCGCCTGACGGCGGCCGAGCTTCGCGACGTGCTGGGTACGGGTGAATTGCCGGCGGGCTTGGAAGCGTATGTGCACGCGCTGCTGGACGAGGCGCCAATGGATCTGTTGGCCAGGGCGGTAGAGCAGATGCATGCCGAGGCGGGGCTGGCGCGGGAAACGGTCTGGGCAAACATGCGTCGCTTGGCGCGCCAGCTCAAGAGCCGGAGGAATCTATGGGCTTGTTGACGATCACTCAAAACCTGGCACTTGGAGATGCGGACGATTTCTTGGATTGGTTAAGCAGCTATCCCTCTGTGTCTTGAACCGTCTGGGGGCGATTCAGTGAGATCGTGGGGATCCGCCACAACGCTGTTGGACAGCGAGGTTGGCTGCTGATCAGCGAAGGCCCTCAGGGTCGAGGCAGGAACCGATAGGAGTGTGCGCGATGGAAGCGCTGTACATGAGAGAGCAGTACGGGGAATCGACAGCCACCCGAGTCGAGACGATGGGTTCCATCGCCGTTGCGATTGCGAACCGCTGGGCCTTGGGCTGGCCAGAGCGCGTGATGNCGATGCTCACTTCCGGTCGCTACCTTTCGCGCTCTGCTGGAGCAGGCCGAGCTGGAGAAGGACGTACTCGCTTGCGGATACCCGTCTCACCTTGCGCGTATTGAGATCCTGGCATTGCATGGC
>NZ_BADL01000615.1 GCF_000333615.1 Ideonella sp. B508-1 | reverse complement strand
CCGGGCTCCACCGGCACCTGCTCGGCCTCCAGCACCCGCGTGAGGTGCTCGCCCACGGTCTGTGGCGCCATCGGCCGCAGGTTGAACTGCAGGCA
>NZ_BADL01000616.1 GCF_000333615.1 Ideonella sp. B508-1 | reverse complement strand
CAGACGGCTTCGATGGTGATCTGGGTGCGCTTGGAAAAGCGGCTGAGCACCACGTCGATCTTCACATGCTCCTGGCGCAGCAGCGTGTAGCCGGCAGCCAGCAGGAAGACACCGGCGAACAAATACCACTGGATCTCCAGGAAGGCATTGGAGCCGACGTCGAAGGCCTTGCGGGCAATGGCGTTGAGCGCACTGATGAGCACCGCGGCCAGGACCAGCCAGGCGGCACTGCGACCGACCCACTCATTGAGTCGGTCGATCCATCGTGAAAGGGCTAACAATGCGGACACAGCGTCTCCTAGCTAAAACAACACCGGCCGGGGCCGGTGGTGGATCGCCGCACTGTACGGAAGTCATGGCGCTTTGCAGCAATCGCTCACAACAACCGCGGGAAAATCCTAGGGCGGCAGACGCTGGTGCCGCCCTGCGGCGCACTCAGACGGTGCGGGCCGCTGTGAAAAGCTTGGTCGAGCGGGCGCCCGAGCGGCAGAAAGCCAGCAGCGGACGGGGCAGTTCGGCCAGCAGGGCGCCAAAGGCCGCGATCTCTTCCGGGCTCTGGTAGGCACCCTGCACCGGCAGGTGCCGGTACTGCAGGCCGGCGGCCTGGGCAGCGGCCTGCACGGCCGCGCTGGTGGGCTGCTCCGGCCCGCCCTCGAAGTCCGGGCGGTTGTTGATCACCGCCTTGAAGCCCAGGCGGGCCAGTTCGGCCATGGCTTCGGGCGCCATCTGCGGCGCGACATAGACATCCGGCGCGATGGCCTGAAGGGGCAGGGTGGTCTGCATCGTGGCGTCCTCGTGGGGGTTCAGGGTTGAAGGGCCTTCTTGACCGCGGCCGAGACCAGGCCCATGTCGGCCTTGCCGGCCAGGCGGGCCTTGACCGCGCCCATCACCTTGCCCATGTCGCCCGGGCCGGTGGCGCCCACCTCGGCCACGATGGCGGCCACGGCCTCGGCAATCTCGGCTTCGCTCAGGCGCTGGGGCAGGTAGACCTCGAGCACCGCGATCTCGGCACTTTCCTTGTCGGCCAGGTCACTGCGGCCGGCCTGGCTGTAGGCGGCCACCGAATCCTTGCGCTGCTTGATCAGCTTGTCCACCACGGCGATGACGGCGGCGTCGTCGAGCTCGATGCGCTCGTCCACTTCCTTCTGCTTGCAGGCGGCCAGCAGCAGGCGGATGGTGCCCAGGCGCTCGGCTTCCTTGGCCCGCATGGCGGCCTTCATGTCTTCGGTGATGCGTTCTTTCAGCGTGCTCATGGTCGATGTCTTGGCGGCAAAACCTGCATTGTCGTCCCGAAGCGCGCTCAGACGTTCTCCAGGGCGATCAGTTCCTCCACCGTCTGGCGGCGGCGGATCAGGCGGTGGCTGTCACCATCGACCAACACCTCGGCGGCCAGGCCGCGGGTGTTGTAGTTGCTGGACATCGAGGCGCCATAGGCCCCCGCGTCGTGCAGCACCAGCAGGTCGCCCACCCGGGCCTCGGGCAGGCGGCGGGTCAGCACCACGCCGCCATCGGCCTGGGTGAACACATCGCCCGATTCGCACAAGGGGCCGGCCACCACGGTGTCGACCTCCGCGCGGGGCGTGTCATCGGCTGGCAGCAGGCTCATGCCGTGGTAGGCACCGTACATGGCCGGGCGCATCAGGTCCGAGAAGCCGGCGTCGACCAGCGTGAAGCGCT
>NZ_BADL01000617.1 GCF_000333615.1 Ideonella sp. B508-1 | reverse complement strand
CGCCGGCCGTAGGAGCCCATGGAGGCCAGCAGCACGATCAGCGCCACTTGGCGCATGTAGGTGCTCTTGCCGCCCATGTTGGGGCCGGTGATGATCTGCAGCCGGGTGCGGGCATCCAGCCGGCAGTCGTTGGCGATGAAGTCGCCTGCGCCTGTCTCGGCCAAGCGGGCCTGCACCACCGGGTGGCGGCCAGCCTGGATCTCGATGCAGGGGGGGTTGACGAACTCGGGCGCGCACCAGTCCAGCGTGGCGGCGCGCTCGGTCAGCGCGGCCAGGGCGTCCAGCGCGGCCAGGGCCCGGCCCAGCGCGGTCAGCGGCCCGAGGAAGCCCTGCAGCTCGTCGAGCAGCAGCTCGAACAGCCACTTCTCGCGGGCCAGGGCCCGGTCCTGGGCCGACAGGGCCTTGTCCTCGAAGGCCTTCAGCTCGGGGGTGATGAAGCGCTCGGCGTTCTTCAGTGTCTGGCGGCGCTGGTAGTCGGCCGGCACCTTGTCGCGGCCGGAGCTGGTGACCTCGATGTAGAAGCCGTGCACCTTGTTGAACTGCACCCGCAGGTTGGTGATGCCGGTGCGCTCGCGCTCGCGGGCCTCCAGGGCCAGCAGGAAGTCGTCACAGTTCTGGCCGATGGCGCGCAGCTCGTCCAGCTCGGCGTCGAAGCCGGTGGCGATGACGCCGCCGTCGCGCAGCAGCACCGCCGGTTCGGCGGCGATGGCGCGGGCCAGCAGCTCGCCCACGGCCGGCGGCGGGGCCAGCTCGGCGTGCAGGCTGTCCAGCAGGGCGCTGCCGCGCGGGGCCACGGCGCGCAGCCGCGGCAGCTCGGCCAGGGTCTGGCGCAGACCGGACAGCTCGCGCGGCCGCACCTGGCGCAGCGCGATGCGGGCCGAGATGCGCTCCACATCGCTGACGCCGCGCAGCAGCTCGCGCAGCGGCTCCACCCCGTCGGCCAGCATCTGGGCGATGGCGCCGTGCCGGGCCAGGGCCTGGGCCCGGTCGCGCAGCGGGTGGGTCAGCCAGTGGCGCAGGGCCCGGCTGCCCATGCCGGTGCGGCAGGTGTCGATCAGCGAGAGCAGCGTCGGCGAGGCCTCGCCGCGCAGCGTCTCGGTCAGCTCCAGGTTGCGGTGGGTGGTGGGTGGCAGCTCGATCAGCTCGCTGCTGCGCTCCACCGTCAGGGTGTTGACGTGGGCCAGGGCGCGGCCCTGGGTGTGTTCGGCATAGCTCAGCAGCGCGGCAGCGGCGGCATGGGCGCTGCCCAGCTCCTGGGCGTTGAAGCCGGCCAGGCTGGCGACCTTGAGTTGTTCGCACAGCTTGCGCAGACCCAGGCCACTGTCGAATTGCCAGGCCGGGCGCCGGGTGCGGGCGGCGCGGCACTGCAGCAGGGCCGGGGGCAACTCGTCCCGGTCCACCAGCAGCTCGGCCGGCGCCAGACGGGCCAGCCAGCTGCCCAGCTCGCGTTCTCCGCACTCGGCCAGACCCAGCTGCCCGCTGGCCACGCCCAGCCAGGCCAGGCCCCAGGTGGCGCGCTGCCGGGAAACCGCGAGCAGCAGGGTGTCGGCCCGGTCGTTCAGCAGCTCGCTGTCCGTCACGGTGCCGGGGGTGACGACCCGCACCACCTTGCGCTCGACCGGCCCCTTGCTGGTGGCCGGGTCGCCGATCTGCTCGGCCACCGCCACGGACTCGCCCATTTTGAGCAGCCGGGCCAGGTAGTTCTCCACTGCGTGCACCGGCACGCCGGCCATCACCACCGGCTCGCCAGCGCTCTGGCCACGGGTGGTCAGCGTGATGTCCAGCAGGCGGCGCGCCTTGCGGGCATCGTCGTAGAACAGCTCGTAAAAGTCCCCCATCCGGTAGAACAGCAGCGTGTCCGGATGGCCCGCCTTGAGCCGCAGGTACTGGGCCATCATCGGCGTGTGGCCGTCGAGTAAGGCGGTCAGCTCGGGGCTGTCGGGCGGAGGGAGGGAGGAGCTCATGGGACGGAGCGGGCGGTTCTCTCAGGGAACCCGGCATCTTCGCACAGGCCCGGGCGCGGCCTCGCTTTCGAGGTTTGTTCCACACAATGCCCCTTTTCTACGTATTACCACGTAGGGTCACTGCCTTCCCAGGGTTCCCCCGAAACCTAGAATGGATCGCACCATTCTTGATGTTGATCACGAGGGCCCCATGGTGCAACTCTCCAGGCGCCAGTTCATGAAAGTGACTGGCTCAAGTCTGGCGGGCTCCAGCCTGGCGTTGATGGGCTTTTCGCCCACCTCCGCCCTGGCCGAAGTTCGCCAGTACAAACTCGCCGCGACCACGGTCACGCGCCAGACCTGCACGTACTGCTCGGTCGGCTGCGGCATCCTCATGTATTCGCTGGGCGACGGCGCAAAGAACGCCAAGCGCGCGGTCATCCACGTCGAAGGCGATCCGGACCATCCGGTGAACCGCGGCACGCTGTGCCCCAAGGGCGCCAGCCTGCTGGACATCGTCAACAGCCCCAGCCGCTTGCAGTACCCCGAGGTGCGCGAGCCGGGCAGCAACGAGTGGAAGCGCGTGTCCTGGGATGAGGCCATGGGCCGCATCGCCAAGCTCATGAAGGAAGACCGCGACGCCAACTTCGTCGAGAAGACCGACGATGGCCTGACGGTCAACCGCTGGCTCACCACCGGCATGCTGGCAGCCTCGGCGTCCAGCAACGAGGCCGGTTACATCACCCACAAAGTGGCCCGTTCCTGGGGCCTGCTCGCATTCGACAACCAAGCCCGTGTCTGACACGGCCCGACGGTGGCAGGTCTTGCCCCGACGTTTGGCCGTGGAGCGATGACGAACCATTGGGTCGACATCAAGAATGCGGACGTCATCCTCATCATGGGCGGCAATGCCGCCGAAGCCCACCCCTGCGGGTTCAAGTGGGTCACCGAAGCGAAGGCGCACAACAAGGCGTACTTCATGGTGGTCGATCCGCGCTTCAACCGCTCGGCTTCGGTCGCTGATTTCTATGCCCCCATCCGGTCGGGCAGCGACATCGCCTTCCTGGGCGGGGTGATCAACTACCTGCTGACGAACGACAAGATCCACCGCGAGTACGTCGTCAACTACACCGACATGAGCTTCATCGTGCGCGAGGACTTCGCGTTCGAGGACGGCATCTACTCGGGCTACAACGAGGAAAAGCGCAGCTACGACAAGACCAGCTGGGACTATGAGCTCGGCGCGGACGGCTTCGTCAAGACCGACCCGACGCTGCAGCACCCGCGCTGCGTCTACCAGCTGCTGAAGAAGCACTACAGCCGCTACACGCCCGAGAAGGTCGAGAGCATCTGCGGCACGCCCAAGGACAAGTTCCTGCACGTGTGTGAGAAGATGGCCAGCACCGCCGTGCCCGGCCGCGCCATGACCATCATGTACGCGCTGGGCTGGACGCAGCACTCGATCGGGGCGCAGATCCTGCGCACCGGGGCGATGGTGCAACTGCTGCTGGGCAACATCGGTGTGGCCGGTGGCGGCATGAACGCGCTGCGCGGGCACTCCAACATCCAGGGTCTGACCGACCTGGGTCTGCTGTCCACCAGCCTGCCGGGCTACCTGTCGCTGCCCAGTCAGGCCGAGCAGGAGTACCAGAAGTACATCGACGCCCGCACGCAGAAGCCGCTGCGTCCGGGTCAGATGAGCTACTGGCAGAACTACCCGAAGTTCCACGTCAGCCTGATGAAGGCCTGGTACGGTCCGGCCGCCACGGCCGAGAACAACTGGGCCTACGACTTCCTGCCCAAGTTCGACAAGCAGTACGACATGCTGCAGATCTTCGAACTGATGCACCAGGGCAAGGTCAATGGCTATCTGGCGCAGGGTTTCAACCCGCTGGCGTCGCTGTCCAACAAGGACCGCGTGCGCGAGGGTCTGTCCAAGCTGAAGTTCCTGGTCGTGATGGACCCGCTGGCCACCGAGACCTCGGAGTTCTGGAAGAACCACGGCGAGTACAACGACGTGGACGCCTCCCAGATCCAGACGACGGTGTTCCGCCTGCCCACGACCTGCTTCGCCGAGGAAGAGGGCTCGATCGTCAGCTCCTCGCGTGTGCTGCAGTGGCACTGGAAGGCCGCCGAGCCCCCGGGTGAGGCGCGCACCGACATCCACATCATGTCGGACCTGCACCTGCGTCTGCGCGAGATGTACACCAAGGACGGCGGCAAGTTCCCCGACCCGATCACCAAGCTGTGGTGGCCCTACGCGCAAGCCGAGGAGCCCACCCCGGAAGAGGTGGCCAAGGAGTACAACGGCCGCGCGCTGGTCGACCTGATGGACCCCAAGGACCCGACCAAGGTGGTCCGCAAGGCGGGTGAGCAACTGGCCGGCTTCGGCGAGATGCGCGACGATGGTTCCACGATCGGGGGTTGCTGGATCTTTGCCGGGGCCTGGACGACGGCGGGCAACATGATGGCGCGCCGGGACAATGCCGACCCGACAGGCATCGGCAACACGCTGAACTGGGCCTGGGCCTGGCCGGCCAACCGCCGCGTGCTCTACAACCGTGCCTCTTGCGACGTCAACGGCAAGCCCTTCAATCCGAAGCGCAAGCTCATCGGCTGGAACGGCACGGCCTGGGGCGGTGCGGACGTGCCCGACATGGCGCCCACGCTGGCGCCGGAAACCGGTGCCGGCCCGTTCATCATGAACCCCGAGGGCGTGGCCCGCTTCTTCGCCAAGAAGGGCATGGCCGAAGGTCCGTTCCCCGAGCACTACGAGCCCTTCGACACCCCGCTGGGCTACAACCCGATGCACCCGAAGAACCCGAAGGCGACCAATTCGCCGGCGGCGCGGGTGTTCAAGCCGATCTGGGACACCTTCGGCAAGGCCGACGAGTTCCCGCACGTGGGCACGACCTACCGCCTGACCGAGCACTTCCACTACTGGACCAAGCACGCGCTGCTCAACGCCATCACCCAGCCGGAGCAGTTCGTGGAAATCGGCGAGGCCCTGGCCAAGAGCCTGAGCATCGAGGCCGGGGACATGGTGAAGGTCTCGTCCAAGCGAGGCTACATCAAGGCCCGTGCGGTGGTGACCAAGCGGATCAAGCCGATGACCATCGAGGGCAAGCCGGTGCACCACGTGGGCATTCCCATCCACTGGGGCTTCAAGGGCGTGACCAAGCCGGGTTTCCTGGCCAACACGCTCACGCCCTTCGTGGGGGATGGCAACACCAACACCCCCGAGTTCAAGACCTTCCTGGTCAAGGTCGAGAAAGTCTGAGGTAGAGCGCCATGTCACTGCAATCTCTCGACATCAAGCAGCGCTCGGCCACGACCACGCCGTCGCCCAGCGCGCGCACCCCGGCTTCGGGCGAGGTCGCCAAGCTCATCGACGTGTCCAAGTGCATCGGCTGCAAGGCCTGCCAGACCGCCTGCATGGAGTGGAACGATCTGCGCCAGGAGCCCGGCGAGAACGTGGGGGTCTATGACAACCCTGCGGACCTCACCGCCAATGCCTGGACGGTGATGCGCTTCACGGAGTACGACAACCCGAGCACCGGCAATTTCGAGTGGCTGATCCGCAAGGACGGCTGCATGCACTGCGCCGATCCGGGTTGCCTGAAGGCCTGCCCCTCGCCGGGCGCCATCATCCAGTACACCAACGGCATCGTCGACTTCCACGAGGAAAACTGCATCGGCTGCGGCTACTGCGTCACCGGCTGCCCCTTCAACGTCCCGCGCATCTCGCAAAAGGACAAGAAGGCGTACAAGTGCACGCTGTGCTCGGACCGCGTGGCGGTGGGCCAGGAACCGGCCTGCGTGAAGACCTGCCCGACCGGGGCCATCATGTTCGGCACCAAGCAGGCCATGAAGGACCAGGCCGAGGAGCGCATCGCCGACCTGAAGGAGCGCGGCTTCGAGAAGGCGGGCCTGTACGACCCGGCCGGCGTGGGCGGCACGCACGTCATGTACGTGCTGCACCACGCGGACACGCCGTCGCTCTACCACGGTCTGCCCGACGAGCCCAAGATCAGCCCCATGGTCAGCGTCTGGAAGGGCATCACCAAGCCGCTGGCGATGGTGGCCCTGGGCGCGGCCGCCCTGGGCGGGCTGTTCCACTTCATCACCAAGGGCCCCAACGAGGTGTCCAAGGAACTGGAGGATGAAATGGAGCGCAAGGACCAGGAAGCCCTGGAGAAGGAGTCACAGCGATGAGACGCAATCCTCGTGACCTGCAGCGCTACAACGCCTCGGAGCGGGCCAACCACTGGGTGGTGGGCATCTGCTTCATCCTGCTGGCGCTGTCGGGCCTGGCCTTCTTCCACCCGGCCTTCTTCCCGCTCACCCAGCTCTTCGGGGGCGGCCCCTGGACCCGCATCCTCCACCCCTACATCGGGGTGGTGATGATGCTGTTCTTCGTGGTGATGGCCGGGCGCTTCTGGAAGCTCAACGTCATCGAGCCGCGCGACAAGGAATGGCTGCGCAATGTGCGCAAGATGGTGGACGGCAATGACCACGACATGCCCGAGCAGGGCAAGTACAACGGCGGTCAAAAGGTCCTGTTCTGGGGCCTGGTGATCGGCATGGCCATCCTGTTCCTCTCCGGCCTGCTGATGTGGCGCGCCTGGTGGACCCCGCCGGTCACGGCGGTGCGTCTGGCCTCGCTGCTGCACGCGGTCGGGGCGGTGTGGATGATCGGCCTGATCATCATGCACGTCTACGCGGCCATCTGGACCCGTGGCACCATCCGGGCCATGCTCTACGGCACGGTCACCCGCGCCTGGGCCAAGCAGCACCACCGTGGCTGGTACCGCCAGATGACGGGCGACAAGAGCTGACCGGCTTCATCCCATCCCGGCCGCCGGCTGCTGTCCAGCACCGGCGGCCTGTTTCTTTCTGATTGGAGTTGGGCGTGCAACGCATTCTTCAACCCGGCGAGATCGAATCGCTGGACCGCATCGAGTTCCCGCGGGTGCGCCTGCCGCAGCCGGCCGTGCTGTTCACCGAGCGGGCGGCGCGCCTGCGCCAGAAGGCCGACGGCCATCCGATTGCCGATTACCTGCGCTTCCTGGCTCATCTGGTCGATCTCCAGGCGCAGGCCGCCGCCACCGTGGCCACCCAGCCGGTGCCCGAGGCGGTGATCGCCCAATCGCTGGACCACGGCATGCCCGTGCTGCCCGCGCCGCTGCGGCCCGACCCGGCCTGGCTGGGCGTGCTGCGGCAGCTGCTGGCCGGCGTGCTGGCCCTGCAGGACCTGCCGCAGGCCCTGCGCCAGAACGCCCAGGCCCTGGCAGCGCGCGGTGACGCCGAGCTGGAGGCGCTGGCCCAGGCCTTCCTGGGCGAGCAGGCCACGCCGGCCGAACTGGCGGCTCAGCCGCTGGTGATGGCGGCGCTGCAGGTCGTCTATGCCGACATCGCCAGCCGCCTGGACACCCAGCGCATCGCCTATGTGGATCCGGCGTCCATCTGCCCGGTGTGCGGCAGTGCCCCCGTGGTCAGCGTGCTGCGCATCGGCGGCGAGGCCGGCGGTCATCGCTACCTGCATTGCGGCCTGTGCGCCACCGAATGGCACATGGTGCGGGTCAAGTGCAGCCATTGCGAATCGACCAAAGGCGTGCGCTACCAGGGCATCGAGGGCGGCGACCCGGCCGTGCTGGCCGAGACCTGCGACACCTGCCACACTTACCGCAAGCAGTGAACCAGGAGAAGGACCCGCTGGTCGAGCCCCTGGCCGACGATCTGGCCAGCCTGACCCTGGACCTGCTGATGGCAGACACCGCCTACGGCCGGGCCAGCGGCAACCCGCTGCTGGCGCTGGCCTCGGACGAGCCCTCGGGTGAAGCCCTGGAGACACAGGACGCATGAGCGCCAACCCCGCCCTGGACGCCGCTGCGGCGCTGAGTTCCCCGGCCCAGCTGCCGGCCGTGGACAAGCTGCTGGCCAGCGCCGCCTTCCAGCCGGCGCTGGGCGCGCACGGGCTCAGTGGGGTCACCGCCGCGGTGCGGCAACAGCTGGAGGCCCTGCGCAGCCGCCTGCGCGCCGGGGAGTCGCTGGCCGCCGAGATGGCCGCGCCCGAGGCCCTGGCGCGCGCTGTCGAGGCCGAGCTGCAGCGTCAGCGGGCGCCGCGCCTGCGGGCGGTGTTCAACCTCACCGGCACCGTGCTGCACACCAACCTGGGCCGGGCCCTGCTGCCCGACGAGGCCGTGCAGGCCGTGGTGCAGGCCCTGACCAGCCCGGCCAACCTGGAGTACGACCTGGCCACGGGTGGCCGCGGCGACCGCGACGACCTGGTCAACGACCTGCTGTGCGAGCTGACCGGGGCCGAAGCCGCCACCGTGGTCAACAACAACGCCGCCGCGGTGCTGTTGATGCTCAACGCCCTGGCCGCGCGCAAGGAGGTCATCGTCTCCCGCGGCGAACTGGTGGAGATCGGCGGGGCCTTCCGCATCCCCGACATCATGGCCCGTGCCGGCGCCAGGCTGGTGGAGGTGGGCACCACCAACCGCACCCATGCCCGCGACTACGAAGGCGCCATCACGCCCAAGACCGGGCTGCTGATGAAGGTGCACTGCAGCAATTACGCGGTCACCGGCTTCACCGCCAGCGTGGCCGAGAGCGAGGTTGCCCGCATCGCCCACGTCCAGGGCCTGCCGCTGGCGGTGGACCTGGGCAGCGGCACCCTGATCGACCTGGCCGACTGGGGCCTGCCGCACGAGCCCACGGTGCGCGATGTGGTGACCGCCGGGGCCGACGTGGTGAGCTTCAGCGGCGACAAGCTGCTGGGCGGCCCGCAGGCCGGCCTGATCGTCGGCCGCAAGGACCTGATCGCCAAGATCAAGAAGAACCCGCTCAAGCGCGCGCTGCGGGTGGGCAAGCTCACCCTGGCCGCGCTGGAGCCGGTGCTGCGCCTGTACCAGGCGCCGGAATTCCTGGCCGAGCGCCTGCCGGCCCTGCGCCTGTTCACCCGCCCGCAGGCGGCCATGCAGGCCCAGGCCCAGCGCCTGCTGGCGCCGCTGCAGGCCGCGCTGGGCGGCGCCTATCAGGTGTCCCTGGCGCCCATGTTCAGCCAGATCGGCAGCGGGGCACTGCCGGTCAACACCCTGCCCAGCGCGGGCCTGCGCATCGAACCTGCGGAAGCCAAACGGGCCGGCCGGGCCCTCTCGCGCCTGGAAGCCGCCTGGCGTGGCCTGGCGCGGCCGGTGATCGGCCGCATCGGCGACAACGCCCTGTGGCTGGACCTGCGCTGCCTGGATGAGCGTGACGAGGCCGCCTTCGCCGCCCAGTTCGGCGCCCTCCAGCAGGCCCTGGCGGAGGACCGCACGCGATGATCATCGGCACCGCCGGCCACATCGACCACGGCAAGACCACGCTGGTGCGTGCGCTCACCGGCGTGGACACCGATCGCTTGAAGGAAGAGAAGGCGCGCGGCATCTCCATCGAGCTGGGCTATGCCTATGCGCCGCTGGCCAGCGGTGAGGTGCTGGGCTTCATCGACGTGCCCGGCCACGAGAAGTTCGTCCACACCATGGCGGCCGGCGCCGTCGGCGTGGACCATGCCCTGCTGGTGGTGGCGGCCGACGACGGCGTGATGCCGCAGACCCGCGAGCACCTGGCCATCCTGGGCCTGCTGGGCGTGCGCGAAGGCACGGTGGCCCTGACCAAGGTGGACCGCACCGAAGCGGCCCGCGTGGCCGAGGTGCGGGCCGAACTGGCGGCGCTGCTGGCCGGCACGCCGCTGGCCGCCGGCCCCGTGTTCGAGACGGCCGCCACGGCCGATGGCGACCCTGGCGTGGCGGCGCTGCGGGCCCATCTGTGGACCCTGGCCGAGCACCATGCCCAGCGCCGCCAGGATGGTCTTTTTCGCCTGGCGGTGGACCGCGTGTTCACGCTGGCCGGGCAGGGCACCGTGGTCACCGGCACGGTCTTCGGTGGCCAGGTGGCGGTGGGCGACACGGTGGCCCATTCCGCCAGCGGCCAGAAGGTGCGGGTGCGCTCCATCCATGCCCAGAACCAGGCGACAGACCACGGTGTGGCGGGGCAGCGCTGCGCGCTGAACCTGGCCGGCATCGAGCGCGATGCGATCCGCCGCGGCGACTGGATCGCCGACCCGCGGGCCCTGCAGGCCAGCATCCGCATGGACGTGCGCCTGCAGCTGCTGCCGGATGCCCCGGCCCTGGCCCAGTGGGCCCCCGTGCATGTGCATGTGGGCACCAGCCACCAGACGGCCCATGTGGCCCTGCTGGACGATGCCGCGCTGGCGCCCGGCCAGACCGCCCGGGTGCAACTGGTCCTGGAACAGCCGGTCTTCGTGCTGCCGGGCGACCGCTTCATCCTGCGCAACGCCCAGGCCAGCCGCACCATCGGCGGCGGGGCGGTGATCGACCCCTTCGCCCCCGAGCGCAAGCGCCGCAGCCCCGAGCGCTGGGCCTACCTGGATGCGCTGGAGGCAGCGCTGGCCGGTGGCCCGCTGGCCGATCTGGTGGCGCAGTCGCCCACCGGCCTGCTGCGCAGCCGCCTGGCCCTGCTGATGGGCCGCCCGCCCGAGGCGCTGGCCCTGGCCGACGCCGGGCTGGTGCCCTTGCCCAGCGGGCCGGAGGACGCGCTGCTGCTGACCGAGGCTGTCTGGCAGCGCTGGCGCGAACAGGTGCTCGCGGCACTGGCGCGTTTCCACGAGCGCACGCCCGACGAACCGGGGGTGAACGCCGCCCGGCTGCGCCGCATGGCCCTGCCGGGCCAGGCCCAACCGCAGCACGATGCCCTGTGGCGCGCCCTGCTCGAGGCGCTGCTGCGCGACGGCGCCATCGCGTCCAGTGGCGCCTGGCTGCACCTGCCCGGGCACGAGGTGCGCCTGAGCGAGGGCGAGCGGGCGCTGGCCGAACGCCTGCTGCCCTGGGTGGAGGAGGGCGGCTTCGACCCGCCCTGGGTGCGCGACCTGGCCGGGCGCGCCGGTGCGCCGGAGGAGGTGGTGCGCCAGCTCCTGCGCAAGCTGGCCCGGCAGGGGCAGCTGTTCCAGGTGGTGAAGGACCTGTTCTATGCCGCCTCGCAGGTGCAGCTGCTGTCGGGCCTGCTGGGCCTGCTGGCGGCCCGCGGTCCCCGTGGCCAGGTGGAGGCCCGTGTGTTCCGGGACCACACCGGCCTGGGTCGCAAACGGGCCATCCAGGTGCTGGAATTCTTCGATCGGGTGGGCTATACCCGGCGCGTTCAGGACAGCCATGTCCTGCGGGCCGAGCCGGGGTGGCCCCAGTCCGAACGGGCGGCCGAGGCCCCCCTACAATCCGCGCCGTCCCCTTGAGGGGCGTGGTGTTCTGGAAGGCAATCGCATCCGGTGGTGCGCCCGGGCTTCAAACCCGGTAGGGGGCGTCAGCCGCTCCCTGGTCGGTTCGACTCCGGCTGCCTTCCGCCCTCGCGGTCCGTCACGACTGCTTCACGGGGGGCGGGTGCAATAATCGATCGAACCTGGAGCCGGCCTCTTGCGCCGGTGTCCTTCACCCGCCGCCAGGCAGGACGTGTTGCAGGTCTGCACTCGGAGGTTGCCGCGGGGGCCGCGGCACGGGCTGAGGCGTGTGCCGGCATGGCCTGTCAGCGGCTCAGCCGGAGTCGCACCCCATGAGCCACCTCGCCCTCCTCGAACCCATCGTCCAGAACACCATGGCCCCCGCGGCGCTGGAGACGGACCGAGAGGGCCGCTTCCCACGTGCCGCTCTGCAGGCCCTCGGCGCATCCGGCCTGCTGGGCCTGGTCAGCGCGAAGGACGTGGGTGGCCTGGGCGGTGGCCTGGCCGAGGCCGCCGCGGTGGTCGAACGCATCGCGAAGGACTGCCCGTCCACCGCCATGGTGGTGTGCATGCACTATGCCGCCACGGTCCTCATCGAGAAGCACGGTCCCGAGGCGGTGCGCCGCGAGATCGCGGCGGGCCGCCACGTGTCTACCCTGGCCTGGTCCGAGACCGGCTCCCGCAGCCACTTCTGGGCCCCGGTGGGCACGGCCCGGCGCGTGTCCGGCGGCTACCTGCTGGATGGTCAGAAGAGCATGGTCACCTCGGCCGGCGAGGCCGATTCCTATGTCTGGTCGTCGCGCCCCGTCGCCGCCGAAGGGGCCAGCACCTTGTGGCTGGTGGGCAGCCGGACCGAAGGCCTGAGCATCCCGGCGCGCTATGACGGCCTGGGTCTGCGCGGCAATGCCTCGGCACCGGTGACCGCGCAGGGCGTGCTGGTGGGCGAGGACGCCATGCTGGGGGCCGATGGCGCGGGCGCCGACATCATGAACGGCGAGGAACTGCCGGTCTTCGCCAACCTGATCGCCTCGGCCTCCATCGGCCTGATGGAAGGGGTGCTGGCCCGCGTCACGCCCCACCTGACGCGGACCCGTTTTGCCGAGAGCGACAGCGCCCTGGCCGATCTGCCCACCATCCGCGCCTACCTGGCCCGGGCACGCATCCGTGTCGACCAGGCCCGGCTGCTGCGCGATGACACGCTGGCGGCCCTGGCCGCTGGCCGACCCGATGCGATGCTGCGTGTGCTGGAGGTCAAGGCCGCCGCCGCCGAGGCCGCGCTGGAGGTGACCGATACCGCGATGCGCATCGGCGGTGGCGCGGCCTTCCGCAAGGACGTGGGCATCGAGCGCCTGTTCCGGGATGCCCGTGCGGCCTCGGTCATGGCACCGACCTCGGACGTGCTGTACGACTTCATCGGCCGGGCCCTGTGCGGCCTGCCGCTGGCCTGAACGAGAGGATTTTCGACATGACGCAAGCACACACGTGGATGCTGGGGGCCGTGGCCTACGCGCCCAAGGTGGTCACCATCTGGGAGGGCTTCAAGGCCCACTTCGCCGAGCGCGGCCTGGCCTTCGACTACCTGCTCTATTCGAACTACGAGACCCAGGTGGAAGCCCAGTTCAAGGGCGACATCGCCTTCGCCTGGAATTCCCCGCTGGCCTGGGTGCGGGCCGAGCGCATGGCGCGCGCCAGGGGCCTGCAGGTGCAGGCCCTGGCCATGCGCGACAGCGACATCGACCTGGCGTCGGTGCTGGTGGTGCGCAGCGGCAGCCCCGTCCAGTCCCTGGCCGACCTGCGGGGCAAGACCATCGGCTTCGGGGCGATCGACTCGCCCCAGGCCACGCTGATCCCGCTGGACCATCTGCGGCACCAAGCCGATCTGGTGGCCGGGCGTGACTACACCGCCCGGCGCTTCGACGTGCTGGGAGGCAAGCACGGCGACCACATCGGTGGCGAGCGCGATGCGGCGCTGGCGCTGATGAAGGGCGAGATCGACGCGGCCTGGATGATCGCCGGCAACCACCGTGCGTTCGCGCACGAGGGCACGCTGCCGGCGGGGGGCAGCCGCATCGTCGCCACCACCGGCCTGTTCGACCACTGCAACATGACCGTCAGCCCTGGGGTGCCGGACGAGGTGGCCCGCCGCTTCGGCGAGATCCTGCTGGCGATGGACTGGAACGACCCCGCGGTGCGGCCGCTGCTGGAACTCGAGGGCCTCAAGGCCTGGCAGCCGGGCCGCAGCACGGGCTATGCCCTGCTGGAGCGGGCGGTGAGCGATGAGCATTTCTATGACGACCAAGGCTGCATCACCGAGCCCGCATATCGATATTGAGTCGCTCGGCTTCGATGCCGGGGCGCATCTGCTGGTCAAGCAGGCCCTGGCCGCGCTGCCGGTGGGCGGTGTGCTCGAGGTCCGGGGCACGGCCCCGGGCTGGGCCGTCCAACTGGCCGATTGGTGCCGCAGCCAGGGCCATGGCTGCGAGCGGCCGGCTGACGCCCACGGCGTGGCGCGGGTGAGCCGCGGCGGCTTGCAGAGCGGCCGCTGGCGCGGCGCCGAGCCCACCGGGGCGATCGACCCGCGTCAGCCCGGGGCGGTGGCGCAGGCGGCCTTGCCCCACTGGGGGCTGGCGGCCCGTGGCGCCACGGTGGAGGCCGGGGCACCCGTCCAGCACTTTCGCCTGGTGCACAAGGACGAGGCCTGGAGCGACAGCGCGGCCGATCTCTACGCCCAGGCCGTGGCCGCCCAATGGAACCCGGACGAGGCCATCGACTGGTCGCAACCCGTGGACCTGCCTGCCCCGGTGGAACAGGCCATCGTGCAGCTCATGACCTACATGATCGAGAACGAGAACGCGGCCCTGCTGGTGCCCGCGCGTTTTCTCGGTCAACTCCATCCGCACTTTCGTGAGATGCAGGCTGCGTTGGCCATGCAGGTCTGCGACGAGGCCCGCCACATCGAGGTGTTCACCCGACGCATCCGCCATGGCGGCTCGAGCCCGGCACTGTCGACCGCGGGAGGGCAGGCCTCGCTCAAGAGCCTGCTGGACGAACCGGATTTCTCGGTCGCGAGCTTTCTGTTGTCGGTGCTGGGCGAGGGCACCTTCGTCAACCTGCTGCAGTTCCTGCAGGCCCAGGCGCCCGATCCGCTGACCCGCCAGATCGCCCGCCTGGCCGCGCGTGACGAGGCCCGTCATGTGGCGCTGGGCATGTCGCATCTGCTGTACCGGCTGCAGCAGGAGCCGGACTTCCGCCACCGTCTGGCGGCCGCGGTGGAGCAGCGCTTCGATGCGCTGGCCGGCACCTCCGGACTCAACGAGGAGGTGTTCGACGCCCTGGTCCTGATCGCGGCCGGAGGGCTGTCACCCGCCCAGGTGGCCCACGGCTATGCCCAGGTCCAGCAGCTCATGCGCGACATGGCCGATGGGCGCCATGCCAAGCTGGTGCGCCTGGGCTTCCCGCCCGAGCAGGCCGCGCGGCTGGCGGCGCTGCACACGCGCAATTTCATGTGAGCCAGCAGGGCCGGTGAGCGCCGCCGATAATCCGGCCCACCATGCCCCGGTCGCTTGCCCATCCTGAGGAGCCGTCTTCCGTCGTCGACCCCGCCGCACCGGCGGGGCTGGTTCGCATGTCGGTGCAGCGCAGCGTGGATGGCGCATCGCTGGCGGGGGCCGACGACTGGCTGGCCGACGAGGTGCCGGTGGCCCTGGTGTTTAACGGCATCTCGCATGCGGTGATGATGGCCTCGCCGCTGGATCTGGAGGACTTCGCCCTGGGCTTCGCGCTCAGCGAGGGCATCGTGGCTTCGGCCGAGGAACTGCGGGATGTCGAGGTCCGGCCCGCCGCCTGCCAGGTGCCCGGGAGTCCGCCAGCCTGGGAGGTGCACATCGAGCTGTCGCCGCGCCGGCTGGAGGGCCTCAAGCAGCGCCGACGCACCTTGGCCGGACGGACTGGTTGTGGCGTCTGTGGCATCGAGAGCCTGCAGGCCCTGGAGCTGTTGCCGCCGACCTTGCCGGCTGCCGATTGGCTGGCGCGCGTCGACGCTGCGCTGCTGGCCCGGGTGATGCCCCGGCTGCCGGCCTTCCAGCCGCTCAACGCCCGGGCGGGCGCCGTGCATGTGGCGGCCTGGGCCGACCTGGATGGTGAACTGCGCTGGGCCCAAGAGGATGTGGGCCGTCACAACGCACTGGACAAGCTGATCGGTGTGCTCGCCCGCCAGGGGCAGCTGGGCGCGCCGGGGCTGGTGCTGATGTCCAGCCGCGCCAGCCACGAGCTGGTGGCCAAGTGTGCCCGGGTGGGGCTGCAGGCGCTGGCCACGGTGTCCGCCCCCACGGCCCTGGGCGTGCAGGCGGCGCAGGCCGCCGGTGTGCGTCTGTGGGGCCTGTGCCGCCCGCCGCGGGCCGTGCTCTACACGCCCGGGGGCTGACTGAGGCCGCGCCAGGCCGCGGGGATCAGAAAGGGGCGTCTTCGGCGGGGCCGGTGGCCGGGGCCGCGTCGTCGCCCTCCGCGGCCTTCTTGCGCAGGCGCAGCGGCTTGCGGACCTTGGGGGTGTCTTCGGCGGCCGCTTCCTCGGCGGGGGCCTCGGCTTCGGCGGGCGCGGCCTCCTCCTGGATCACCCGGGTGAAGGGGCTCAGCAGCGGCACCAGCTGGCCGTAGATCTTGGGCGCGCCGGCCAGGATCTCGCGCTGGTTCATGAAGTCGGGCTCACCGGTGAAGTTGCCCACCAGGCCGCCGGCCTCGGTGACGATCAGCGAGCCTGCGGCGATGTCCCAGGGGCTCAGGCCGGTCTCGAAGAAGGCGTCGTAGTAGCCCGCGGCCACGTAGCACAGGTCCAGCGCGGCGGAGCCCGGGCGACGCAGGCCGGCGCACAGCGGCATCAGCGTCTCGAACATCTTCATGTAGCGCTGGAAGTTGTCGCCGCGGCGGAAGGGGAAGCCGGTGCCGATCAGGCAATCCTGCAGGCGGGTGCGGCGCGAGACGCGCAGGCGCTTGTCGTTCAGGTAGGCACCGCGGCCGCGCGAGGCCACGAACAGGTCATTGCGGTTGGGGTCGTAGACCACCGCCTGCTCCACCTTGCCGCGGAAGGTCAGCGCGATGGACACGCAGTAGACCGGGAAGCCGTGGATGAAGTTGGTCGTGCCATCGAGCGGGTCGATGATCCAGACGAAATCGCTGCTCTTGTTGCCCCGCTCGCGGCCGCTCTCCTCGGCCAGGATCCCGTGGTTGGGATAGGCCTGCAGGATGGTGTCGATGATGGCCTCTTCGGCCAGCTGGTCGACCTCGGTGACGAAATCGTTGGGGCTCTTGGTGTTGATCTTCAGCAGATCCAGGTCCATCGATCCCCGGTTGATGATCGCTCCGGCGGCACGGGCGGCCTTCACGGCGATGTTGAGCATGGGGTGGAGGGTCTGCTGGGTCATGGTTCAACCTGCGAAGGGGAGGGCGGCGTGCGGCCTGGGTTCCCGGGCTGGGGGACGAGGGCACGCCAATCTGCAAGGATAGTGCAGCGCGTGGCGGGTGCGCTCGTGGAGCGATCTTGGCGATGGACAAAGAGCATCGCAGCCAGCGACGAAGCGACAATACGGGCTGCGGAAAACCTTTGATTCTAGCGCTCAGCGCCCGTTTGGCAATGTCCCATCCCCTGGCTTCCCCCTCCGGTGCCGCGGCACAAGATCACGAAACTGCCGGCCGTCCGGCGGATGGCACCCGTTTCGTGCTGGTGCGCACCAGCCATCCCGGCAACGTGGGGGCGGCCGCCCGCGCGATGAAGGTGATGGGCTTCTCGGACCTGGTGCTGGTGGCCCCGCGCTTTGCCGATGTGCTGCAGCACGAGGACACCGTGGCCATGGCCAGTGGCGCGACCGATGTGTTGGCGCAAGCCCGCATCGTGCCCACCTTGGCCGAGGCGCTGGACGGCATCACCTGGGCCTGTGCCACGGCCATGACCCCGCGCGACTTCGGCCCGCCCACGCATGCGCCACGGGCCCATTTCGCCGAACTCGCGCCGCAGGGCCACCAGGTGGCCTTCGTCTTCGGCAGCGAGCGCTTCGGCCTGGGCAACGAGGACGTCTACCGCTGCCACGCCTGCCTGTCCATTCCCACCGATCCGTCCTACGGCTCGCTCAACCTGGCCCAGGCGGTGCAGGTGCTGGCCTACGACTGGCGCCAGGCCCTGGGTGGCTTCACTGTGGCGCCGCGCACGGCGCCGGTGCAGTGGGCCGATGGCGCGGCCATCCAGGGCCTGTTGACCCACTGGCAGGCGGCCCTGGTGGACATCGGTTTTCTGGACCCTGCCGCACCCAAGAAGCTGCTGCCGCGCCTGAACCAACTGGCCAACCGGGCCCAGCTGACCCAGGAGGAGGTGCACATCCTGCGCGGCATTGCCCGAGCCATGCAGAAGCTCTCCCCGGCACAGGGCAAAGAGCCCTGAGCCCGGTCGGGTTCCGGGGTGCCCGGCTACACTGAGTTTGCTTTCTCGTTTTCCGAATCAACCACCCACGGAGCCGCCATGTTCTCCCGCCTGCGCGAAGACATCGCCTGCATTCTGGAGCGCGACCCTGCTGCGCGCAGCCGCTGGGAGGTGCTGACCTGTTACCCCGGCCTGCACGCGCTGTGGATGCAGCGCCTGGGCCACTGGTGCTGGCAGCGCGGCTTCAAGTGGCTGGGCCGCTTCATCTCGCACATCGCCCGCTGGGCCACCGGCATCGAGATCCACCCGGGGGCCACCATCGGTCGCCGCGTCTTCATCGACCACGGCATGGGCGTCGTCATCGGCGAGATGGCCGAGATCGGCGACGACTGCACGATTTACCAGGGTGTGACCCTGGGCGGCACCTCGTTGGTCAAGGGGGCCAAGCGCCACCCGACCCTGGAGGCCGGCGTGATCGTTGGCGCCAACGCGGCGGTGCTGGGCGGCTTCACGGTGGGCGCCGGTGCCCGCGTGGGCTCGGGGGCCGTGGTGACCAAGCCGGTGCCCGCCGGGGCGACGGCCGTGGGCAACCCGGCCCGCATCATCCAGGCTGAGGCCGATGCCAAGCGCGAGGCTGCGGCCGCGCGCATGGGTTTCTCGGCCTATGGCCTGACCAGCGGCGACGACCCGGTGGCCCAGGCCATGAAGGGCTTGATCGACAACGCCTCCTCGCACGAGCACCAGATCGCCCTGCTGTGGCAGGCGATCGAGAAGCTCTCGATGCAGGCCCGCGAGCTGCCGGCCGACACCTGCGTGCCGCAGGAAGCCCGCACCACCGAGCAGTTCGACGCCGAGCGGCTGAACCGCCTGGTCAAGTGAGGCTCAGCCGCCCCGGGGGCGGCTGAAGCATCAGAGCGCGAACAGCAGCGGCGCGCCCAGCAGTAGCATGTGCCAGTCCACCGGCACGTCCACGCCCAGCGGGGCCGTCCAGGGCGAGACGAAGCCCTGGTCATCCAGGTAGCGGTAGCGGAAGTAGTAGGTGCCCGGCACCGGCAGGTTGGGCAGGGTCCATTCGCCGCCATGGAGTTCGGCACTGGTGACCACCGAGCTGAAGCCCGGGTCACGGGCCAGTTGCACCTGCTGTCGCTCATCGGCCTGGGCGCCCCAGTGGAGTCGGATCTGACCGTCGTCATCCGTGTGCACCTGCGCCGGCTCGGGCAAGGGGCGCAGCTCGAAACTCTGCGCATCGCCCCAGGGGCCGCGGTCACCGTCGGCGCGCTCGCTCGACAGGCGCCAGTGGTAGAGGCCCGGGGCGTCCAGCTTCAGGCTGCTGGTGTTGTCGCTCAGGTCGTCCTGCTGGGCCACGACCTGCTGGAAGCCGGCATCACGGGCCACCTGCAGGTGGTAGCGGGCGGCTTCGGTGTTGCGGGCCCAGGCGAAGTCCACGCTGCCTACGCTCAGGCGGGCCTGGGGCCGCGGGGCGGTGCTGGGCGGCGGCTCGGGGCGTGCCTTGAGCACGAAGGGGTGCGTCGCGTCCAGGCCTTCCAAGCCATCGGCGGCGATCTGGCGGGCCCGCAGATACCAGGCCCCGTCGGCCAGGCCGGCGACCTTCGCTTCACTGCCCGCGGGCAACCTCAGGTCCCGCACGATGCGCAGGAATCCCTCGTCCGCGGCAATCTGCACCCGGACTTCGGCGGACTGGCCCGGCACGGCAAAGCGCAGCAGGGGCCGCTCGAAGCGGTCGGGCAGGCTGGAGAGGTCGGGGGCCGGTGCCAGTGGCTGCACCACCACCGGCAGGTCCTGGCTCAGCACAGCACCCTGGCCTGCGTCCAGCAGGCCCGTGGCGGGCGGCTGGGCCTGGTTCTGGGCCCAGACCCGACCTTCCAGCACCTCGGTCTGGGTGCGGGCCTGCTGGGCATCGGCGTGCACGCGGTAGCGGGTGCCTCGCACGCCGATCACCGCGGTGGGGGTGGTCACTTCCAGAGGCTTGGCCCGCTGGACTTTGGTGGCCAGCACTTCCAGCGTGCCGCGCAGCAGGCGCAGGGTGGCGGCGTAGAGCCCGTCGTCCTGGGTGGGCTGAGCGGCCTTCAGGGCGTAGCGCTGGTGCTGGGCCAGCTCCACCTCGCTTTGCGGCGGCAGGCTGGCGCGCGAGCCATCTCCCAGGCGCAGAACGGCCGAACTGTCCGCACCCGCCTGCACGCGCTGGCCCGGTTGGACGGCGGTGCCCGCCTGGGCCGGCTGGCCGTCCAGCGTGACCTGGCCCTCCACCAGGCTGAGCGTCGCCGGCACGTTCTCGGGCTTGAGCAGGCGCAGCGGGAGCTTCAGTGTCTGCCCCGGGCTCAGCCGGTTGGGTTGGGACAGCCGGTTCAGGCGGGCCACCTCGCGCCAGCTGGCAGGATGCTGGAACCAGCGGGCGCTCAGGGACCACAGAGTGTCCTGGGGCTGCACGGTGTAGCGCAGCATCGGCTCGGGAGCGGGTCCGGCGTGGCTGGGCAGGCAAGACAGGGCGGGCAGGCACAGGGCCAGCAGGCCGGGCAGACGGCGAAGAGCCAACAGGCGCATGGATTTCAGCCTCGGACAGGGCGTTGGGCGGATTTGGGACGGAAGGCCTGGCAGAGGGCGGGGTCGGTTTCCAGATAGGGGCCGCCGATCAGGTCGATGCAGTAGGGCACGGCGGCGAAGATGCCGTGCACTGGCGGACTGGCCTGGGGCAGGCCCTGCAGCGTCTCGGCGATGGACTTGGGCTGGCCCGGCAGGTTGATGATCAGGGCCTGACCCCGGATCACCGCCACCTGGCGCGAGAGGATGGCCGTGGGCACGAAGTTCAGGCTGATGGCTCGCATCTGCTCGCCGAAAACGGGCATGAGCTGGTCGGCCACCGCCAGCGTGGCTCGGGGGTCACGTCGCGTGGGCCCGGCCCGGTGCCGCCGGTGTNGAGCACCAGATGGCAGCCGGCTGTGTCGACCAGCTCGCGCAGTGCGGCGCTGATGGTGTCCTGCTCGTCGGGAATCAGCCGGGTCTCCCAGCTGATCGGGTTGTGCAGGGCGCGGCCCAGCCAATCTTGCAGGGCCGGGATGCCCTTGTCCGCGTAGACGCCGCTGGAGGCGCGGTCGCTGACCGACACCACGCCGATGCGCACGGGCTCGAAGGCGCTGCCCGCGGCCTCACTCATCGTCGCCCTCGTCGTCGGCGTCTTCATCGGCGGCCGATGCCGCGCCCGGGGTGGTCAGCGCCGACTTGATCAGCTGAAACAGATCGCGGTAGGCGCGGCCGTGGCGCTGACCCAGGCCATCGGCGGGGTTGGCCTTGCCGGCATCCTTGCGCGCGGAACGCAGCAGGTTGCGCAACTGCTGGGCATCGGTCTCCGGGTGCTCGCCCATCCAACGGGTCACGGCGTCGTCGCTGGCCATCAGTTCTTCGCGCCAGCGCTCGATCTCGTGCAGGGCCAGGGTCTCGGCGGCGCTGCCGAGCTTGAAGGCCGCCACGGCTTCGCGCACCGGCTCGGGATCGATCTGGCGCATCAGCTTGCCGATGAACTGCAGTTGCCGCCGCCGGCCCTCGTGGGAGCGTGTGCGGTGGTATTCCTTCAGCGCGTCGCGCAGCTGTTCGGGCAGATCCAGCTTGCTGCTGCGCGAGATGGGCAGCTCGGCCAGGGCCAGGCCCAGGGCCTGCAGCTCGTGCATCTGGCGCTTGAGCGCGGACTTGCTGGGCCGGCCGTCGGTGTCGAAGTCATCGGCAGAGTCGGCGGGGGCGGAACGGGACGGAGCAGCGCGCATGTGGGGGAGTGGAATCGGCGGAGATCGGGGGATCGCTATGATTGTCCCGCATCTGTTCCCCAATCGTTCCCCATTCCATCTGTCCATGACCTCATCCGCCACCCAGGGCTTCGGCTTTTCCCGTGACCAGTTCCAGCAGATCGTCGAGGACGTGCTGTCCATGGCCAAGGCGCTGGGGGCTTCGGACGCCGGCGTCGAAGTCTCCGAGGGCAGTGGCCTGAGCGTCTCGGTGCGCAAGGGCGAGGTCGAGAACGTCGAGCGCAACCGAGACAAGTCGGTGGGCGTGTCGGTCTACCTGGGCCAGCGCCGCGGCAATGCCAGCACGTCCGACTTTTCCCAGCAGGCGCTGGAGCAGACGGTGCGGGCGGCCTACGACATCGCCCGCTTCACCGCCGAAGACCCGGCCGCCGGCCTGCCCGACGAGGCCGACCTGGCCACGGCCGAGGAGGCCGCGCTGCCCCTGGACCTGTTCCACCCCTGGGACGTGACGGCCGAGGAGGCCGCGGAGCTGGCGCGGCGCGCCGAGGCGGCGGCCCTGGGTGTGGACAAGCGCATCACCAATTCCGAAGGCGGCTCGGTGTCGGCCCAGCAGTCGCACTTCTGGGCCGGCAACAGCCGGGGCTTTCGCGGCGGCTATGCCAGTTCGCGCCATTCGCTGTCCGTGTCACCCATCGCCGGCAAGGGGCGCGACATGCAACGCGACTACTGGTACAGCTCCATGCGCAATGCGCTGGACCTGGCCGCGCCCGAGGCGGTGGGCCGCTATGCTGCTGAACGCGCGCTGTCGCGCCTGAAGTCTCGCAAGATCGGCACCTGCGAAGTGCCGGTGCTGTTCGAATCCACGGTGGCCGCCGGTCTGCTGGGCGCCTATGTGCAGGGCACCAGCGGTGGCGCGCTGTACCGCAAGGCCAGCTTCCTGCAGGACAGCCTGGGCCAGTCCGTCTGGGCCGATCACATCGATGTGCAGGAGGACCCCCACATCGTCGGCGGCAAGGGCAGCGCGCCCTTTGACGACGAGGGCGTGCGCACCCGGGCACGCCGCGTGGTGGAGGCCGGCGTGGTGCAGGGCTACTTCCTGTCGAGCTATTCCGCCCGCAAGCTAGGCATGCGCACGACCGGTCATGCCGGTGGCTCGCAGAACCTGCGCCTGGTCAGCCGTCTGACCCGACCGGGCGACCACCTGGAAGAGATGCTGCGCAAGCTGCACCGCGGCCTGTTCGTCACCGAGCTGATGGGCCAGGGCGTGAACTACGTGACCGGCGACTATTCCCGCGGTGCCTCGGGCTACTGGGTGGAGGATGGGCGCATCGCCTACCCGGTGCACGAGATCACCATTGCGGGCCACCTGCGCGAGATGTTGCGCGGCGTGGTGGCCGTTGGCGCTGACGCCTACACCCTGGGCTCCAAGACCGTGGGCTCCATGCTGCTGGAGCGCATGAAAGTCGCCGGAAGCTGACGAAAGGCTGACGGATGCCCCTCCACCATGGGGGGGAATACCCCGGCTGCCGCATGGGGCAGGCCTCCCTGAGAATCGGGTGCCACTACAGGCAACATTCAACAGGAGACTTGCTGATGGAACGTCGTTCGTTTGTGAGAGGCGCGGGCCTGGCTGGCGTGCTGGCGGCCGGCGCTGCACCGGCCATTGTTCATGCCCAAGCCGCCGTGCGCTGGCGCATCGCCTCCAGCTTCCCGAAGTCGCTGGACACCATCTTCGGTGCGGCCGAAGTCTTCGCCAAGAAGGTCGGCGAGATGTCCGGCGGCAAGTTCCAGGTCACCGTGCACGCTGCCGGTGAGCTGATGCCTGCCTTCGGTGTGGTGGACGGTGTGCAGAACGGCACCGTCGAGGCCTGCCACACCGTGCCGTACTACTTCTTCGGCAAGGACGAGACCTTCGCCCTGGGGGCGGCCGTGCCCTTCGGCCTGAACTCCCGCCAGATGACCGCCTGGATGTTCGAAGGCAACGGTCTGAAGCTGATGCGCGAGTTCTACGCCGGCTACAACATGATCAACTTCCCCTGCGGCAACACCGGCGCCCAGATGGCCGGCTGGTACCGCAAGGAGATCAAGTCGGTGGCCGACATCAAGGGCCTGAAGTTCCGGGTCGGCGGCTTTGCCGGCAAGGTCATCGAGCGCATGGGCGGCGTGCCGCAGAACATCCCGGGCGGTGAGATCTACCAGGCGCTGGAAAAGGGCACCATCGACGCCGCCGAGTGGATTGGCCCCTACGACGATCTGAAGCTGGGCTTCAACAAGGTGGCGCCGCACTACTACTACCCGGGCTGGTGGGAAGGCGGTCCGCAGATCGACCTGTTCGTCAACCAGAAGGCCTACGCCGCCCTGTCGGCCGAGTACAAGGCCATCGTCGACGCCGCGTCGGCGGCGGCCCATGTGGACATGCAGGCCAAGTACGACGCCCGCAACCCGGGTGCCCTGAAGCAGCTGGTGGGCTCCGGCACCAAGCTGGCCCGCTTCCCGAAGGACGTGATGGAACTGGCCTTCAAGGAATCGATGGAGCTCTACAGCGAGCTGAGTGCCAAGAACCCGCGCTGGAAGAAGGTGTACGAGGATTTCGCCACCTTCCGCCGCGACCAGAACCTGTGGTTCCGCTTCGCCGAGGCCAGCTTCGACGATTTCATGCAGGCCCAGAAGCTCTGAGCGACTTCGCTCCTGCAACGCGAAAGGCGCCCTTCGGGGCGCCTTTTTCATGCGCGGCGCTCGAGGCGGCCCCACCCACCTGGGCATCAGGGCATGAAAAAAGGCCTCCGAGGAGGCCTTGGGGATGTCTGCGACACCGCGGTCAGGGGGCTGCCCCCGAGGCGGCTTCGCTGGCCGCAGGCGGCAGTCCGAACAGGGCGTTGACGTCCTGGTTGCTGTTGTTCCCGTAGTCGTTCTCGGGCTGGATCTGGATCTGCACCTTGTCCAGGTCGATCTTCTCCTTGGGCCCCAGGCCGCCGGAGACCAGGCCCGGGAAGGCGATGATCAGGCCCACCATGATGATCTGGATGATCACGAAGGGGACCGAGCCCCAGTAGATCTGGCCGGTGGTCACCGGGGCAGTCGGCTTGCCGGTCAAGCGGTCCTTGTACTCCTTGTTGGGCGCCACGCTGCGCAGGAAGAACAGCGCGAAGCCGAAGGGCGGGTGCATGAAGGAGGTCTGCATGTTGACCGCCAGCAGCACGCCGAACCAGACCAGATCGATGCCCAGCTTCTCGGCCACCGGTCCCAGCAGCGGCACGACGATGAAGGACAGCTCGAAGAAGTCCAGGAAGAAGGCCAGCACGAACACCAGGATGTTCACGACGATCAGGAAGCCCACCTGGCCGCCCGGCAGGCTGGTCAGCAGGTGTTCGACCCACTTCGGTCCGTCCACGCCCTGGAAGGTGAGGCTGAACACCGTTGAGCCCATCAGGATGAACAGCACGAAGCAGGACAGCTTCATGGTCGAGTCCATGGCCTGGCGCAGCAGCTTCATGTCGATGCGCTTGCGCAGCAGGGCCATGATCAGCGCGCCGACCGCGCCCATGGCGCCACCTTCGGTGGGCGTGGCCACGCCCAGGAAGATGGTGCCCAGCACCAGGAAGATCAGGCCCAGTGGCGGAATCAGCACGAAGGTGACCCGTTCGGCCATGCGCGAGAGCAGACCCAGCTTGAACACCTTGTTGATCACCGACAGCACGAAGGCCACGCCCACGCCCACGCACATCGACACCACGATCAGCTCGTCGGTGGGCGTTTCTGCCGGGCGGCTCTTGGCGAAGGCGACAGCCACGCCGACCGAGAGCAGGGCCAGCAGGCCCAGCGAGGGCAGGCCGGAGGAGCCGTTGTCCTCGCGGATGGTGCGGGCTTCCGGTGGCAGGGCGGGCACCCAGTGCTTGCGGAAGATGGCGATCAGGATGATGAAGCCGGCGTACAGCGCGGTCAGCGTGAAGCCGGGGATGAAGGCGCCCTTGTAGAGCTCGCCGACGCTGCGGCCCAACTGGTCGGCCATGATGATCAGCACCAGCGAGGGCGGGATGATCTGGGCCAGCGTGCCCGAGGCGGCGATGACGCCCGAGGCGATGCGGCGGTCATAGCCGTAGCGCAGCATGATGGGCAGGGAGATCAGGCCCATCGAGATCACCGAAGCGGCCACCACGCCGGTGGTGGCGGCCAGCATGGCGCCGACCAGGATCACCGCGAAGGCCAGGCCGCCGCGGATGGGGCCGAAGAGCTGACCGATGGTGTCGAGCAGGTCCTCGGCCATCCCGGATCGCTCCAGGATCAGGCCCATGAAGGTGAAGAACGGGATCGCCAGCAGCGTCTCGTTCTGCATGATGCCGAAGATGCGCAGCGGCAGGGCCTGCATCAGCGACGGCGGCAGGATGCCGAACTCGATGCCGACGAAGCTGAACATCAGGCCGGCCGCGGCCAGCGAGAAGGCGACGGGGAAGCCGATCAGCAGGAAGACGATCAGACCCCCGAACATCACCGGGGCCATGTTGGCGTGCAGGAACTCGGTCATTGCGCGGCTCCCTGGTTCTTCTGGGCGCGCAGGATGGCTTCGGCCAGTTCCTCTTCCGCGGTCTTCTCCTGCTTCTTCTCGGTCGGGTCTTCGATCAGGCCATCAGGAAGGCGATGCGCTTGATCAGCTCGG
>NZ_BADL01000618.1 GCF_000333615.1 Ideonella sp. B508-1 | reverse complement strand
GCATCTGCACAGGCCGTCATGGGCGTCGAAATCGCCGTACTCGTGGCCGAGGCTCCGCAGATGCTCGCGCAACAGGGTGAAGTGCAGGGCCTCCTCGCCGGCCACCTGCAGCCAGTCGCGGTAGAACGCTTCGGGCATGCCGGGGAAGCGCCAGAGCGCGTCCAGGGCCAGGTTGATCGCGTTGAATTCGATGTGACAGATGGCGTGGAGCAGCGCGGCGCGGCCTTGCGGCGTGAAGGGCGAGCGGGCAGGCACCTGGTCCGCAGGCACCAGAAGAGGGCGTTCCGGCCGCCCCGGCAGGCCGAGTGGGGCTGACAGATTGAGTTCGGTGTCCAGCGTCGGCGGCGCAAAGTAGAGCGCCCGGGCCTGCTCGGCCTTGCGCGTGGGGTCGGTCTCGCACAAGACCTTGAGCGCCTGCGTCCTCAGTTCCATCCGTAAAATTATCGGTCACCCCTGATCCTGCTTCATGAGCGAACTCCACAAATTCCTGTTCGAGGGCTTGCCGGTGCGCGGCATGCTGGTCCGATTGACCGACAGCTGGCGCGAGGTGCTGGCGCGGCGAGAGGAGGCCGGCGAATTCCCCGCCCCTGTGCGCGCGCTGCTGGGGGAGATGGCCGCGGCATCGTCGCTGATGCAGGCCAACATCAAGTTCAACGGGGCCCTGATCCTGCAGGTCTTCGGTGACGGTCCCGTCAAGCTGGCGGTGGCCGAGTCGCGCTCGGACCTGGGCTTTCGCGTGACGGCCAAGGTGGTGGGCGAGGTGCCGGCGGATGCCCGGCTGGAGGCCATGCTCAACGTCCATGGCCAGGGTCGCTGTGCGATCACCCTGGACCCCCAGGATCGCCTGCCCGGCCAGCAGCCTTACCAGGGCGTGGTGCCGCTGCATGGCGATCAGCGCGAGCCGCTGCAGCAGCTCTCTCAGGTGCTGGAGCACTACATGCTGCAGTCCGAACAGCTCGACACCCGTCTGGTGCTGGCCGCCAACGACGAGATCGCGGCCGGCCTGCTGATCCAGCGCCTGCCGGTGGAAGGCGAGGGCAATCTGGGCGGGCGTCGCAACGAGGACGACATCGGCCTGTCCGAGGCCTTCAACCGCATCGCCCACCTGGCCAGCACGCTGACGCGGGACGAACTGCTGACCCTGGATGCCGACACGGTGCTGCGCCGTCTCTTCTGGGAAGAGCCGCTGCAACGCTTCGAGCCGCTGGCGCCGCGCTTCTCGTGCACCTGCTCCACCGAGCGGGTCAAGGGCATGCTGACCAGCCTGGGCGAGGACGAGGTGCAGGACATCCTGGCCGAACAGGGACAGGTGGAGGTCGGCTGCGACTTCTGCGGGCGGCAGTACCGCTTTGATGCCGTCGACGTGGGCGAGCTGTTCACCCCCGGGCAGAACCAGCCGCCCGGCTCGGCGGCGGTGCACTGAGCGCTCGCCGAATGCCTTTCAGCGGCGCTGGAAGGCCAGGTGCTCGCAGTCTGGCTGGTCGCAGTCGCTGCAGGTCCATTGCCAGGCCGGCTGACGGGCCTCGCGCTCGTCCAGTCGGCTGAACAAGCCTGCGAGCGCATTCCGTGCGAGGCGGCTTGGGCCCGCCACAGCGCGCCCAGGGCGTCCAGGGCGGCATCGGTCCGCCGCGCCCCCTGGCCCCCCACCACCGTGAAGGGCAGGCGCTGCCCCACCAGCAGCTGGCGCAAACGCGCGTCCACCGGCTGGCGCACATGGGGGCCGTCCCGTTGCAGCCCATCGGCCTGCCAGGGCAGATCCAGTGCAGTGAGCAGCGTGATGTCGCAATGCCGCTGCTGCCAGGCCAGGGCCTGTGCATCCAGCGCGCTGCTGCCGAAGACCTGGTGGTGGTAGACGGCGGTCATCAGCGGCGTCGTGTCGGCCAGCACCAGGGCATGCGTGCGGGCCGCGGCCTCGACGCGTCGGGCCTGCTCGGCGGCGATCTCGGCCTGCTCGTCTTCACGCGGCGTGCGGCCGGCAGCATCACACCATTCACGCAGCACCTCCGGCACCCAGGTGCAGCGCCAGCCGGTCAGTGCCGGCAGCACCTCGGCCAGGGCGCGGGCCAGTGTGCTCTTGCCGGTGCTCTCGGCCCCGACGATGGCGACGATGCGGCCGGTCTCAGCCATGCACCTGTCCCTCCAGGGCCTGCCAGCGCTGCCAGCCCCAGACGGCCAGCGCCGCAAACAGGGCGTAGAGCAGCACGGTGAGCCACAGACCCTTGTAGGCGAAGAGACCGACGCTCACCAGGTTCACCGCCACCCACACCGGCCAGTTCTCGATCAGCTTGCGGCCCAGCAGGATCTGCCCGGCCACGCTGCCCACGGTGGGCAGGGCATCGAGGAAGGGCACGTCGCTGTCGGTCATGCGGTGCAGCAGCAGCCCCAGCAGGGGCCAGGCTGCGACGGTGAGCAGGGTGGCCTTCAGCCGGGCGCGGGCGCCCAGGCGGTGCACGGTCAGCCTCTGGCCATCCTCGCCGCGGCCGTTCAGCCACTCCCACCAGCCCCAGGCCGCCAGCGCCACGAAGACCAGCTGCAGGCTGGCTTCGCCATACAGCCGGTAGTGCAGGAAGAGGGCGGCGTAGAGCAGGGAGCTCACGATGGCCAGGGGCCAGCCCAGCGGATGCACGCGCATGTTGCAGCCGACCATCCACAAGGACAGCCCACAGGCCAGCAGTTCGGTCCAGGTGATGGGGCTGCCCCAGAGTGAAAAGGCGGGCTGCAGCCAGAGGCTGGCCACATTGTGCAGTGCATCCATCGCGGAAAGCGGCAGACCGGCGTGTGTCGGTCGGTGGCGAAGCGGGGGGTAGGGTCAGCGAGCGATGTTGGGGGTGACGACCACCAGCATCTCGTCGGGACGGATCATGCCCAGTTCCATGCGGGCCTTTTCCTCGACCATTTCCAACCCTTCGCGCAGGTCGGTCACTTCGGCCTGCAGGCGATCGTTGCGCGTGCGGGCCTGGTCGTTGGCGGCGCGTTGTGCGGCCACCTCGCGCTGCAACTCCATCACATGCGAGACGCCGCCCCGGCCGAACCAGAGTTCGGCCTGCACGACCAGCAGCAAGGCGGTCAGGACGATGGGCAGGGCACGCATGGGGCGGGAGTATGCCGCAGCCGACGCGGTCGGCCGCGGCAGACGGCCGTCAGCGCAGGTTGTAGAAGGCGCTGCGGCCCGGGTACACCGCCACGTCGCCCAGGTCTTCCTCGATGCGCAGCAGCTGGTTGTACTTGGCCATGCGGTCCGAACGCGACAGCGAGCCGGTCTTGATCTGGCCGGCGTTCAGGCCGACGGCGATGTCGGCGATGGTGCTGTCCTCGGTCTCGCCGGAGCGGTGCGACACCACGGCGGTGTAGTTGGCGCGCTTGGCCATCTCGATGGCGGCGAAGGTCTCGCTCAGCGTGCCGATCTGGTTGATCTTGATGAGGATCGAGTTGGCGATGCCCTTGTCGATGCCTTCCTTCAGGATCTTGGTGTTGGTGACGAACAGGTCGTCGCCCACCAGCTGGACCTTCTTGCCCAGGCGCTCGGTCAGGTGCTTCCAGCCTTCCCAGTCGCCTTCGTGCATGCCGTCTTCGATCGAGATGATCGGGTACTTGTCGCACCAGGTGGCCAGGATGTCGGTCCACTCGGCGGCGGTCAGCTGCAGGCCTTCACCGTCCAGGTGGTACTTGCCGTCCTTGTAGAACTCGCTGGCGGCGCAGTCCAGGCCGATGGCGATCTGGCTGCCGGCGGTGTAGCCGGCCTTGTCGATGGCTTCCAGGATCAGCTGGATGGCCGCTTCGTGGCTGGGCAGGCTGGGGGCGAAGCCGCCCTCGTCACCGACGGTGGTGCTCATGCCCTTGGCATCGACCAGCTTCTTCAGCGCGTGGAAGACCTCGGCGCCGTAGCGCAGGGCTTCGCGGAAGGTCGGGGCCCCCACCGGGATGATCATGAACTCTTGCAGGTCCAGGCTGTTGTTGGCGTGGGCGCCGCCGTTGATGACGTTCATCATCGGCACGGGCAGCTGCACCGCGCCCATGCCGCCGAAGTAGCGGTACAGGGGCAGGCCGGATTCTTCCGCGGCGGCGCGGGCCACGGCCATCGAGACGGCCAGCATCGCGTTGGCGCCCAGGCGGCTCTTGTTCTCGGTGCCGTCCAGGTCGATCAGGGTCTTGTCCAGGAAGGCCTGCTCGGAGGCGTCCAGGCCCAGCACGGCTTCGCTGATCTCGGTGTTGATGTTGTTGACGGCCTTGAGCACGCCCTTGCCCAGGTAGCGGCTCTTGTCGCCATCGCGCAGCTCGATGGCTTCACGCGAGCCGGTGGAGGCACCCGAGGGCACGGCGGCGCGGCCCATGGTGCCGCTTTCCAGCAGCACGTCGCACTCGACGGTGGGGTTGCCGCGGCTGTCCAGCACTTCGCGGCCGACGATGTCAACGATGGCGCTCATGTTCTCTCCATTGATGTTGAAACGGGGTCTGGGCTGTCCGTGCGCGCAAGCGCCTCAGCAGCTGAAATCGTTCTCGAGCAGAGGCTGGGCCTTGACCACGCGGTCCAGGGCCACCAGCTGCTCCAGCAGGGCCTTCATGTGGTGCAGCGGCACGGCGTTGGGGCCGTCCGACATCGCATGGGCCGGGTCCGGGTGCGTCTCCATGAACAGCCCGGCCACACCGACGGCCACGCCAGCACGGGCCAGCACCGGCACGAACTCGCGCTGGCCGCCCGAGCTGGTGCCCTGGCCGCCGGGCAGTTGCACCGAGTGGGTCACGTCGAACACCACCGGGGCTTGCGTCTCGCGCATGATCGCCAGGCTGCGCATGTCGGAGACGAGGTTGTTGTAGCCGAAGCTGGCGCCGCGCTCGCAGGCCATGAAACGGTCCTCGGTCAGGCCGGCCTCGCGGGCCGCGTCCCGTGCCTTCTGGATCACGTTCTTCATGTCGTGCGGGGCGAGGAACTGGCCCTTCTTGATGTTCACCGGCTTGCCGCACTGGGCGACGGCGCGGATGAAGTCGGTCTGCCGGCACAGGAAGGCCGGCGTCTGCAGCACATCCACCACGGCGGCGACGGCCGGCACCTCGGCCTCGCTGTGCACGTCGGTCAGGACCGGCACGCCCAGCTCCTTTCGGACCTTGGCCAGGATCTCCAGGCCCTTCTCCATGCCCGGGCCGCGGGGCGAACTGCCGGAGGATCGGTTGGCCTTGTCGTAGCTGCTCTTGAAGATGAAGGGGATGCCCAGCGCCGAGGTGATTTCCTTCAGGCGGCCGGCCACGTCCATCTGCAATTGCTCGCTTTCGATCACGCAGGGACCGGCGATCAGGAAGAAGGGCTTGTCGAGACCGACCTCGAATCCGCAGAGTTGCATGCCGGTTTCCTTCAGGCCTTGGCGCGCGCGGCCTGGTGGTCCAGTGCGGCCTTGATGTAGCTGTTGAACAGCGGGTGTCCGTCCCAGGGGGTGGACTTGAACTCGGGGTGGAACTGCACGCCGACGAACCAGGGGTGCACCTGGCGCGGCAGCTCGACGATCTCGGTGAGCTTTTCGCGCTGGGTGATGGCCGAGATCACCAGGCCGGCCTTTTGCAGCGCGTCCAGGTAGTGCTCGTTGGCCTCGTAGCGGTGGCGGTGGCGCTCGGTCACGACCGGGCCGTAGATGTCGAAGGCCAGGGTGCCCGGCTTGACGTCGGAACTCTGGGCGCCCAGGCGCATCGTGCCGCCCAGGTCCGAGCTGGCGTCGCGCTTCTGGATGGTGCCGTCGGCATCCTGCCACTCGTCGATCAGCGCGATGACCTTGTGCGGTGCCTCGGGCTCGAACTCGGTGGAGTTGGCGCCGGCCAGGCCTGCCTTGTGGCGGGCGTATTCGATGGTGGCCACCTGCATGCCCAGGCAGATGCCCAGATAGGGCACCTGGGTCTCGCGGGCGAACTGGGCCGCGCAGATCTTGCCTTCCACGCCGCGCTTGCCGAAGCCGCCAGGCACCAGCACCGCGTCATAGGCGCCCAGGGCCTCGGTGGCGTTCTCGGGCGACAGGGTCTCGGAGTCGACGTACTCGATCTTGACCCGCACGTGGTTCTTCAGTCCGGCGTGGCGCAGGGCCTCGTTGAGCGACTTGTAGGAGTCCGACAGGTCGGTGTATTTGCCGCACATGGCGATGGTGACCTCGCCGCGCGGATGTTCCACTTCGTAGACCAGGTCGTCCCAGATCTTCAGGTCGGCCGGCTTGGTCAGCAGCTGCAGCTTCATGCAGATCTGCTCGTCCAGGCCCTGCTCGTGCAGCACGCGCGGCACCTTGTAGATGGTGTCCACGTCCCACATGGAGATCACGCCGTGCAGCGGCACGTTGGTGAACAGCGAGATCTTCTCGCGCTCGTCGGCCGGCACCTCGCGGTCGGCGCGGCACAGCAGCACGTCGGGCTGGATGCCGATCTCGCGCAGCTTCTGCACCGTGTGCTGGGTCGGCTTGGTCTTGAGCTCACCCGCGGCCTTGATGTAAGGCACGTAGGTCAGGTGCACGAAGGCGGTGTTGGTCGGGCCCAGCTTCAGGCTGAGCTGACGCACGGCTTCCAGGAAGGGCAGGGACTCGATGTCGCCCACGGTGCCGCCGATCTCGACGATGGCCACATCCACGGCTTCGGGCGTACCGAAGCCGGCACCGCGCTTGACGTATTCCTGGATCTCGTTGGTGACGTGCGGGATGACCTGCACCGTCTTGCCCAGGTAGTCGCCGCGGCGCTCCTTCTCCAGCACCGACTTGTAGACCTGGCCGCTGGTGAAGTTGTTGGCCTTCTTCATCCGCGTGGTGATGAAGCGTTCATAGTGGCCCAGGTCCAGGTCGGTTTCGGCGCCGTCGTCGGTGACGAAGACCTCCCCGTGCTGGAACGGGGACATCGTGCCCGGGTCCACGTTGAGGTACGGGTCCAGCTTGATGAGGGTGACCTTGAGGCCGCGCGATTCCAGGACCGCTGCGAGAGAGGCCGACGCGATGCCCTTGCCCAAGGAGGACACCACACCGCCGGTGACGAAGACGAACTTGGTCATGTCGTGCAGCGCACACTCACACCCCTGCCAGACGCCAGCTCCTCCAACGGAACCCGCCCAGGCAGACATGCACGTGCGCTGTGGTGGTAAATCGGCATTATATCGGCCCGCCCGTTCGGGCCGGAATGCCGGACTTCACGCCATGTCGGCGAGCAGGGCCAGCACCTGCTGCGCCGTGTCCTGGGGGCGCTCCATCGGGTAGAGGTGCGTGCCCTCGAAGCGGATGAAGCGGTGCTGGGCCAGGGCGCGCGCGGCGGCCGTGCCGCCCTGGCGCATCTCGGCCGACTGGGTGCCGGCGATGAAGCCCACCGGGCAGCGGGGCGGGTGGCGGCGCAGCAGGGCACCCAGGTGGTCGGGCAGGGTGTTGTAGATGCGCGTTTCCACCTCGCGGCTGAAGCGCAGCTGCACACCGCCTTGCGGGGCCTCGACGAAGCCCGCGGCCACATAGTCGTCCAGCACCCCCGGGTCCCAGCGCGCGAACACCGGCTTGCTGGCGAAGTGCTGCTTCACGCTGGCCAGATCCGGCCAGTGGTGGCGCCGCTGCTGAGACACCTTGCCGGGCGAAACCTTTCGGATCAAGCCGCTGCGCTTGAAGACCGCCACGCTGTGGGCGCGCCAACCGGTGATGATCGGTGAATCCAGCAGCACCAGGCCGCGGGCCAGATCCGGGCGCCGGCAGGCCGCCATCAGGCTGAGCAGGCCGCCCATGGAATGGCCCACCAGCCAGACCGGTGCGCCGGCCGGCTGGTCTTCGATGAAGTGGATCAGTTGGTCACGCAAGGCTCGCCAGTTGCTGGCCACCGGGTAGGCCGGATCGTGGCCGAACATCGGCACCGCCCGCACCGTCAGGCCGGCCTCGGCCCAGATGTCCAGAAGTTGCCGGTAGGTGCCGGCCGGGAAGCTGTTGCCGTGCGAGAAAACCAGCGTGCCGTTCATGGGGTTCAGATGATCTTCTCGTCGGGGCTGGCGATCTTGCGCATCGGCTCGAACCGTTCGCTGGAGGCCAGCAGCGGATGGTCGGCTTCGGCACCGTCCCATTGCGGGTCGTCGATGCTCTCGAACACCTCGCGCAGGCGCTGGCCCCAGGTGGTGTGGATCATCTGGAAGTAGGGATTGTGCTCGTCCAGCACCGCGATGCGGTCACTCTTGAGCTGGCCAGCCTCGTAGACCAGCAGGTCCAGCGGCAGGCCCACCGAGAGATTCGACTTGAGCGTCGAATCCATGGACACCAGAGCGCATTTGGCGGCCTCGTCCAGCGGTGTGTGCGGGGTGAGCACCCGGTCCAGGATGGGCTTGCCGTACTTGCTCTCGCCGATCTGGAAGAAGCAGGTCTCGCGGGTGGCCTCGATGAAGTTGCCGGCTGAATAGACCAGGAACAGGCGCATGGCCTCGCCGCCGATCTGTCCGCCGAAGATCATGCTGCAGTTGAAGTCGATGCCGGCGGCCTTCAGCGAGGGGCCGTCCTGTTCGTAGACGCGGCGCACGGCCGCGCCCAGCACCCGGGTGGCGTCGAACATGCTCTTGGCGTTCCAGATGGTGATCGGCTCCTCGTCGCCATTGGGCAGCTTCTCGACCTGCAGGATTTCCCGCACCGACTGCGAGATGCTCAGATTGCCGGCCGACATCAGCACCATGAAGCGGTCGCCCGGCTTCTCGTAGACGATCATCTTGCGGAAGGTGCTGATGGCGTCCACACCCGCGTTGGTGCGGGAGTCGGAGAGGAAGACGAGCCCGGCGTTGAGCCGGATGCCGACGCAGTAGGTCATGGGGTGGCTTTCTGCAGTTTCTTGAGATGGTAGAGCGCGTCCAGGGCCTCGCGGGGGGTCAGCGCGTCGGGGTCGATCGCGCCCAGGGCCTCCTCCAGTTCAGAGGGCACCGGGGCCGTGGGGGTGGGCGGCGGGGCGAACAGGTCCACCTGTGCCTCGCGCGCCTGCGCTTGGCTCTCCAGCGCTTCCAGCGTGGCGCGGGCCTGGCGGATCAGCGCCGGCGGCATGCCGGCCAGGCGGGCCACCTGCACTCCGTAGCTGCGGCTGGCCGGGCCGGGCTCGATGGCATGCAGGAACACGATGTCGTCGCCGCTTTCGGCGGCGCTCACGTGCAGGTTCACCGCCCGCTCGTGGCGGCGCGGGAACTCGGTCAGCTCGAAGTAGTGGGTGGCGAAAAGGGTGAAGGCCTTGCAGCGGTCGTGCAGCTGGGTGGCGATGGCCGAAGCCAGGGCCAAACCGTCGAAGGTGGAGGTGCCGCGGCCGATCTCGTCCATCAGCACCAGCGAGTGCTCGGTGGCGCTGTGCAGGATGGCGGCGGCCTCGTTCATTTCCATCATGAAGGTCGACTGGGCGTTGGCCAGGTCG
>NZ_BADL01000619.1 GCF_000333615.1 Ideonella sp. B508-1 | reverse complement strand
CGCGGGGCCGGCAGCTGGCCCGTCACAAGATCACCGAACGGGCGCTCTACGACCACCTGGTGGCGCAGGCCGAGGCGCAAGGCGCCTTCGACGCGCTGCTGTTCAGCGACGACGGCTGGCTGCTGGAAGGCGGCCGCAGCAATGTGCTGCTGCGCCTGCCCGAGGGCTGGGTGACCCCGCCGGTGTCCGATGGCCTGCTGCCGGGGGTGATGCGCGCGCAACTGTTCGCTGACCCCCGCTTGGACTTGCGAGAGCGCTCGGTCCACCGCGACGAGCTGCCCCGCGTGCTGGCATGGCGCGTCTGCAATGCCCTGCGGGGCGTGCTGGACGCCCAGCCCTTGCCCAGTGCCTGATCAGCGTCTCCGCCCCGGCCCTCAGACCTGTCGGTTGCGCGCCAGGGGCGGGTTCTTGGCGAAGTAGCGGTCGATGCCGGTGTAGAGCGCCTCGACCAGCTTGAGCTGGTAATCCGGATCCTTCAGCCGGCTCTCTTCTTCCGGGTTGGAGATGAAGGCCGTCTCGACCAGGATGGACGGGATGTCCGGGGCCTTGAGCACCGCGAAGCCGGCTTGCTCGACCTCGCCCTTGTGCAGCTTGCCCACCGTGCCGATGCGCGAGAGCACTTCCTTGCCCAGCCGCAGGCTGTCCTTGATCTGGGCGGTGGTGCTCATGTCCAGCATGGCGCGCAGGACCTGGGCGTCCTTGGTGTTGGCGTTGACGCCGCCCACCACGTCGGCGGCGTTCTCGCGCTGGGCCATCCAGCGCGCGGCCGCGCTGCTGGCGCCACGGTCGCTCAGTGCGAACACGCTGGCGCCGCGGGCCTGGGGCGTGAAGAAGGCATCGGCATGGACCGAGACGAAGAGGTCGGCCTGCACGCGGCGGGCCTTGGCCACACGTTCTTGCAGCGGCACGAAGAAGTCGGCGTCGCGGGTCAGCATGACCCGCATGTTGGGGCGGTCGTTCAGCCGATCGCGCAGGGCCATGGCGATCTGCAGCACCACGTCCTTCTCGCGCAGGCCCGTGGGACCGATGGCGCCCGGGTCCTCGCCGCCGTGGCCCGGGTCGATGGCCACCACGATCAGCCGGTTGATGCGGTCACGCTGGGCCGCGGTGGGACGGGGCGCGGGCGCCGGGGCCGGTGTGATGCCTGGCTTGGGTGGCGTGGCCGACGCAATGGGCGGACTGGGCGGGCGGGTGGCCTCGGTGGCAGCCATCGGCCGGTCCATGCGGTGGATGAATTCACCCAGCGCGTCGTCCATGGTGCGGGCGGCCTCGCGCTCGGCCTGCAGCTTGTCGTTCACCAGGGCCAGCAGCGGGTCCTGGGCTTGCAGCGGGTAGAGGTCGAAGACCAGCCGGTTCTGGTAGGCCGCCACAGGGGCCAGGGTGAACTGCTGCGGGTTCACGGGCTGCTTGAGGTCGATGACCAGCCGCACCACGCGCGGCTGGTTCTGCCCCACCCGCACGCCGGCAATGAAGGGATCGTCGGACTTGACCTTGCCCACCAGGTCGCGCAGCGCGGGGCTGAGTTCCAGGCCGTCGATGTCCACCACCAGGCGCTGGGGGTCTTCGGTGAGGAAATGGCGGGCCTGCAGCGGCTGGTCGGACTCGATGGTGACCCGGGTGTATTCGGTGGCGGGCCACACCCGAACCGAGACGATGCTGGCGCCCCAGGCCAACTGAGCCGGCCCCAGGAGCAGGACGGCCTGCCCCAGGCGGCCGGCATGGGCGAGGATTTCGCGTCGTTTCATGCGAGTAACTCCTTTCCGCGCTGGCTCATCGCGTGAGCGAGCACCCTTCGGCTCTCATCCGGCTGAGGCTGGATCTCCAGCCGGAGGTCGGCCTGCGGACGTTCAGGCCCGGCGTTCTGGGCCCATTCACACAGCTTCAGGCCGGGGCGGGCGAAGATGTCGCGGAAGCCGGCATCCACCCACTCGCGCGGGTCGCTGAAGCGGTAGAAATCGAAATGCGAGATGGCCAGGGGCTGCCCCGCGTGCACCACCTCGTAGGGCTCGACCACGGCATAGGTCGGGCTCTTGATGCGGCCCTGAACGCCCAGCGCGCGCAGCAGGTGGCGCACCAGGGTCGTCTTGCCAGCCCCCAGCGGGCCATCCAGTTCGATGCAGGCATCGGCGATGCCCGGGTGGCGGGCCAGCGACAGGGCGAACTGGCCACAGGCCGCTTCATCGGGCCAGGACAGGGAGCGGGTTTCTAGAATCGGCAAATGACTCAAGGCGATCGGGCGGAGCTGGATCTCACGCAGGCATTGCGGGACTGGGCACGCGCGCTGGGATTTTCCCAGATCGGCGTGGCCGACGTCGACCTGTCTTCGGCCGAGGCTGGGTTGACTGCCTGGCTGCAGGCTGGGTTCCATGGCCAGATGGAGTACATGGCCCGCCATGGCCTGAAGCGGGCCCGCCCGGCGGAACTGGTGCCGGGAACGGTGCGGGTCATCACCGCGCGCATGGACTACCTGCCGCGCCAGACCCCGCAGGGTTGGCAGACCATCGAGTGGCAGCGGCTGGACCAGCCGGCGCACGCCAATGTCTCACTCTACGCCCGGGGCCGCGACTATCACAAGGTGCTGCGTGCGCGCCTGCAACAGTTGGCCGACCGCCTGGCCGAGACCCTCGGCCCGTTGGGGCACCGGGTGTTCTGTGACTCGGCCCCGGTGCTGGAGGTGGAGCTGGCCCAGCGCAGCGGCCTGGGCTGGCGGGGCAAGCACACGCTGACCTTGTCGCGCGAGGCCGGGTCGACCTTCTTCCTGGGCGAGATCTACGTGGATGCGCCGCTGGTCCTCAGCGCGCCGGTGGAGGGCCACTGCGGACGCTGCGAGGCCTGCATCCAGGCCTGCCCCACCGGGGCCATCGTGGCCCCTTATCGGCTGGATGCGCGGCGCTGCATCTCCTACCTGACCATCGAGCACGACGGCCCCATCCCCGAGGCCCTGCGGCCGCAGATGGGCAACCGCATCTACGGCTGTGACGATTGCCAGCTCGTCTGCCCGTGGAACAAATTCGCCCAGCCCAGCCGTTTGCCCGACTTCGACCCGCGGCTGGCGCTGGGCGATGCGACCCTGGCCGAGCTGTGGGGCTGGGACGAGGCGCGCTTCCTGCGCGAGATGGAGGGCAGCCCGATCCGGCGCATCGGCTTCGAGCGCTGGCGGCGCAACCTGGCCGTGGCCATGGGCAATGCGCTGGCTGCCCGGGCCGCGGGTTCGCAGCCACTGGTCGGGTTGCTTCAGGCCGCGCGTGGTCAGGCCAGTGCGCTGGTGGCCGAGCATATCGACTGGGCCCTGGCGCAGCAGGCCAGGGCCTGAATTCCGCGGACTCAGCGCAGCGCGTCCAGCGCGCTCAGTGCCATGGGCAGGCCGGCCATGCCGATCACGGTCGACACACTGATCAGTCCGGCCACGTAGCTGCCATGGCCGCCCATGCGCACCGCCAGCACATAGGCGCTGGAAGCGGTGGGCAGCGCGGCGAAGGCCACGACCACGGTCTGCTGGGCCGGCGGCAGACCAATGAACAGCACCAGCGCGATGGCCACGACCGGCAGCACCAGGTGGCGGATACCCAGCAGCGCGGCGGCCAGGCCGGGGGCTTCCTTGAGGGCGCCCATGCGCAGGCCAGCCCCGACAGCCATCAGGCCCAGGGGCAGGGCGGCGCCACCGATGCGGCTGAGTGTGATCTCGGCCAGCTCGGGAAGGCGCAGGCCCAGCAGATTGCCCACCAGGCCCGTCACGGTGCCCACGATCAGCGGATTGCGCGCCAGTTCACGCAGGAAGTTGTGCCCGGCATGGCGGGCCAGCGGCCAGACCGCGGCCACATTGCACACCGGCACGCACAGGGCGATCAGCAGGGCGATCCAGGCCACCGATTGCACGCCGCCCAGGCGCTCGGCCAGGGCCAGGGCCACATAGGAGTTGAAGCGGAAGGCGGTCTGCGCCCCGGAAGCGTGGGTGCGCGGATCCACGCCGGGCCAGCGCCCCAGGGCATAGGACAGGGCGATGCCCACGGCCACCACGGTCAGGCCGCAGCCGGCCAGCGTCATCAGCGCGCCGGGTTGCAGCGGCTGGCGCAGGATGGCGACGAAGAGCAGCACCGGGAAGAGCAGGTGGTAGACGAGCTTCTCGACGCCATCCCAGACGCTGCGGTCCAGCAGAGTGTGGCGGCACAGGAGCCAGCCAAGCACAATCAGCAGGAAGTCGGGCAGCAGCAGGAACACTTGGCTCATGGGGCTGAGAGTGTGCCAGCAAGCGTGGGCGTGCGTGCGGTCCCGGCCGGGTCATGTCCGCCCCCGCCTTGCCATCTCTCCCACCATCTGTCTTGTCCTCTGTGTCTTCTTCCATGCCGTCACCCGCGCTCGCGCAGACCGATGCCGCATTGATTGATCTGTTCTGTGCTGCCCTGTGGATCGAGGATGGTCTCTCCCAGAACACGCTGGCGGCCTATCGGCGTGATTTGAGTGCGCTGGCGCTGTGGCTGGGGGGGCGCGATCCCGCGGTCGGTCTGGCGTCTGTTCGTCTGAGTGATCTGCTGGCCTACGCGGCCGACCGGCATGCCAGCACGCGCGCCACCACGGCCAACCGCCGCCTGGCGGTGTTTCGCCGCTTCTACCGCTGGGCGGTGCGGGAACGTCATGTTGCCGAGGATCCGACCCTGCAATTGCAATCGGCCCGCCAGCCGCTGCGTCTGCCCAAGACCCTCACCGAGACCCAGGTCGAGGCCCTGCTGCAGGCGCCCGATGTGGGCAGCCCTTTGGGCCTGCGTGATCGCTGCATGCTGGAGCTGATGTACGCCAGCGGCCTGCGGGTGTCGGAGCTGGTGGCGCTGTCTTCCGTGGAGGTGGGTTTGGCCGAAGGGGTGTTGCGCGTCACCGGCAAGGGGCGCAAGGAGCGTTTGGTGCCCTTCGGGCAGGAGGCCGAGGGCTGGATCCGCCGCTATCTGGCCGAGGCGCGGGGCGAGATCCTGAAGGGGCGCCCATCGGCAGCGCTGTTCGTGACGGGGCGCGGGGAGGGCATGACACGCCAGATGTTCTGGACGCTGGTCAAGCGCTATGCGGGCCTGGCCGGGGTGACTGTGCCGCTGTCCCCGCACACCTTGCGGCATGCGTTTGCCACCCATCTGCTCAACCATGGCGCCGATCTGCGGGTGGTGCAAATGCTGCTGGGGCATGCGGACATCTCCACCACCACCATCTACACCCATGTGGCGCGCGAACGGTTGAAGGCACTGCACGCACGTCACCATCCCCGGGCCTGAAATGAAAAAAGCCGACCCGAAGGCCGGCTTTCAGCACTTGCTGAGCAGAGGCCCGAGGGCCTCGAGCATCAGAAGTTGTGGCGGATACCCACGCCGAAGTCGTTGAAGGTGCCGGTGAACGCGGCATCGTCGTCCTTCACCTTGGTCACGAAGGCGTAGACCTTGGTGCGCTTGCTCAGGTTGTAGTTGTAGCCAGCGGTGGTCTGCCAGGCCTTGGAGGCGCTGCTGCCGTCGGCGAACTTGACCGTGTTGGTGCCGCCATAGTTCAGGTGGAACTCGTTGGCGCCCAGGGTGTACATGCCGACCAGACGCCAAGTGTTGTACTGCTTGTCGCCGGTCACGTGGTCGAAGTAGCCACCGAAGCCGAAGGCGCCCAGGTCATAGTTGGCACGCACAGCGGTCGACTTGTTGTCGCCCAGCTTTTCGTAGCCGGCACCCAGGTGCAGAGCGCCACGGTCGTAGTAGCCAGCCAGGGAGATGGGCTTGCTCTTTTCGCCGTCATAAGCTTCAGCGGTTTGCACCCAGCCCACGAAACCGTTCAGGTCCGGGGTGTTGTACGACACCGAGTTCTGCAGGCCGACCGAGTTGTAGATCGGGCCGCCGTACAGCACGTCAGCGGTGTTGCCGGTGTCGTGGTTGATCCAGGACACGTAGTCGGCGGTGGCGTGGTAGGCCTCGTTGTTGCCGTAGCCCAGGTTACCCAGCTTCAGGGTACCGTAGCGGGTGGCCAGACCCACGGTCGACTCACGGCCCCAGAAGCGGGACGAAGAGTCCTTGGCGCCCGGGACGTTGGTCACGGTGCCGGTGGCAGCGTTGAAGCCGCTTTCCAGGGTGAAGATGGCCTTGTTGCCGCCGCCCAGGTCTTCTTGGCCGCTGAAGCCAATGCGCGACGAGTTGTCGACGACACGGTTGTCGCGCTTGCTGGCGCCGTCAACCTTCACGCTTTCCAGCGACAGGTTCAGGCGACCGTAGATGGTCACGGAGCTTTGGGCGAAGGCGGGGGCCGCCAGGGTGGCCGCGATCGCGGTCAGGACGAGAGATTTCTTCATGTTGAAGGACCCTTGGTCAGTGAAACAAAGGAGTCTCACGTCTGTGCTTGTGCTACGCAGCGCAGGACGCCGAAACTCGGAAGTGCCGTATGACAGCACTGTGAAAGCGAGTTTAGCCGTGCATTTCGGGTTTGCCCCATGACAGCCCTCCTTTGGCCCATCCCATGGCTGTCTTCTGTTGCATCGATGCAACTATGGGTGGGTGGGCGCCCGCCGAGCGCAGTGCTCCGGCCCGGGCGAGAATCCAGGGATGGACCACACCTTCGTCTCCGCCTTCGTGCTTTTGCTGCTGGTGCTCGACCCCTTCGGCAGTCTGCCCATCTTTGTTGCCGTGTTCAAGGGCGTGGCTCCGGAGCGCAGAACCCGGGTGGCGATCCGGGAGGTGCTGATCGCCTTCTGTGTCCTGCTGGGCTTCATGCTCTCGGGTGAGGGCTTTCTGCGCCTGATGCATCTCTCGGAGCGTTCCCTGGAGGTGGCTGGCGGGGTGATCCTGATGATCATCGCCATCCGCATGATCTTCGCCAGCGGCGGGGAGATCTACGCCACCGATGCCGAGCGCGAGCCGATGATCTTCCCGCTGGCCGTGCCCTTGCTGGCGGGGCCTTCCGCCATGGCCACGGTTCTGCTGCTGGCCTCCCGGCAGCCGGAGCGTCTGGCCTACTGGATCGGGGCCCTGACCCTGGCCATGCTGGTGTGTGGCGCGGTGATGGTGTTGGCCGAGCCGATCCGCCGTCTGATCGGCTCGCAGATGGTCAATGCCATCGAGAAGCTGATGGGCCTGGTGCTGACCGCCATCGCGGTCGAAATGGTCCTGGCCGGCCTCAAGCGCTATTTCTTCGATCCTTCCTGAGCTCGGCCCCGCTGGCCCCGAAAGAAAAAGACGCGCCGATGGGCGCGTCTTGGAGGGGGCTGGGCGGCTGAATGCTCAGCGGCCGCGCAAGTGGCTGGGGGCTTCCAGCTTGCGTGCCGCCAGGGACAGCAGCATGGTCAGCGCCAGGTACAGGGCCGAAATGGCCAGGTAGGGCTCCCAGTAGCGGGAGTAGGCGCCTGCCACGGTGCGTGCTGCCAGCGCCAGCTCCGCCAGGCCGATCGCCGAAACCAGGGACGAGTCCTTGATCAGCGCGACACCTTCGTTGACCAGGGCCGGCACCATGCGCCGAAAAGCCTGAGGCAGCACGACATAGCGCATGGTCTGGCCGTGGGTCAGCCCCAGGCTCCAGGATGCCTGCGTCTGGCCCAGGTGGATGCTCTGGATGCCGGCGCGGAAGATCTCGGAGATGTAGGCGCCAGCGTTCAGGCTCAGGGCCACTGCCCCGGAGAAGAACGCGCCGTGGTCCTGCCGGAACTGGCGGGCGAGGTCCCCCGACAGCAGCAGGCCGTGGTCCGGGTGGATCAGCGCCGGCATCACCGCGAAGTGGACCAGCAGGATCTGCACGAACAGCGGCGTGCCGCGGAAAAAGGTCACATAAGCCAGTGCCACGCCCCGAATGCCCTTGAGCACCCAGTGCAGTGCCACCGACTTGGGCGGTGGCGCGTCCCGCGAACTGCTGATCAGGCCCAGGAGCACGCCGAGCGCCAGCCCGCAGGCGATGGCCACCAGGGTGAGCTCGATCGTGGTCCAGAGGCCGTCCAGAAACAGCGGGCCGTAGCCCGCCAGAATGTCCCAACGCAAATCCACGGAACGCTTCTCTCTTCAGGGCTGGGGTCGATCAGTTCGAAGCGGCAGACGCCGGTGCGGCCGCGGCCGGCGGCTCGGTGCCGAAGGTCTTCTTGTAGATCGCGGCATAGGTGCCATCCGCCTTCACGGCGGCCAGACCCTTGTTGATCATGGCCATCAGCTCGGTGTTGCCCTTCTTGACGGCGATGCCGTACTGCTCAGGTGCGAAGGACTTGGTGTCGGCCACGGTCTTGAACTTGGCATCCGGGTTGTTGGCCACGTAGTGGATCACCACGCCGTTGTCGGCCACCACGGCGTCCACGCCGCCGGCTTCCAGTTCCTTCAGGGCCAGCGGGGTGGACTCGAAGCGCTTGATCAGCGTGGAGGTCTTGCCCTGCAGCTTGGTGACGACTTCATCGCCGGTGGTGCCGGTCTGCACACCCACCTTCAGCTTCTTCAGGTCTTCGAACTTGGTGACCTTGGAGTCGGCCTTGACGGCGATCAGCTGGATCGCGTCGAAGTACGGGTCGGAGAAGTCCATGGTCTGCTTGCGCTCGTCGGTGATGGTGATCGACGAGATCAGCAGGTCGCGGTCACCCTGGGTCAGCGCGTTGAAGATGCCTTCCCACGGGGTGTTGATGAACTTGACCTGGAAGCCACCCTTTTCGGCGACGGCGGTCAGCAGATCCACGGAGAAGCCGACGATCTCGCCCTTCTCGTTCTGGTATTCGAACGGCGCGTAGGCGGCATCGGTGCCCACGGTGTAGACCTTGGCGGGGGCGGGCGCGGAAGCCGGCGCGGAGGCGGCTTCGACCGGCGCGGCGGGTTCCTGCTTGCTGCAGGCGGCCAGAACCATTCCCACTGCCAGCGCGCTGGCGAGCTTCAGGAAGTGACGGGTGCTCATGGAAGACATGGGGTTCCTCGGGTTAATACCAAGCGGTGTATGTGCGCATCGCGCAGTGTAAGTCGGGGGGTGCAAATTCCACGCCACGCTGCCCTGGGGTGTACCCGCACCATCATGGGGTTGAGTGCACCGGATTGGTGACGCCGTCCTCATCCAGCCAGGCCAGTTCCTCCGGTGCAAAACCCGCCGCCTGGCGGGCGGCCAGATTGAACGGGCGCCGCAGCCGAGGCGCCTCGTACTGCTTGACCAGCATGGATAGAGATCCACGGGGTCCGGCCCCTCC
>NZ_BADL01000620.1 GCF_000333615.1 Ideonella sp. B508-1 | reverse complement strand
CCGGGATGTCCACGGCCTCCGCGATGGCGCGGAAGTGGCGGTAGATGCCTTCCTGGGACGGCTTGTTGTAGTAAGGCACGACCTGCAGGGTGCAGTCGGCGCCGACTTCCTTGGCGTACTTGGACAGCGAGATGGCCTCGGCGGTGCTGTTGGCACCGGCGCCAGCCAGGATGGGCACGCGTCCTTTGGCGTGCTCGACGGCCACGCGGATGATCTCGCAGTGCTCTTCCACGTCGACGGTGGCCGACTCGCCCGTGGTGCCGACCACGCCGATGCAGTCGGTGCCTTCGGCGATGTGCCAGTCGATCAGTGCCTTGAGCGCGTCGTAGTCGACGCTGCCGTCTTCGTGCATCGGCGTCACCAGCGCGACGATGCTGCCCTGGGGCGGCTGGTCGCCCAGAAGAAGGTGGCCGAGCGCACGCTGGCCCAGCGAGAGGAAATGCTGGGCCTGACCCGCCAACGCGTGGCGGCCGGCCTGGATACCGCGTTGGAGCTGACCCAGAGCGAGGGTGCACTGCCCGACGCGCGCAACCAGATCGAGGCCATCGATGAGCAGATCATGCTGGCCCGTCATGCCCTGGCGGCGCTCACCGCGCAGCCTGTCAACGCGCTGGACGGGCTGAATCCGAGCCTGCCCAGCGCCGGCCTGAGCGCCAGCGGACACCGTCTGGGTGCCGACCTGCTGGGCCGTCGCCCCGACATCGCCGCCGCGCGCTGGCGGGTGGAGGCGGCGGGGGCCAACATCCGCAGCGCACGCGCCGAGTTCTATCCGGACATCCAGCTCAGTGGTCTGGCGGGCTTGTCCTCGCTGGGCCTGAACAATCTGTTCGAGGCGGGCAGCCGCGAATGGAGCTTCGGCCCCGCGCTGCACCTGCCGCTGTTCGAAGGTGGTCGCCTGACCGCGCAGCTGAGCGGTCGCGAGGCCGAGCGCGACGCGGTGGTCGCCCAGTACAACGCCACTGTGCTGACCGCCGTGCGCGAGGCGGCCGATGCCCTGGGCTCGGTGCAGTCGCTCGAGCGCCAGCAGGGCGAGCAGTCGGCGGCGCTGGCCAGCGCCGAGAAGGCCTGGCAGATCGCCCGGGACCGCTACCGTGCCGGCCTGACCAACTACCTGGGCGTGCTCAACGCCGAGACCCAGTGGCTGGCGCAGCAGCGGGCGGCGGTGGACCTGCAGTCCCGACGCGCCACGGCGGCGGTGGACCTCGCCACGGCCCTGGGCGGGGGATGGCAAGCCGAGTCGGCCCGCGTGGCCGATGGCGCCGCCTCCGCGACCCCCTGATCTCGCGGCACCGCCAGGTTGACCGCATCGCATTCGAACGAGCTCGGCTCGCACAACCTTCAAGAGTTCCTGACATGAACGATTCAACGACAAGCAACGCCGCCACCCGTCGCCGCGGCCTGACCGTGATTGCCGCTGCCGTGGTGGTGGCCGGCGCCGGCTGGGGCATCTACCACTGGATGGTCGGTCGCCACCTGCAAGACACCGACAATGCCTATGTCTCCGGCAACGTGGTGCAGATCACGCCGCTGGTGGGCGGCACGGTGGTGGCTGTGCAGGCCAACGAGACCGATTTCGTGAAGGCAGGCCAGCCGCTGGTCAAGCTGGACACCGCGGATGCCCGCGTGGCCCTGGACCAGGCCGAGGCCCAACTGGCCCAGACCGTGCGCGAAACCCGCGGCCTCTACGCCAACACGGCGGCCCTGCAGGCCCAACTGGCCCTGCGCGAGGCCGATCTGTCCCGCGCCCAGGCCGAGCTGAGCCGGGCCAAGGACGATGTGGCGCGCCGCAGCGCCCTGGTCAGCACGGGCGCCGTGGGCAAGGAAGAGTTCCAGCACGCCAGCGTGCAACTGGTGGCGGCCCGCAACGCCGAATCCGCCGCGGAATCGGCGGCTCAGGCCGCGCGCGAGCAACTGGCCGCCAGCCAGGCCATGGTCGACGGCACCAGCGTGGCCGATCACCCGGCCGTTCAGCGCGCCGCCGCCAAGGTGCGCGAGGCCTATCTGGCCCTGCAGCGCGCCACGCTGCTGGCGCCCGCCGATGGCCAGGTGGCCAAGCGCAGCGTGCAACTGGGCCAGCGCGTGCAGGCCGGGGCTCCGGTGATGACGGTGGTCTCCCTCAGCGACCTGTGGGTGGACGCCAACTTCAAGGAGAGCCAGCTCCAGGGGCTGCGCATCGGCCAGCCGGCCGAGCTGGAGGCGGATGTCTACGGCACCAAGGTGGTCTACCACGGCAAGGTGGTTGGCCTGGGCGCCGGCACCGGTGCCGCCTTTGCGCTGCTGCCGGCGCAGAACGCCACGGGCAACTGGATCAAGGTGGTCCAGCGCGTGCCGGTGCGCATCTCGCTGGATGCCAAGGAACTGGCCGAGCATCCGCTGCGGGTGGGCCTGTCCATGAACGTGACGGTCGACACCGCGGACCAGTCGGGCAAGCTGCTGTCGGACCAGCCGCGCACCCAGCCCGCCTCCTCCACGGACGTCTACAGCGCCCAGGACCGCGACGCCGACGCGCTGGTCAAGCAACTGATCGCCGCCAACCTGGGTCGCGCGCCGGCCCGTGCGGCTGCGCCGGCCTCCCAAGCCGCCCATTGAGCGCCTCAGCCTTTTCCGGAGACGGACTGCCATGAGCCAGGCCCCCTCGGCCGCCAACGAGCCGACACCGCTGCACGGCATGCCCCTGCTGCTGGGCACGGTGTCGCTGTCGCTGGCCACCTTCATGAACGTGCTGGATTCGTCCATCGCGAACGTGTCCATTCCCGCCATCGCCGGCGACCTGGGGGTCAGCCCCAACCAGGGCACCTGGGTCATCACCAGCTTCGGCGTGGCCAATGCCATTTCGGTGCCACTCACCGGCTGGCTGACCCAGCGCTTCGGTGCGGTCAAGCTGTTCACCTGGAGCGTGCTGCTCTTCGTCGTCAGCAGCTGGCTGTGCGGCTTTGCCATGTCGCTGGAGATGCTGGTGGGCTTCCGGGTCCTCCAGGGCCTGGTGGCCGGGCCGATGATCCCGCTGTCGCAGACCCTGCTGCTGGCCAGCTACCCGCGGGCCAAGGCCGGCATGGCCCTGGCGCTCTGGGGCATGACCACCCTGGTCGCGCCGGTGGTCGGGCCCTTGCTGGGGGGCTGGATCACCGACAACATCTCCTGGCCCTGGATCTTCTACATCAACGTGCCGGTGGGGCTGCTCTCCGCGGCGCTCACCTGGGGCATCTACCGCCACCGCGAGACCCCCACGCGCAAGCTGCCGATCGACACCGTGGGCCTGTCCCTGCTGGTCATCTGGGTCGGGGCCTTGCAACTGATGCTGGACAAGGGCAAGGAACTGGACTGGTTCGCCTCGGTCACCATCGTGACCCTGGCCGTGGTGGCGGTGGTGGCTTTCGCCGTCTTCGTGGTGTGGGAGTTGACCGACGACCACCCGGTGGTCGATCTCAAGCTCTTTGGCGGCCGCAACTTCGCCTTCGGCACCCTGTCCCTGTCGATGGCCTACGGCCTGTTCTTCGGCAATGTGGTGCTGATGCCGCTGTGGCTGCAGCAGTGGATGGGCTACACCGCCACCGACGCCGGCATGGCGCTGGCGCCGGTGGGCGTGCTGGCCATCCTGCTCACGCCCATCGTGGGTCGCAAGGTCAGCGAGTGGGACCCGCGGGTCATGGCCACCGGGGCCTTCATCGTGTTTTCCGCGGTGCTGTGGATGCGCTCGAACTTCACCACCGACACCGACTTCATCCACATTCTGGGGCCCACGGTGCTGCAAGGCGGGGCCATGGCCTTCTTCTTCATCCCGCTGACCACCATCACGCTGGCCGGACTGAAGCCGGAGCGCATCGCCGCCGCGGCCGGTCTGTCCAACTTTGTGCGGATCACCGCGGGTGCCATGGGCACCTCGATCGCCACCACCGTGTGGGAGAACCGCGCGACGCTGCACCATGCCCAGTTGACCGAGACCCTGCCCGTGGGCTCGCCCGCGCTGAATGCCGCAGCGGGTGGTCTGACCCAGGGCGGTCTGGAGTCCGGGCAGGCCTGGGGGGTGATCAACCGCTTGATCGACCAGCAGGCCTTTACCCTTGCCGCTGACGATGTCTTTTGGGTATCGTCGGTGCTCTTCCTGGTGCTGATCGCCGCCATCTGGATCACACGACGCCCAACCGGCCATGGCGCCGGTGCGGCGGAGGTCGGCGGCGCCCACTGAGCATTCCGGTGGGATGGGCGAAAGTTCACGTCTGCCGCCCTCAAGCCCGGGCACGCCCGGGCCGAAATGTGGTCGAATGAGGCTACAGCATCGACAAGGCAACGATGGGCATGAGTGATCGTCAGGGGCAGTGGCCCCACCAACTGTCGCTGACACTGGACCGCCTGGGTTGGCGGTCCGCCCAGGTGTTTCAGGTGGGCATTGCCCTCGTGGTGGGGGTGGTGGTTGCCGCCGTGCTCCTGAGCCTGGACCATGCCTCCTGGGGCACGGCCTTGGTGGGCGGGCTGGTGGCCTCCGTGCCGGCTTTGCTGACCGGGCACGTGGCCCTGAACCTGGCCCGGGCCCTGGCCCAGTCCGGCGAGCAGCGGGAACTGCTGTGCGTCGATGACGAACTCTCCGGGGTGGGCAACCGCCGCCAGTTCTTGCGTCTGGCCGAGCGCGACTGGGCGCGCTGCCGCCGTTACGGGGACGATGGCGCGATGCTGCTGATCGACGCCGATTACCTGCGCCGCATCAACGACACCATGGGGCAGCGCTGCGGCGATGCCGTGCTGCTGGAAGTCACCCGCCGGGTGAGCGCCACGCTGCGTCAGTCCGACGTGCTGGCCCGCTTCGGCGGCGCCGTGCTGGCGGTCTTCCTGCCCCACACCGATCCCCTGGGCGCCCTGGATGCAGCCGAGCGCATCCGCCAGCAGGTGGCCTCCACCCCCTTCCGCTGGGACAAGGCCCATCTGGTGGTCACGGTCAGCGTGGGTGTGGCCCATGTGCACGCGGGCCAGATGGCGCTCGAGGGGCTGATCCAGGAGGCCGAGACGGCCCTGCATGCCGCCAAGGATGCCGGCCGCAACTGTGTGCGTGCGGCACCCATCCAGCCGCGGCAGAGCGACCCGTCCCGGTCGGTGGCACCGGGCTGATCACCCGTTCGATGAACAAAAACGGCGCCCGAGGGCGCCGCTGTCATGTTTGGCCGGACCCATCTGGTCCGGTCTGCTGGGCCAGTCAGTTCGGCACGCGGTAGTTGGCCGAGCTGACCAGGTCGATGCCGCAGCTCAGATCCCGCGCCCAGGCGATGAATTCCTGGATGGCCGGCCCCGCCATGGGGGCGCCGTGCTGGGGCACGATCATGGATATGTCCAGCGTGCTGACCATGTCGGCCCACAGGCGCAGCACCTTGTTGGACACCATGTAGCGGCGATGGAAGGCTTCCATGGCCGGCAGCAGGGTGGCCAGCGAGGTCACCGGCTTCTTGGCAACTTCCCCTCCCACCAGGGACACCCCCAGGTCGCCGGAGAACAAGATCTTGCTCACCGGATCGTAGAACTGGAAGTTGCCCTCGGCGTGCATGAAGTGCGCCGGCAGGGCGATCAGATCGTGGCGGCCGATCTTGATGCGCATGCCCGGGTCGGGAATGCCCACCACGCGGCCCGCCGTCTTGCCGGGCTTGCAGAAGTGGGGAATGAAGCGCTCCCAGATCTTGGACACATAGATCTTGGCCTGGGTGGCCGAGGTGGTCCAGCGGTCCAGCGAGGCGATGATGTCCGGGTCCGCGTGCGAGGCGATGATGGCCTCCAGCTTCTGCGGCGTGAAATGCCGGGTCATCGTCAGGTAGAGCTCGCTGTAGGCGAGGTTGCCACCCGGATCGATGATCGCCCCCGTGCCGTCGTCGATGATCAGGAACTGATTCGACTGCACCGCTTCGCCGGCGTGCTCGTCGGCCAGATCGGTGAACATCAGGCACTCGTGGCCGTTCTGATTGAAGAGGGTGACAGGCATGGTGCATCCTAGGGACGCAGCCTGTTGCACAACTTGACCTAGATTAAGTGCGGCTCGGGCTGCCCTGGCGTTCAGCCACACACTTTGTCACTTCCTCGCCGGCATGGGGCTGATCCGCCGCAATGGCAATACGCTGCATGCCGCGCAGCCAGGTGATCTGCCGTTTGGCCAGTTGCCGCGTCGCGGCCACGCCGGTCTCCATCAACCGGGCGTGCAGGCGGGGGCCTTCCAGTTCGGCGTCCAGGGCTTCCCAGACTTGGCGGTAACCGACGCAGCGGATCGAGGGCAGCTGCAGGTGCAGGTCCGGACGCTGGCGCAGGGCACGGACTTCGTCCACCAGGCCGGCTTCCAGCATCTGGGCAAAGCGTTCGGCGATCCGGGCATGCAGCCAGGACCGGTCTTGGGGCTCCAGCGAGAGCAGCAGATGGTCCGGTGGGGCGTCCTTGGATGGCGCGCTGTCCCTGGTGTGGAAGCTCGACAACGGCTGGCCCGTCACCCGCCAGACCTCCAGCGCTCGCTGGATGCGCTGGGCATCCTGTGGGGCCAGCCGGGCTGCGGTGACGGGGTCCACCTGCGCGAGTTCCGCATGCAGGGCTGGCCAGCCCCTCTCGGCGGCCTCGGCGTCCAGGGCCGCCCGCACGGCGGGATCGGCCTGGGGCAGGGCGTCCAGGCCGTCGATCAGGGCCTTGAAGTAGAGCATGGTGCCCCCCACCAGCAGGGGCAGCTTCCCCCGGGCACGGATCGCTTCGATCAGGCGCTGGGCATCGGCCACGAACTGGGCGGCGGAGTAACTCTGAACCGGGTCCAGGATGTCGATCAGGTGGTGCGGCACCTGGGCCTGCTCGGCCGCACTGGGCTTGGCCGTGCCGATGTCCATGCCCCGGTAGACCAGGGCCGAATCGACGCTGATGATTTCCACCGGCCAGTGCTCGGCCAGGGCCAGGGCCGCGGCCGTCTTGCCGGAGGCGGTGGGGCCGGCCAGACCCACCCAGCGCAGGCCCGGGAACTCAGAAGCGTTCATCGTCGCGCAGGTAGCGCCACTGGCCCAGGGGCAGCTTGCCCAGCACCACGCTGCCGATGCGCACCCGCTTGAGGCCCACCACCTTCAGGCCCACCAGCTCGCACATGCGGCGGATCTGGCGCTTGCGGCCTTCACGCAGCACGAAGCGCAGCTGGTCCTCGTTGGCCCAGCTCACCTTGGCCGGGCGCAGCGTCACGCCGTCCAGTTCCAAGCCATGGTTCAGCCGCTTCAGGTCTTCTTCGGGGAACTGGCCCGGGCGGGTGTACTGCACCCGCACCAGGTACTCCTTCTCGACCTCGGAGTCGTCGCCGATCAGGTGCTTGGCGATGCGGCCGTCCTGGGTCAGCACCAGCAGGCCGGTGGAGTCGATGTCCAGCCGGCCGGCCGGGGCCAGGCCGCGCGCATGGCCGGGGTGGAATTCCTTGCGGGAGGGGTCCTCGGTCCAGCGGTTGCCGGGCGTGACCAGTACACTGGCGGGCTCGTAACCGTCCTCGGCCTGACCGGACACATAGCCGATCGGCTTGTGCAGCAGCACGGTCACCCGGCGGGCCTGCTGCTGGCGTGCGGCCGGGTCCACCTCGATGACCACGTCGGGGGTGACGCGCTGGCCCAGCGTGGCCATCTGTCCGTTGACCTTGACCCAGCCGGCGTCGATCCACTCATCGGCCTCGCGGCGCGAGGCCAGGCCGCGCTCGGTCATCACCTTGGACAGGCGCACCCCGGCGTCCGCCGGCGCGACACGGGCTGGCGCAGGGACGGCGGGGTGGGGCGCTTCCCAGGAGGGGCGTGTCGCAGGCGTCGGGGCCGACGAAGGCTGCGGGCCGCGGCCGGAACGGTCAGGACCCGCCTCGTGGCGCGCGCGCGCGGGTGCGTGCGACGGGGTGTTCCGATCCGGGCGGGGTGGGCGGCCGGGCCGACCTTCGACCGCTGGCGCCGCACGGCGGTCCCGGCGCTCAGCCGGTGCGGGGCCGTCCCAGGGCCGGGCCTCGCGCGAGACCGCGCGTTCGGGACGGTCCCGGCGCAGCGGACGATCCTGGCGCGGGGGGCGCTCTTCCTGGCGTTGACGCTCGCCGCCACGCAGGTCCTGATGGTCACGGTGGTCCCGAGCGGGGGGGCGCTGGGGTTCGGCATAGCTGACCTTGACGCCAGCGTGGGCCGGGGCCTGTGCCGGGGTGGTGCCGGTGTCGCGCTGTGCCGTGGCGCGGCGGGGCGGGCGTTGGATGTTGCGGTCGGAGCGCATGGGGGTCTTTCAGGTCGGCAGAGGGCGTGTCAGCGGCCGCGCAGGAACAGGGCATCCAGTTCCTTCATCGTCAGCTGCCGCCAGGTCGGACGACCGTGGTTGCATTGTTCGGAACGCTCGGTGGCTTCCATCTGCCGCAGCAGGGCGTTCATCTCTTCCAGGGTCAGGCGGCGGTTGGCCCGCACCGCGCCGTGGCAGGCCATGGTGGCCAGCAGCTCGTCGCGGGCCCGCTCGATCAGGTGGCCGGCGTCGGCCTCGGCCAGTTCGGCCAGTTCGTGCAGCACCGAGCGCGCCAACTCCACTGGGTCGGCGTCGGCCAGGGCGGCCGGGCGCGAGCGCACGGCCAGCGTCGTCGGCCCCAGGGGGCTGAGGTCCAGGCCCAGGGCATGCAGATCGGGCTGACGGGCCTCGGCGGTGGCGATCTCCAGCCTGGTGGCCGCAAAGCTCGCCGGGATGAGCAGCGGCTGGGCGGCGATGCCGGTGGCGCGGGCTTCGGCTTTCAGCCGCTCGTAGACGATGCGCTCGTGGGCGGCGTGCATGTCCACCACCACCAGGCCATGGGCATTTTCGGCCAGCACGTAGACGCCGGCCAGCTGGGACAGGGCCCGGCCCAGCGGCCAGTCGCCGTTGAGCACGGCCGCGCGGTCCATCGGCGGGTCGCCGCGGTCCACCAGTGCGGAGGGCACGAAGGGGGCGGGTGACAGGCCGGACACCGTCGGAGCGGGGGCGGCCCAGGGCGTGCGTGGCTCCTCGCGGGCGTAGAGCAGCGAGAGGTCGGCCAGGCTCAGCCGCTGCTGCTGGGCACCGAAGGGCAGGCCCGCCGGCGTGGCGGGGGCCGACCAGCCGGCCTGGGGCGCAGAAGCAGGGGCATCCGGGCTGGCCGGCGTGGGCGTGGCCAGCGGTGCCGCCGGCAGGGCCGCGCCGGCCGGCAGGGCCAGCGTGCGTTCCACCGCGCGGCGCACCGTGCTGTAGACCTCGCCCGACTCGCGGAAGCGCACCTCGATCTTGGTGGGGTGCACGTTCACATCCACCCGCGTGGGCTCGATGTCGATGAACAGCACGTAGGCCGGCTGGCGCTGGCCATGCAGCACGTCCTCGTAGGCGCTGCGCAGCGCATGCTGGATCAGCTTGTCGCGCACATAGCGGCCGTTGACGTAGACGTACTGGTGGTCGCTGCGGTTGCGGGCGGCCTCGGGCAGGCCGGCCCGGCCCAGGATGCGCATCGGCCCGGCCTGGAAATCCACCGGGCGGCTCTGGTCCACGAAGTCGGCGCCCAGCACGTCGGCCATGCGCTGCTCGTGGGTGGCGCGGCGCCACTGCTCCACCAGCTTGCCTTCGTGCCAGATGGCAAAGCCCACGTCCGGGCGGGCCAGGGCGTGGCGGCGCACCGCTTCCACCGCGTGCGACAGCTCGGTGGCTTCGGATTTCAGGAACTTCCGCCGCGCCGGCGTGCTGAAGAACAGCTCGCGCACCTCGATGCTGGTGCCCTGGCCGCGGGCAGCCGGCTGCAATTCGCCGCTGCGGGCGTCCAGCCGGCGGGCCTGGGTCGCGTCGACCGGGCGGCTGACGATGGCGGTCTCGGACACCGAGGCGATGGCGGCCAGCGCCTCGCCGCGGAAGCCCATGGTGGTCACGCCCTCGAGCTCGGCCAGCGAGCCGATCTTGCTGGTGGCGTGGCGCTTGAGGGCCAGCGGCAGCTCCTCGGGCGGAATGCCGCAGCCGTCGTCTTCGACCACGATGGCCCGGATGCCGCCGGCCACCAGCCGCACGGTGATCTGGTCGGCGCCCGCGTCCAGCGCGTTGTCCACCAGCTCGCGCACCACCGAAGCCGGTCGCTCCACCACCTCGCCCGCGGCGATCTGGCTCACCAGCTCGTCAGGCAGTTCTCGGATGGGGCGGCGGGGGGCGTCCAGCGGGCCGTTCGCGGGGGAATTCATCCCCGGATTGTAGAGAGGCGCCATGGTGGGCGCCGATAATGCCGCGCCATGGACCTGCTGCCGACCCTGTTCGATTTCATCCTCCATGTGGACCGCTACCTGGCCGAGTTCGTGACCCAGTACGGCCCCTGGGTCTACGCTCTGCTGTTCCTCATCGTCTTCGTCGAGACGGGACTGGTGGTGATGCCCTTGCTGCCCGGCGATTCGCTGCTCTTCGTCGTGGGGGCCTTGGCCGGCGCCGGCCTGATGAACCTGCCGCTGAGCCTGGCCGTGCTGCTGGTGGCCGCGGTGCTGGGCGATCAGCTGAACTACAGCATCGGGCGCCGACTCGGGCCACGCGTCTTCCAGTGGGAGAACTCGCGCTTTTTCAACAAGGCGGCCTTTGCCCAGGCCCATGCCTTTTACGAACGCTATGGCGGCATCACCATCGTGCTGGCCCGCTTCATGCCGTTCATCCGCACCTTTGCGCCTTTCGTGGCGGGCGTGGCGGCCATGTCGCGCGCCCGTTTCACCGCCTACAACCTGGCCGGTGGCACGCTGTGGGTGGTGGGCGTGCTGATGGCCGGCTACTGGTTCGGCAACATCGGCTGGGTCAAGGGCAATCTCGAGAAGATCATCTGGGCCCTGATCCTGGTGCCCAGCGTGCTGGCCATTGCCGGCGCCTGGCGTGCCCGCCGCAAAGGGGCCGTGGCCTGATGGGCGGGGCCTGGCCGCGCCCGCAGCCGGGCGAGGCCTTCGCCCTGTTGGACGATGCGCTGGATCCGGCGCCTGGCGCATGCCGCTTGCTGACCGGGCTGGCGGCCTGCCATGAAAGCCGGGGGCCGGAGGACCTGACCGCTTGCTGGCAGGCCGTGGACGCCGACCTGCGCGCCGGTTTGTGGGCGGTGGTGCTGGCCGACTATGAGTGGGGTGTGGCGCTGCAGGGCCTGGCCCCGCGCCAGCCGGCTGCCGAGGTGGGCCGTTTGCGGATCCTGATGTTCCGCCGCTGCGACCGGCTGGATGCCGCGCAGGTGCCGGCCTGGCTGGCGACCATGGCCGGCGGCACGGACACCCCTGCGCCCGCGGGTGTGCTGGACCTGCAGCCCGACGTGGACGATGACGCCTTTGACGCCGCCATCGATGCCATCCATGAAGCCATCCGGCGCGGCGAGACCTACCAGGTCAACCACACCTTCCGGTTGAACGGCCAGGCCTTCGGCTCGCCGGTGGATCTGTACCGCCGCCTGCGCGAACGCCAGCCGGTGGCCTATGGCGCGCTGCTGGCCCTGTCCGGGGACCGCTGGGTGCTGTCCTGCTCACCCGAGCTCTTCCTGAAGGTCGAGGGCCGGCAGGTGATGGCCCGGCCGATGAAGGGTACGGCTGCGCGAACCACCGATCCGGTCGAAGATGCGCAGCGGGCCCGGACTCTGCAGCAGGATGTGAAGAACCGGGCCGAGAACCTGATGATCGTGGACCTGCTGCGCAACGACCTGGGGCGCTTGGCCGAGACGGGCTCGGTGCGGGTGCCGGCCCTGTTCGAGCTGGAGGGCTACCGCAGCGTCTGGCAGATGACCTCGACGGTCGAGGCCCGCCTGCGCCCGGAGGTGGACTGGCCGGCCCTGTGGCGGGCCACCTTTCCCTGCGGGTCCATCACCGGCGCGCCCAAGCACCGGACGATGCAGCTGATCCAGGGTCTGGAGACCGCGCCGCGCGGCCTCTACTGCGGGGCCATCGGCTGGGTGGAGCCCGGGGACGGCCTGGGACGGGCTGCGCTGTCGGTCGCCATCCGCACCCTGACGCTGGGCCCGCCGCAGGCGGACACCCGGCCGCTCACGCTGGGCGTGGGCGCCGGCATCGTGCTGGACAGCCAGGCCCGCCCCGAGCGTGCGGAGTGCCTGCTCAAGGCCCGCTTCCTGTCGGCGCAGGACCCGGGCCTGGGCCTGTTCGAGACGATGCGGGCCGAGGCCGGCCAAGTGCTGCTGTGGCCGGCCCATCTGCAGCGACTGGATGCCAGCGTGGCAGCCCTGGGCTTTGCGCTGGACCGGGCCGAAGCCGAGCGGCTGCTGCAGGAGGCCTTGGCCGGCCCCCTGCGCCAGGGCCTGCACCGGGCGCGGCTGGACTGGTCCCCGCAGGCGGGGCTGTCTCTGCGGCATGCGCCGCTGACCGAGCTGCCCGCCGGGCCGGTGCGCCTG
>NZ_BADL01000621.1 GCF_000333615.1 Ideonella sp. B508-1 | reverse complement strand
GCAAGGAATACGAGCACGGCAACACCGGCTACCGTCCCCCGTCAAGGGCGGCTACTTCCCGGTGCCCCCGGTCGACAGCGGCCAGGATATGCGCTCGGAAATGTGCCTGCTGCTCGAGCAGATGGGCATTCCCGTGGAAGTGCACCACCACGAAGTGGCCAACGCCGGCCAGATGGAAATCGGCACCAAGTTCAGCTCGCTGGTCGAGCGTGCGGACTGGCTGCAGCTGCAGAAGTACATCATCGTGAACGTCGCCAATGCCTACGGCAAGACCGCGACCTTCATGCCCAAGCCGATCGTCGGTGACAACGGCTCCGGCATGCACGTGCACCAGTCCGTGTGGAAGGACGGCAAGAACCTGTTCGCTGGCGACGGCTATGCCGGCCTGAGCGAGTTCGCGCTGTACTACATCGGCGGCATCATCAAGCACGCCCGTGCCCTGAACGCCATCACCAACCCGGGCACGAACTCGTACAAGCGTCTGGTGCCTGGCTTCGAAGCTCCGGTGAAGCTGGCCTACTCGGCCAAGAACCGCTCGGCCTCGATCCGCATCCCGTACGTGGCCAACCCGAAGGGCCGCCGCATCGAAGCGCGCTTCCCGGATCCCTCGGCCAACCCGTACCTGGCCTTCGCAGCCCTGCTGATGGCCGGTCTGGACGGCGTGGAAAACAAGATCCATCCGGGCGAAGCCGCCACCAAGGATCTGTACCACCTGCCGCCGGAAGAAGACGCGAAGATCCCGACCGTCTGCCACAGCCTGGACCAGGCTCTGGATTACCTGGACAAGGACCGCGCGTTCCTGACCAAGGGCGGCGTGTTCACCGATGCCTACATCGATGCCTACATCGAGCTGAAGATGCAAGAGGTGACCCGCTTCCGCATGGCCACGCACCCGGTCGAGTACGACATGTACTACGCTCTGTGACCTGCACGGCAGGCATGCTCAGCAGAAAGGGGGCGGCGTTTGCCGTCCCTTTTTTTTTTCGAGTGACAATGCCCTCATGAAGTCCTCTGCTTCGTCTTTGCTTCGTCCCGTCCGCATGTGTCTGGCGGTGTCTGGCGGCTTGCTGCTCTCGATGTTGACGCCTGCGTCGGCCATGGCCCAGAGCGGCTCCATCTACTACGTGTGCCCTGGCAATGTGTTCACCAACACGCTGAGCGCCAAGGAGGCGGCCCAGAAGGGTTGCAAGGCCAAGGAGGCGACCGAGCCCACCACGATCTCCGGTCCGAAGGCGCGCACGGCTTCGGCGGCGCCCAGTGGCGCGGGGGCCGAGTCCAAGGTGGATCGCAGCGAGCAGAAGGCCCGCGACAGCGACGCCAAACGCATCCTGTCGGACGAACTGAACAAGGCGCAGGGCGAGCTCGATGCCCTTAAAAAGGAATACAACAACGGTCAGCCCGAGCGTCGGGGTGATGAGCGCAACTACCAGAAGTATCTGGATCGCACGGCCGATCTGAAGGCCTCCATCACGCGCAAGGAGGCCGATGTGGCGGCCATCAAGCGCGAACTGGGCAAGCTGGACTGAGCCGGCGGTGCTGTGAGGGTGAAATTGCTCCGCTCCCAGGAATCCGCCGAGGCCCGCGCCTGGGAAAGCTTCGATCTGCTGGCCACCATGGTGGCGGTGGTCAACCCGGACGGCAGTTGCCTGTACGCCAATGCCGGGCTGGAGACCATGATCGGCCAGTCGCGGCGCTCCTTGGTGAAAAGCTCTCTGCTGGACTGGTTCCGTGAACCGGCCCAATTGCACGAGGCCATCCAGGCTGTCTCCCGCAACGAATTCGCCACCCGCCGCTTCGAAGGTGCCTTGCGCCGCAGCGTGGTGGGCTTCACCGATCCGCTGCCGGTCCATGTGATCGTCAGCCAGACCGAGCCAACCCATCAGCGCATCCTGGTCGAGATGCTCGAGATCGAGCAGCAAACCCGGCAGGACCGCGAGGAGCGGGCCATGGGGCAGGCGCAGATCACCAAGGAGCTGATCCGCAATCTGGCGCATGAGATCAAGAACCCGTTGGGGGGCATCCGTGGCGCGGCCCAGCTGCTGGCCATGGACCTGCCCTCGCCGGAGCTGACCGAGTACACCCAGGTCATCATCCACGAGGCCGACCGCCTGCAGACCCTGGTGGACCGCCTGCTGGCGCCCCCACGCAAGCCGCACGTGATCGGTGATGTGAACATCCACGAGGTCTGTGAGCGGGTGCGGGCGCTGGTGCTGGCCGAGCACTCGCGCGGGCTTTCCTGGAACGTGAATAAGACGCCTCGCTGCCGGAGTTCCGGGGCGACCGCGAGCAATTGATACAAGCCCTGCTCAACATCGTCCACAACGCCTCCCAGGCGCTGAGCGAACGGATCGAGCAGGGCGACGCCCGCATCGTGCTGCGCACGCGCGTGGCGCGACAAGTGACCATTGGCAAGCAGAGATATCGACTGGCACTGGAATTGCATGTCGAGGACAACGGACCAGGCATCCCCGACAGCCTGAAGGAGCGCATCTTCTACCCCCTGGTGTCAGGGCGTGAAGGGGGCTCCGGGCTGGGGCTCACTCTGGCGCAAACCTTCGTCCAGCAGCATCAGGGCACGATCGAATGCGACAGTGAGCCGGGACGCACGGTCTTCAAGATCCTGATCCCGTTGCCCTGACGCAAAGACTGCCCCCATGAAACCCATCTGGATCGTCGACGACGATCAATCCATCCGCTTCGTGCTGGAGAAGGCGCTGGCGCGCGAGCAACTGCCGGTGCGCAGCTTCGCCAATCCGCGCGAAGTGCTGGCCGCGCTGGCCGACGACGAACCCCAGGTGCTGGTCAGCGACATCCGCATGCCGGGCGGCTCCGGGCTGGATCTGCTGGGCAAGGTCAAGGAGCAGTTGCCCAACCTGCCGGTCATCATCATGACCGCCTACTCGGACCTGGACAGCGCCGTCTCGGCCTTCCAGCGCGGCGCCTTCGAGTACCTGCCCAAGCCCTTCGACCTCACCAAGGCGGTCGAGCTGATCCGCCGTGCGGTGGAGGAGAGTCTGCGCGAGGAGGTGAGCGACGAGCGCAACCTGCCGGTGCCCGAGATCCTCGGTCAGGCCCCGGCCATGCAGGATGTCTTTCGGGCCATCGGCCGCCTCTCGCAGAGCAATGTCACGGTGCTGATCACCGGCGAGTCCGGCTCAGGCAAGGAGCTGGTGGCCCGGGCCCTGCACCGCCACAGCCCGCGTGGTGAGCAAGGTACCAACGGCCCCTTCATCGCCATCAACACGGCGGCCATTCCCAAGGACTTGCTGGAGTCCGAGCTGTTCGGCCACGAGCGCGGTGCCTTCACCGGCGCGCAGACCATGCGCCGCGGCCGCTTCGAGCAGGCCGATGGCGGCACCCTGTTCCTGGACGAAATCGGTGACATGCCCTTCGATCTGCAGACCCGTCTGCTGCGCGTGCTGTCCGATGGCCAGTTCTACCGCGTCGGGGGGCATCAGCCGCTCAAGGCCAATGTGCGCGTGATTGCCGCCACCCACCAGAACCTCGAGCAGCGGGTGCGCGACGGGGCCTTCCGTGAAGACCTGTTCCATCGCCTGAACGTCATCCGCCTGCGTCTGCCCCCGCTGCGTGAGCGGGCCGATGATGTGCCGGCCCTGGCCCGCTTCTTCCTGCAGAAGAGCGCCAAGGAGCTGGGGGTCGAGCCCAAGCGCATCACCGACGAGGCCCTGGAGCGCCTGAAGGCCTTCAGCTTCCCCGGCAATGTCCGGCAGCTGGAGAACGTCTGCCACTGGCTGACGGTGATGGCCCCGGCCCAGGTGATCGAGAGCAAGGACCTGCCGCCCGAGATCCTCAGCCAGGCCCCGGCGGCGGAGCTGCCGGCCGCGGCGGTGCCGACGAGCGTGATGCCCGTGTCCAGCGGCCTGCCGCAGGGTCTGCCCGTGCAGGACGCGCCGGTGCCTCCGATGGCCGCCGCCATGCCCGCTGCGATCGGGCAGGCGGCATCCGAGGGCTCGGGCGGCGATCCGCGCTGGCTCAGTGATCTGGAGATCGAAGCGCGACGCCTGCTGGAGTCCGGCTCACCCGAGGTCTGGGATCTGCTCACCCGGCAGTTCGAGGCCCGGCTCATCCGCACCGCCTTGCACATCACCCGCGGCCGACGCATCGAAGCGGCCCAGAAGCTGGGCATCGGCCGCAACACCATCACCCGCAAGATCCAGGAACTGTCCCTGGACGATTGAGCCCTGCTGGCCGCGCCTGCGGCCAGCAGGCTCGCGCTGCGTCAGGGCTGCTCGTTCAGCGTGACGATCACCGGCGCATGGTCGCTGGGGCGCTCGTTCTTGCGCGGCGCCTTGTCGATGTCACAGGCCGTGACACGGGGTTTGAGTGCCGGACTGACCAGGATGTGGTCGATGCGCAGGCCCTGGTTCTTGCGGAAGGCCAGGTTGCGGTAGTCCCACCAGCTCCAGCTCTTGGCGGGCTGCTCGAACAAGCGGAACGCATCACTCAAGCCCAGGCCCAGCAACTGCTGGAAATGTGCGCGCTCTTCGGGGGTGCAGTGGATCTGGCCGGCCCAGGCCACCGGGTCGTAGACGTCGCGGTCCTCCGGGGCGATGTTGAAATCGCCCATCAGCACCAGCTGCGGATGGTGTGCCAGTTCTTCGCGGACCCAGGCCTGCAGCGCTTCCAGCCACTGCATCTTGTAGGCGAACTTCTCGCTGCCTGGTGCCTGCCCGTTCGGGAAATAGGCGCCGATGACCCGTGTGTCCCCCACCGTGCCCGCGATGACCCGTGCCTGCTCATCGGCCAGGCCGGGGATGTTCTTGGTGACTTCCGTGGCAGCACCTCGCGAGAGCAGTGCCACGCCGTTGTAGGTCTTCTGGCCGTGAAAGACGACCTGGTAGCCCGCGGCCTCGATCTCGGTCTGCGGGAACTTGTCGTCGGTCAGCTTGGTCTCCTGCAGGACGAGGGCGTCCACAGGGTGGGCCGAGAGCCAGTCCAGCAGCTGAGGCAGGCGCACGGCCAGGGAGTTCACATTCCAGGTGGCGAATTGCATGCGCCCATGCTATCGAAAACTGCACACCGCGCTGCGAGAAGCGGCATGGGCTTTGCTAAACCAGCCGCTATGCCTGATATCCCCCGAAACCCTTTCGCTCGCCTGCTGTCCCGGCTGAGCGTGGGGCGCAAGCTGCTGCTGATCTACCTGCTGGATCTGTGTGCAGTCATCTATGTGACCAGCATCCTGGTCAACGAGAAGTTCCTCTTCATCGACTTCGCCCGCAAGGAGATCGCGGGCAACACCTACATCAGTGCCCTGCGTGACACCCTGATCGATGGGGCCCGGCTCGGGGCGGACGCACCACCGCGCCTGAGCTGGCCGCAGCATGTGCAGCGGCTGCGCGCGCAGGAGTTCGAGCACGGCGAAGGCATGGGCAGCGGCGAGCTCAACCAGCAGCTCGTGGCGTCCCTGGTGCCTTCGCCCGCCGCGTCGGCCGTCATCGGCGAGGGCCGTGCCCTGCTGACCCGCCTGGGCAACCAGTCCAACCTGATCCTCGATCCGGACCTGGACAGCTACTACATGATGTCGCTCATCGTGCTGCGCTTTCCCGAACTGCTGGAGGCGCAGCACCGCATCGCAACCCATCTGGCCGAGCATCGCGATGCTTCACGCGCCACCCAGTACCTGGTGCTGGAAGGTCAGCTGGACGCCACCTTGCGGGGCATGCAGTCGGACTGGTCCGAGGCCCAGGCGGCCCGGCCGGCCCTGATGGGGTTGCAAGGCCAGCGCGAGGCGGCCTTGGTGGCGCAGATCGAGACCTTCCGCGCTGCCGCCCGCCAATGGGTGGAGGCTCCGGACGATGCCCATGCCCAGGCCGCGCTGAAGACCGCGCAGCAGACGCTGCTGGAGCAGCTGCGCGACACCTGGCGCGGTGCCGGGGACACGCTGGACATGATGTTGCATGAGCGGGTTTCCGGCCTGTACACCCGCATGTGGCTGCACCTGGGCACAGCACTCTTCCTGCTCAGCTGCATCCTGGGCATGGTCTACATGGTGGCGCAGCAGATCCGCTTTCCCCTGCGCCGGCTGTCCCAGGTGGTGGATACCGTGGGGCGCACGGGCGACCACAGCCTGCGTGCCGAATGGTCCAGCCAGGACGAGATCGGGCGCCTGGTCACCGGCTTCAACGGCATGCTGGAAGAGCTGGACCGCGCTCGCGAGGAGCAGCAGGAGCTGGCCGCCAGTGCCCGGGCCGCACACGCCCAGCAGGCCTTGCTGGAAGCCACGCCCATCGCCATCGTGGTGACCGCCATTCCCGGCCACGAGGTGCTGCATGCCAACGCGCCGGCCGAAGCCTGGCTGGCCGGGCGCCGCCGCGATCCCTGGGCCACCAGTCTGGAGCCTTCGGTGCGGGCCCGCTTCTTCCAGCAGCTGGCCGATCGCGGGGCGGTCGACGAGTTCGAGGTCCGGTGGCATGGCGGCAGCGAAACGGCCTGGGCGGTGCTGTCCGCCCGGCGCCTGGCCTACCAGGGCCAGGACGCGGTGCTGACCCTGTTCACCCCGATCAACCACCTCAAGCTGATGGAGCGTCGCCTGGAGCTCTGGGCCAAGGTGTACGAAGCGTCCTCCGAAGGCATCCTGATCGCCGACGCCGATCGCCGGGTCTTGTCGGCCAACCAGGCCTTCTACCGATCCACCGGCCACGATGTGGGCGAGGTGGTCGGGGCCGCGCCCGAGACCTTGTTCCAAGTGCCCGCGACCATGCTGGAGACCATGTGGGACGCGGTGGCCAAGCGCGGCACCTGGCAGGGTGAGTTGCGTCTGAAGCGCCGCAACGGCAGCGACTTTCCGGCCTGGCTGATGGTCAGCGGCGTGCGTGAACCGCAGGGGGCCTGGTCGCACTACATCTTCACCTCGATCGACATCAGCGACCGCAAGAAGAGCGAGGAGCGCATCCAGTACCTGGCGCACCATGATGTCCTGACAGGTTTGCCCAACCGCACCCTGTGCATCGAACGGCTGCGCATGGCCCTGCAGCAGGCCCAGCGCACGGGCGAGCACGTGGCACTGCTGTTCGTGGACCTGGACCGCTTCAAGGACATCAACGACACCCTGGGCCACCATGTGGGCGATGGCGTGCTGAGGTCGGTGGCGCAACGCCTGTCGGACGCGGTGCGTGCGGGCGACACGGTCAGTCGCCTGGGCGGCGACGAGTTCATCATCGTGCTCAGTGGCGTGCATGGTGCGGACGAGGTGGCCCAGGTGGTGGACCAACGCCTGATTCCGCTGATCCGGGCACCGCACCGCGTCAACGAGCACGAGCTGCATGTCTCCTGCAGCGTGGGCATCGCGATGTACCCCGACGATGCGGACGAGCTGGACCTGCTCATGCGCCACGCGGACACGGCCATGTACCAGGCCAAGTCCGAGGGGCGTGACAGCGCCCAGTTCTACAGCCAGGAGATGACCGAGCGTGCCCAGCAGCGTTTGACCATGGAGTCCGCCCTGCGGCAGGCCGCGGACGGCGACGGCCTGGCCCTGCATTGGCAGCCCCGGGTGGCCGCCGGCACGGGGGATCTGATCGGCGTGGAGGGGCTGCTGCGCTGGCAGCATGAGGAACTCGGGGCGGTGTCCCCCGCGCAGTTCATTCCGGTGGCCGAGGAGTCGGGCCTGATCGTGCCGATCGGGGCCTGGGTCATCGAGGAGGCTTGCCGGCAGATCCAGGCCTGGCAGCGGGCGGGCCAGCTCCCGCGCGAGGTGTCGGTGAATCTCTCGGCTCTGCAGCTGCGGCATCCCGGGCTGCTGGACCATCTGCGCGCCTGCCTGCAGCGTTACGACGTGCCCCAGGGCGTGCTGGAGCTGGAGCTGACCGAGTCCATGCTGATGGACAGCGTCGAAGCCAACCTGGCGGTGCTGCGGGAGATCCGCTCCCTGGGGGTGGGGCTGGTGATCGACGACTTCGGCACCGGCTACTCCAGCCTCAACTATCTCAACCGCTTCCCCATCGACCGGCTCAAGATCGACCGCTCCTTCGTGCTGGGCATGCTGGAGGACAGCACCCACCTGGCGGTGATCCATGCCGTGATCGGCCTGGGGCACACGCTGGGCCTCACCGTGGTGGCCGAGGGCGTGGAAACCGCGGAGCAGGCCCAGGCCCTGACCCTGGCGCGCTGCGACGAGCTGCAGGGCTATCTGTACGGCCGGCCGATGCCGGCGGACGAGCTGGCGCGCTGGATCGGGACCCGCGGCGCCTTGGCGCCCGCCTGAACCCCTGGCGGGCTCACAGGTGGAGCATGGCGGCCACGCCGATGGCGATGCCCACCGCGCCGCCACCGATCGTGGCCCATTCCAGCCAGCGGCGACGGGTCAGCATGGCGATGGCCGCCATGGCGATGGCCACCTGCAGCACGGTGGTGGCCTGGGCCCAGCGGTGGTGGATGTGCAGTTCCTGCTCGGAGCGCTCGTCCCAGTCCTTGGATTCCTGCTCCAGGGCCTCGGCCTTGGACTTGATCTCGTCCTTCTCCTTCTTGTAGCGCTGGGCCTGCTGCTCGTAGTCGGCCCGCTTGGCCTCCGGCACCAGCACCGCGGCCAGCTCGGCCAGGCTCTGCTTGTTGCTCTTGGCCTGGTAGTAGTTCCACTGGTCCGAGGCCTCGGTCTTCTTGATCGCCGCCGTGTTCTTGTCCAGCACGGCGTTGGCCTGGGCGGCGCCGCCCATGTAGGAGAACAGCGCCCCCACCGTGGCCAGGATGGCCGTCACCACCGCCAGCTGCCCGGCCATGCTGCCGGGGTCCGCGTGGGCGGCGTGCTCGAGTTCGTGGTCGTGGGGGCCGTGGACGTGGAAACCGTGGTCGGACATGGTGGGTGTTTCAGGCGGTGGGCCGCCGCTGGTAGGTGACAAAGGCATAGCCCGGCCCCTCGGCCGGTGCGGACTGCGCGGGTCGACGCTCGACCTCTGCAAAGATCTCGGGGTCCCAAGCCGGGAAGAGGGCATCGCCCTCGTAATCGCGGTCGAGTTCGGTGAGCACGAGCTGGTCGGCGCGCGACAGGGCCAGGCGATAGAGCTGTTCGCCGCCGATCACGAAGGCCTGTGGCGATGCCTGGAGGCGAAGCAGTGCGTCATCCAGCGTGGCGACCACCTCGGCGCCTTCGGCCACATAACCGGCCTGGCGGCTGAGCACGATGTTGCGCCGCCCCGGCAGCGGGCGAAAACGCGCCGGCAGGGATTCCCAGGTCTTGCGGCCCATGATCACCGGCGCACCGCGGGTGGTTTCGCGGAAGTGGGCCATGTCCTCGGGCAGATGCCAGAGCAACTGGTTGTCACGCCCGATCACGCGATTGCGGGCCACCGCGGCGATCAGGACCAGCACGGTCGGACGGATCATCGTGGGACCCTCAGACCGCGACCGGGGCCTTGATCGGGGCGTGGTGCTGGTAGTCCAGCACCTCGAAGTCCTCGGGCTCGTAGTCGAAGATCGAGGCCGGGTGCCGCTTGATGTTCAGCACCGGGTAGGGCAGGGGCTCGCGCGCCAGCTGGGTCTGCACCTGCTCCAGGTGGTTGTCGTAGATGTGGCAGTCGCCCCCGGTCCAGATGAAGTCGCCCACGTCCAGGTCGCACTGCTGGGCCAGCATGTGGGTCAGCAGCGCATAGCTGGCGATGTTGAAGGGCACGCCCAGGAAGATGTCGGCGCTGCGCTGGTAGAGCTGGCAGCTCAGCTTGCGCTTGCCATGGGGGCCCAGCTCCGGCGAGACGTAGAACTGGAAGAAGGCATGGCAGGGCATCAGGGCCATGCGGTCCAGGTCGGCCACGTTCCAGGCGCTGACGATGATGCGGCGCGAATCGGGGTTGCTGCGCAGCGTGCGCACCACCTCGCCGATCTGGTCGATGTGGCGGCCATCCGGGGCCGGCCAGTTGCGCCACTGCACTCCGTAGACCGGGCCCAGGTCGCCGTCGTCACGGGCCCACTCGTCCCAGATGGTGCAGCCGCGCTCCTGCAGCCACTTCACATTGCTGTCGCCGCGCAGAAACCACAGCAGCTCGACGATGATGGCCCGCAGATAGACCTTCTTGGTGGTCACCAGCGGAAAGCCCTCGCTCAGGTCGAAGCGCATCTGGTGGCCGAACACGCTGCGCGTGCCGGTGCCGGTGCGATCACCCTTGGCCACGCCATGCTCGAAGACGTGGCGCATGAAGTCCTCGTACTGGTGGCGAACGGGGCGCGGCGCGCCGGACGTGGGGGTGGTGCTCATGGGAGAAGGGGACAACAGCAGCAGGGCGGTGGTCGGTCCCCGGCACCATGGGTGCCAGGGACCACGCGAGCGCCCGATTTTAGGCGCGGGCCCGCTGCCGCGCAGGCCTCACCCCTGGGGCTGGGCTTCGCTCAGGAAGATCTCCACACGGCGGTTGCGGGCACGTCCGTCCACCGTGGCGTTGTCGGCGATGGGCTGGTGCGAGCCCTTGCCTTCGATGGAGATCCGGGTCGGGGAGAGCCCCCGCATCACCAGATAGTCCCGCACGCTGGCCGCCCGGTCGACCGACAGCGGGTCGTTGATCGCATCGCTGCCGGTGCTGTCGGTGTGGCCGATGATCATCACCTTCATGCTGCTGTCCAGGCCGGAGGCGAACTTGTCGAGCACCGGATGCAGCGCGGGCCGCAGGGCCGAGCGGCCGACATCGAAGCTGATGTCGCTGGGGACATTGACCTGCAGCCGGTTGTCGGCCGTGCGGCTCACCTCCACCCCGGTGCCCTGGGTGGCGGCTTCCATCTGCTTGCGCTTGTCTTCCATGCGCTTGGACCAGATGTTGCCCGCCACGGCCCCCACGGCCCCCCCGATCAAGGCGCCCGTGCCGGCCCTACCGCCGGTGGCGGAGCCGATGACCGCGCCACCGATGGCACCGATCGCGGCCCCCGTGGCCGTGCCCTGTTCCCGCGGGCCCATTTCCGCGCAACCACTGAAGGTCAGGGCCACGGCAAGCGCCAGTCCGGTTCCTCGCAGCACGCGTTGGGAACGGGACAGATCCTGGGTCATCGTGTTCATGTGTCTTCTCCTTTTTCAGCGTCGGTTGGACAGGCAGGAAACACCCTGGGTGGACCCGGGGTGCCAAGCAAGGGCGCGGTCGGCCAATACCCCTGGTTAATCCTAGGGTCTTTTTTGCTTGCCGCGTCATTCATTGCTTGGGCAAATATCATCTGCCACATGAATTCGCCTCCCATTCCAGCTGAGTTCTACCAGCCCGAGGAGTTCCGGCCGGAAATCAGCATTGGTTACCTGATGCGTCGGGTCCTGGCCAGCCTCCTCGCTGATGCGGACCAGGAGTTGGTGCCGTGGGAGGTGACTCACGCGCAGTGGATGCCCTTGTTCAAGTTGCATGCCTGCGGGCAGTCCACCGTGGCCGGCCTGGCCCGTGATCTGCAGCTGGATCCGGGGGCGACCACTCGCCTGCTGGACCGCCTGGAGAGCAAGGGCCTGCTGCGCCGTGAGCGCTCGACCAGCGACCGGCGGGTGGTGCATGTGCTCCTCACCCCCCAGGGCCAGGCCATTGCCAGCCAGGTGCCCGAGGTGCTCTGCCGTGTGCTCAACCGGCATCTCAGCGGCTTCAACCACGAGGAGTGGGTGCTGCTGCGCGGCATGCTGGAACGCATCCTGGCCAACGGCGAAGCCCTCCGTCTTTCTCAATCGTCCGCCTCCGCACAGGAGCAGGGCGGCGCCTCCTGAACTCACCATGAACAGGTTCTCTTCCCTCCGCATGTCTTTGCGTCCCCACGGGGTGGTGGCCGCAGCCCTGCTGGCCGTGCTGGCCGGTTGCGCCCTGCCTGGTGCCGAACAGCCGGGCGCGGCTCTGTTCGGCGCCGAGCGCGCCGGCCTGGCCGCCCAGCCCGACACCGCCCCTCTGGCTGGCGACTGGTGGCGATCCTTCGACGACGCCGAACTCTCGCGGCTGATCGGCCAGGCCCTGGCGGCCCACCCGACCCTGGCGCAGGCCCAGGCCCGGGCCGCCCAGGCCCGGGCCATGGCCGACATGGTCCATTCGGCCACTG
>NZ_BADL01000622.1 GCF_000333615.1 Ideonella sp. B508-1 | reverse complement strand
GACGTCTATCTTCGATCCTCTCTCAACCCCGCATGGATTGTGGGGCGTCCTATCGTCTACGTGATCGTGGACGCCTGGAGTACCGCCGTCGTTGGCTTCTACGTGTGCCTCAGCGGGCCCAGCTGGGACATGGCCAAGGTCGCCCTCTTCAACTGCGCAGCTGATCCTCAGCTGCTGGGAAGCCTGTGGGGTTATCAGCCTGTTCTGACATTGAGCCCACAGCCCACGCTCTGCTATGAACTGCTGTGTGATCGAG
>NZ_BADL01000623.1 GCF_000333615.1 Ideonella sp. B508-1 | reverse complement strand
CCAGCGCACGCCGCCATGGGGGTCTCCAGCCGGCCACCGAAGCGCACGCGGTAGATCACCTCCGGCCGCGGGAACTCCCAGGGGTTGCCGTGGGTGAGCCAGTAGTCGGGCGTCTCCACCTGACGGCCCTCCTTGATGAGCTGGCGGAACATGCCGTAGTCGTAGCGGATGCCGTAGCCGAAGCCCGGCACGCCCAGCGTGGCCATCGAATCCAGGAAGCAGGCCGCCAGCCGACCCAGGCCACCATTGCCCAGGGCCGCATCGGGCTCCAGGTCGAACAGGCCGTCCAGGTCCACCTCCAGCTCCAGCAGGGCCTGCTTGAGGGCCGGCATCAGCTCCAGCGCCAGCACCGCATTGCTGAAGGTGCGGCCGATCAGGAACTCCATCGACAGGTAGTAGACCCGCTTCACATCCTGCGCGTACTGGGCGCGGGTGGTCTGCATCCAGCGCTCGACCAGGTGGTCGCGGATGGCATAGGCCGCCGCGTGCATCCAGTCCTCGGGCCGGGCCGAGACCGGGTCCTTGCCGACCTGGTAGATCAGCTTGTTGGCGATGTGGCGCTTGAGCGCCTGCACGCTGGTGCGGTCCACATGGTCGTACTCATGCTCGAACTGGTTGACGTCCATCGCGGTCGGTTCCTCGGTTCAGAAAGAAGGGGCGTCCTCAGCGGCCCAGGGCCGCGCGGTACATGGCCAGGTAGCCCTGGGCGGCCACTGCCCAATCGTGGTGCTGCGCCATCGCGGTGCGCTGGACGGACACCCAGTCCCGCTTGCGGCGGTAGAGCGCGAAGGCCCGCCGCACGGCCGCGTCCAGGCCCGCCTCGTCGAAGGCGTCGAACACGAATCCGGTGGCACGTCCCTCATCCAGGGCCTCCAGGGAGCAGTCGGTCACGGTGTCGCCCAGCCCGCCCACGCGGCGCACCAGCGGCAGCGCACCGTAGCG
>NZ_BADL01000624.1 GCF_000333615.1 Ideonella sp. B508-1 | reverse complement strand
CAACAGCACCGGGTCGGGCTCGCGGTTGGGGCGCTCCTGCAGACGCTGGTGCACCAGGCGCGGCAACTCGGGCAGCAGCTGGGCGTAGCGCGGGGCCTCGGCCTTGAGCTGGCGCACCAGGGCGCGCCAACCCAGCTGCTCGTTCATCCAGCGCTCCAGGAAGGGCTTGGCGGTGGACCAGAGGTCCAGGTCCGGGTCCAGCTCGCGACCCAGGCCCTCGACGTTCAGCAGCGTCTTCTGCAGCAGCACGAGCTGCGGCTGGATCTCCACATTGAAGCGGCGCGAGGTCTGGAACAGGCGCATCAGCACCTGGCCCAGCGAGATCTCCTTCAATGGCCGGTCGAAGTGCGGTTCGCAGACGGCGCGGATGGCCGCCTCCAGCGCATCCACCCGGGTGTTGGGCGGCACCCAGCCGCTTTCCACGTGCAACTCGGCCACGCGCTGGTAGTCGCGCCGGAAGAAGGCCAGGAAGTTCTGCGCCAGGTATTCCTTGTCGACCTGGGTCAGGGTGCCGACGATGCCGAAGTCCAGCGCGATGTAGCGACCGAAGGTGGCCGGATCGACACTGACCTGGATGTTGCCCGGGTGCATGTCGGCGTGGAAGAAGCCGTCGCGGAAGACCTGGGTGAAGAAGATCGTCACGCCGTCGCGGGCCAGCTTCGGGATGTCCACGCCGGCCTCGCGCAGGCGATCGGTCTGGCTGATGGGGATGCCCTTCATCCGCTCCATCACGATGACGGTGGCGCTGCACCACTGCCAGTGCATCTCCGGCACCAGGATCAGCGGCAGGTCGGCCATGTTGCGCCGCAGCTGGGCGGCATTGGCCGCCTCGCGCACCAGGTCCAGCTCGTCGTGCAGGTAGCCGTCGAACTCGGCCACCACCTCGCGCGGGCGCAGGCGCTTGCCATCGGCTGACAGGCGCTCGACCCAGCGGGCCAGGGTGTGCAGCAGGGCCAGATCGTCCTCGATGACGTCCAGCATGCCCGGGCGCAGCACCTTGACGGCCACCTCGCGGCCGTCCTTGAGCACCGCGAAGTGCACCTGGGCGATCGAGGCGCTGGCCACGGCCTCGCTCTCGAAGCTGGCGAACACCGCCTCGATCGGCTGCCCCAGGCCCTGCTCGATCAGGCGGCGGGCCTGGGCGGCGGGAATGGGGGGCACCCGGTCCTGCAGGCGGGCCAGCTCATCGGCGATGTCCGGCGGCACCAGATCGCGCCGGGTGGAGAGCACCTGACCGAACTTGATGAAGATGGGGCCCAGGGCCTCCAGGGCCAGACGCAGACGCTGGCCGCGCGGCGCGTCCAGGCGCCGGCCGCGGGTCGTGACCCAGGACAGCATCCGCAGCCAGCGGTGCTGGTCGAAGCGGGAGAGCACGAGATCGTCCACCCCATGCCGCAGCAGGGTCAGGACGATGAAGGCCAGACGCATGAAGTACCGCATGGGCGCGCCGGTCCTCAGGGTCGCTGCATCGAACCGGCCACGCCCTGGGCCATCTGGCGCAGCACGCCCAGAGCCTGGCTGCCGGCCTGGGCCAGGCCTTCAGCCAGGCCGGGGCCCATCACCCGTTCCAGGTCAGCCGCGATATCCCAGCGGACGTTGGACACGACCCAGTTCACATCGGCCGCGAAGGCGGCATCGCCTTCGATCTGCACCGGCGGCAGCTCGCCACCGGCCAGGCGGCGGGCGGCATCCAGCGGGCGGGAGGCATCCAGGCGCAGGTGCAAGTCGGCGTCGGCCGGGACGCCCGCTTCGTCGCCAGCCTCGAACAGGCCGGCCGGCGTCACCCGCAGCGCCAGCGGCGGGGGCGGCGGCAGCGGGCCGCTCCAGCCCGCCACCTCGACCTTCAGCACCCGCCCGGCGTGGGGCTTCAGGCGTTCCGGGGCCACCGGAGCGGCCGTCAGCACATGGTTGGCCAGCAGGACGAAGCGCGCAGTCAGCGCAGGCAGGACCAGGTCGGTCAGTGCGGCGATGGGATCAGGCATGCCGGCATTGTAGGAGGGGGCTCCCGCCCTCTCCTGCGGCCGGTCAATCGGCTGGACGCCGGATCAGGCCCCCGGCCCGTAGCCCTGCGGGTTCTGGCTCTGCCAGCGCCAGCTGTCGGCGCACATCTGGTCCAGGCTGCGGGTGGCCTGCCAGCCCAGCAGGGTCCTGGCCAGGGTGGCGTCGGCGTAGTAGCTGGGCAGATCGCCGGCGCGACGCTCCACGATCTTGCAGGGAATGGGCTTGCCGGCGGCCCGCTCGAAGGACCGGACCAGGTCCAGCACGCTGTAGCCCACGCCGGTGCCCAGGTTGACGGTGCAGCCCTTCTTCGCGTCCAACAGGTAGCGCAGGGCCGCCACATGGCCCTCGGCCAGGTCCATCACGTGCAGGTAGTCGCGCACGCCCGTGCCGTCCGGCGTGTCGTAGTCGCCACCGAAGATGGACAGGAACTCGCGCCGCCCCACCGCCACCTGCTGCACATAGGGCATCAGGTTGTTGGGCACACCGCGCGGGTCCTCGCCCATCTGGCCGCTCTCGTGGGCGCCCACCGGGTTGAAGTAACGCAGCCAGGCGATGGCCCAGGACGGATCGGCCGTCTCCAGGTCGCGCAGGATCTGCTCGCCCATCAGCTTGGTGCGGCCATAGACGTTCATCGCGGCCAGCGGATGGGCCTCGGTGTAGGGCAGGAAGACCGGCGTGCCGTAGACGGTGGCGCTGGAGCTGAAGACGAAGGTCTTCACGCCGTGGCGCTGCATCACCTGCAGGGTGTTGACCAGGCCGCCAATGTTGTTGGCGTAGTAGGCCAGCGGCTTCTCGGCCGACTCACCCACGGCCTTGAAGGCCGCGAAATGCACCACCGCATCGATGCGGTGCTTGCGGAAGATGGCGTCCATGGCCGCGCTGTCGCAGACATTGGCCTGCTCGAACACCACCGGCCGGCCGCCCAGGGCCTCGATGCGGCGCAGCACCTCGGGCGAGCTGTTGGAGAAGTCGTCGACACCGACGACGTCAAAGCCGGCCGCCTGCAGGGCGAGCCAGGTGTGGGAGGCGATGTAGCCGGCCGCGCCGGTCAACAGGATCTGGGGCATCTCGGGTCCGTTCTGTGCGAACCCGCAGTATGCCGCGGCAGGGACGGCGCGCCAGGCACCGGCCGCCCCGGCCCGCGGGATTCAGCTCAGCACTTGATGCCCACGTGCAGGGCCACCACGCCACCGGTCAGGTTGTGCACGTCGACATGGCCGAAGCCCACTGTCTTCATCATGGCCTTGAGGGTGGCCTGGTCCGGGTGCATGCGGATGGACTCGGCCAGGTAGCGGTAGCTGTCGGCGTCGCCGGCCACCCATTGGCCCAGCTTGGGCAGGATGTTGAAGGAGTACCAGTCGTAGGGCTTCTGCAGCGGCTTGGCGACCTTGGAGAACTCCAGCACCAGCAGCCGGCCGCCCGGCTTGAGCACCCGGCACATCTCGGCCAGGGCCTGGTCCTTGTGGGTCATGTTGCGCAGGCCGAAGGCCACGCTCACCAGGTCGAAGGTGCCCGGCTTGAAGGGCAGCTTCTCGGCGTCGCAGATCGTCGTCGGCAGCGACAGGCCCTCGTCGAGCAGGCGGTCGCGGCCGGTGCGCAGCATGGCCTCGTTGATGTCGGTGTGCACCACGGTGCCGGTCGGGCCGACCTTGCGGGCGAAGGCGCGCGAGAGGTCACCCGTGCCGCCAGCGATGTCCAGCACCGCGTCGCCTTCCTTCAGATTGGCCACCGCCACCGTGTAGGCCTTCCAGACCCGGTGCAGGCCCATGGACATGAAGTCGTTCATCAGGTCGTACTTGGAGGCGACCGAATCGAACACGCCCTTGACCTTGCCGGCCTTCTCGGCCTCGTCCACGGTTTCAAAACCGAAGTGGGTCTGCGACATGGAACTCTTTCTTGGAATGGGTGGTGGCGCCGACGGGTGCCCGGTTCAGTGCGAGTGGCAGGACGGACCGTCTTTGGCCGGCATCGGCGTGTCGCGGTCCACGCCGGCCAGCTTCAGCCGGGCCTCGTAGGCCGCCCAGTGCTCGGCCTGCCGCGCGCCCAGATCGTACAGATAGGCCCAAGTGTAGAGGCCGGACTCGTGGCCGTCGTCAAAGCGCGGCTGCAGCGCGTAGTGGCCCACCATGGCCACGTCGGTGATCAGCACGTTGCGCTTGCCGGTCTGCAGCACCTCCTGGCCCGGGCCGTGGCCCTGCACCTCGGCCGAGGGCGAATAGACGCGCAGCAGCTCGAAGGGAATGCGGAAGCTCTGACCGTCGTCGAAGCCGATCTCCAGCACGCGGGAGGCCTGGTGCAGGGTCAGCGCGGTGGGGGTGGGGGAACTCATGCGGCAATCCAGCGGAAATCAGGCATTCAGGGCGCGGCGCACCCGGTCGTCCAGTTCGGTCAGCGGCACGGCCAGGCGCTGGCCGGCCGGCGGCTCGGGCGTGCGCTGGCGGCTGCCCCAGATGGGCTGCGGGAAGTGGCTGTCCCAGTCGAAGCGGGCGATGACGTGCCAGTGCAGGTGCGGCACCACATTGCCCAGCGTGGCCAGGTTGATCTTGGTGGGCTTGAGGCTGGTGCGCAGCACATGCTCCACGGCCAGCACCGCGTCCATCAGGTGGGCCCGGTCCACATGCGAGAGATCGCTCATCTCGGCCACGTGCTCGTTCCAGATCACACGGTAGAAGGCCGGGAACTCCGGCGCGTCCAGCACCCGCACCACGCGCAGGCGCTCGCCCGCATGCACCAGCGACCAGGCCGCGGTGGCGGCGTGCTCGCACAGTTCGCAACCGGCTTGCTTCATCACACCAGCACCCGCTCGATGCCGCCGGCATTGGCGCGGGCGACGTAGTCTTCCATCCAGCTGGCGCCCAGGATCTTGCGCGCCATCTCGACGACGATGTAGTCGGCCTCCAGCAGGCCGTTCTGCAGGTCATCGCCATAGCGAGACAGACCCTGCAGGCAGCTGGGGCAGGAGGTCAGGATCTTCAGGTCCTGCTGCTGGCCCACCACGCCGGTGGCGCGCAGCGTCGCCTCGGCCTTGCGCATCTCCTCTTCCTTGCGGAAGCGCACCTGGGTCGAGATGTCGGGCCGGCTGACCGCCAGCGTGCCCGACTCGCCGCAGCAGCGCTCGCTCTTGACCACCGCGTCGCCCACCAGCGCCTTGACCGTCTTCATCGGGTCCTGCTGCTTCATCGGCGAGTGGCAGGGATCGTGGAAGAGGTAGCCACCGGCGCCATCGAGCTTGATGCCCTTCTCGAGCAGGAACTCGTGGATGTCGATGATGCGGCAGCCCGGGAAGATCTTGTCGAAGTGGTAGCCCTGCAGCTGGTCGTAGCAGGTGCCGCAGCTCACCACCACCGTCTTGATGTCCAGGTAGTTCAGCGTGTTGGCCACGCGGTGGAACAGCACCCGGTTGTCGGTGATGATCTTCTCGGCCTTGTCGGCCTGGCCGGCCCCGCGCTGCGGGTAGCCGCAGCACAGGTAGCCCGGCGGCAGCACGGTCTGCACGCCGGCATGCCACAGCATGGCCTGGGTGGCCAGGCCCACCTGGCTGAACAGGCGCTCCGAGCCGCAGCCGGGGAAGTAGAACACCGCCTCCGTCTCGGCCGTGGTGACGGCCGGGTTGCGGATGATGGGCACGTACTCCCGGTCCTCGATGTCCAGCAGCGCCCGCGCGGTCTTCTTGGGCAGGCCACCCGGCATCTTCTTGTTGATGAAGTGGATCACCTGCTCCTTGATCGGGGCGGTGCCCACCGTGGCCGGCGGCGCGCCGGTCTGGTGCTTGGCGGCGATGGACAACACGTCGTGCGCCAGCCGCTGGGCCTTCATGCCCACGCCGACGATGGCCGTGCGGGCCAGCTTGATCGTCTCCGGGTTGGTGGCGTTGAGCATCAGCATGGCCGCGGCCTGGCCGGGACGGAAGCTCTTGCGGCCCATCTTGCGCAGCAGGTTGCGCATGGCCATCGTCACGTCGCCGAAGTCGATCTTCACCGGGCAGGGGCTCAGGCACTTGTGGCAGACCGTGCAGTGGTCGCCCACGTCCTCGAACTCCTCCCAGTGCTTGATCGACACGCCGCGCCGGGTCTGCTCCTCGTAGAGGAAGGCCTCGACCAGCAGCGAGGTGGCCAGGATCTTGTTGCGTGGGCTGTAGAGCAGGTTGGCGCGCGGCACGTGGGTGGAGCACACCGGCTTGCACTTGCCGCAGCGCAGGCAGTCCTTGACCGAGGCCGCGATGTCGCCGATGTCGCTCTGCTGCATGATCAGCGACTCGTGCGTCATCAGGCCGAAGCTGGGCGTGTAGGCATGGCTCAGGTCGGCGGCGTGCACGTCCTCGCCCAGGCGGCTCAGGGCCTCGCCGCGCAGCAGCTTGCCGCGGTTGAAGCGCCCTTCCGGATCCACCTTGGCCTTGTAGGCGGTGAAGTTGGCCAGTTCCTCGTCCGAGAGGAACTCCAGCTTGGTGATGCCGATGCCGTGCTCGCCCGAGATCACGCCGTTGAGGCTGCGCGCCAGCACCATGATGCGGGCCACCGCCTCGTGCGCGGTCTTCAGCATCTCGTAGTTGTCGCTGTTGACCGGGATGTTGGTGTGCACATTGCCGTCACCGGCGTGCATGTGCAGGGCCACCCACACGCGGCCGCGCAGCACGTCCTTGTGGACCTGCTTGACGCCTTCGATGATGGGCGCGAAGGTGGAGCCGGCGAACAGCAGCTGCAGCGGCTTGAGCAGGTCCTTCTTCCAGGAGGCGCGCAGGGAATGGTCCTGCAGCTGGTCGAAGAAGCTGCGGCTCTCGTTGGGCAGCACCTCGTCGAGGTGGTCGTGCCAGTGCTGCCACAGGCCGCGCACGCTGCGGATCAGCGTCAGCGCCTCGGGCACGCGCTCGTCCAGCAGCTCGTCGCGGGTGTGCTCGCCGGCCTCGTCGGTCTTGGCCAGGGGCAGCTCGCCCTCGGTGAAGAAGGCCTCCAGCCGCTCGGTCAGCGCCAGCTTGTTGCGCAGCGACAGCTCGATGTTGATCCGCTCGATGCCCAGGGTGTACTCACCCATGCGCTCCAGCGGGATCACCACGTCCTCGTTGACCTTGAAGGCGTTGGTGTGGCGGCTGATGGCCGCGGTGCGCTTGCGGTCGGCCCAGAACTTCTTGCGGGCCTCGGGGCTGACGGCAATGAAGCCCTCGCCCGAGCGGGCATTGGCCAGGCGGATGACCTCGCTGGCCGCCTTGGCCACGCGGTCCTCGTCATCGCCGACGATGTCGCCGAACAACGCCATCTTGGGCATGCCGCCACGCTTGCTCTTGGTCGCGTAACCCACCGCCTTCAGGTAGCGGTCGTCCATGTGCTCCAGACCGGCCAGGATGGCGCCCCCCGGCTGCTTCATCTCCTGGAACATGAAGTCCTTGATCTCGACGATCGAGGGCACGCAGTCCTTGGGGTTGCCGAAGAACTCCAGGCACACGGTGCGGGTGTGCTTGGGCATGCGGTGCACCACCCAGCGCGCGCTGGTGATCAGGCCGTCGCAGCCCTCCTTCTGCACGCCGGGCAGGCCGGCCAGGAACTTGTCGGTGACGTCCTTGCCCAGGCCTTCCTTGCGGAAGACGCGGCCCGGAATGTCCAGGCGCTCGGTGCGCTCCAGGTGCTTGCCACTGGCGTCGAAGTACTTCAGCTCGAAGCTGGCCACCTCGACGTCGTGGATCTTGCCCAGGTTGTGGTTCAGCCGGGTGACCTCCAGCCACTTGGCCTCGGGCGTCACCATCTTCCAGCTGGCCAGGTTGTCCAGCGCGGTGCCCCACAGCACGGCCTTCTTGCCGCCCGCGTTCATCGCGATGTTGCCGCCCACGCAGGAGGCCTCGGCCGAGGTCGGGTCCACCGCGAAGACGAAGCCCGCCCGCTCGGCCGCATCGGCCACCCGCTGGGTGACCACGCCGGCGCCGGTCCAGATCGTCGGCACCGGATGGTCCACGCCGGGCAGCGTGCTCATCTCGGCCTCGGTCATCTGCTCGAGCTTCTCGGTGTTGATGACCGCGCTCTTCCAGGTCAGGGGCACGGCGCCGCCGGTGTAGCCGGTGCCACCTCCGCGCGGGATCACGGTCAGCCCCAGTTCCACGCAGGCCGCCACCAGGCCGGCCATCTCGGCCTCGGTGTCCGGGGTCAGCACGACGAAGGGGTATTCCACCCGCCAGTCGGTGGCGTCGGTCACGTGCGAGACGCGCGAGAGGCCGTCGAACTTGATGTTGTCCTTGCGGGTGCACTGGGCGAACAGCTTGCGCGCACGCTGGCGCAGCTCGTCCACCTGCACGAAGCGGGTGGCGAAGCGATCCACCGCAGCGCGGGCCAGCACCAGCAACTCGCCCACATGGGCGTCGCGCTGGGCGTCCACCTCGGGGGTGCGGCGCTTCTCCACCTCGGTCAGGCGGTGGTGCAGGGCCTCGATCAGCTGGCCGCGCCGGCGCGGGTTGTCCAGCAGATCGTCGATCAGGTAGGGGTTGCGCTTGACGACCCAGATGTCGCCCATCACCTCGTAGAGCATGCGGGCGGAACGGCCGGTGCGGCGCTCATCGCGCAGCAGGTTCAGCAGATCCCAGGCGCGCTCGCCCAGCAGGCGCAGCACGATCTCGCGGTCGGACAGCGAGGTGTAGTTGTACGGGATCTCGCGCAGCCGGGGCGCGGCGGCGTCTTCGACGGGGTGGTCCCCGTTCAGAGTGGGGACGGTGGGAATCGGCAGCGGCGCGTTCATGGCGGGCAGGCAAAAAGCGGGAGGACCGGGGGATCCGGCCGCACGCACCTGTCAGGGGCACGAGGGCGTGAATGATACCGTCCGGGGGAAAGCCCGCCTGTGGGGCATGGCATGCTCTGCCCGATCCCGCCACCTCGCCCCCCACCCCGCCCATCTGCCCCATGCCATCGTCCAAGCGCCCCCCCTCACCCGCCGCAGCGGCCTGGCCGCGCTGGATCGCCCACCGCGGCGCCGGCCGCCGGGCCCCGGAGAACACCCTGGCCGCTTTCCGCCACGGCTGGCAACTGGGCTACCGGGCCTTCGAGTGCGATGTGAAGCTGTCCGCCGACGGCGAGCCCTATCTGCTGCACGACGACACCCTGGAGCGCACCACCTCGGGCCAAGGCCCGGCCGCCGCGGCGGACTGGGCCAGCCTGTCCCGGCTGGACGCCGGCGCCTGGTGCGGCCCCGGCTGGGCCGGCGAGCCTCCTGCCCGGCTGGCGGCCCTGGCCGCCTTCGCGAACGCCGAAGGCTTGCATGTCAATCTCGAACTCAAACCGTTGCTCGGACAAGCCGAGGCCACCGGCCAGGCGGTGGCCGACGCGGTGCGGCAGCTCTGGCACCCCGGCACCCCGACGCCCTGGCTGTCCTCCTTCCAGCCGGCCGCCCTCTCGGCGGCGGCAGCGGCTGCCCCCGAGCTACCCCGCGCTCTTCTGCTGGATGCACTGACGCCGGGCTGGGTGGAGCAGGCGCAGGTTCTGGGCTGCCAGGGCGTGGTGCTGAACCATCGGCTGATCGACGCCGACACCCTGCGCGGCCTGCACGCCCAGGGCCTGGCCTGCTGGGTCTACACGGTGAACGAGGCAGCCCGCGCCGACGCCCTGTGGGCCCTGGGCGTGGACCGCATCATCACCGACACCCTGGGGCCCTGAGCCCGGGGCCTCAGGCCACGCCGACGTCCACCGCCTCCAGCCGCCGCCCGGGGCTGTCCACCGAGGGCAGCTCCCGCACCGCCTGGATGCGCGGCAGCCGCCAGGCCACCAGCGCCAGCAGCGCGCAGCTGGCACCGGCGAAACCCAGCGCCGCCCGCAGACTGACATGCTCCCCCAGCCAGCCGCCCAGCATGGCGCCGGGCACCGAGGGCAGCAGGATCAGCCAGCGCATCACGCTGGTCATGCGGCCCAGCAGGGGTTCGGGCGTGACGGCCTGGCGCAGCGCGATGAAGTTGATGAAGATGAAGATGGCCCCGGCCCCGAACAGGCTCAGGCAGGCCACGAAGGCGGCCACGCCCAGCGGCCCCACCGGCGCCAGCGCCAGCAGCAGCCAGCCCAGGGCGGTGCAAGCGAAGCCGCTCACCAGCGCCGGGCCCGGCCCCAGCCGGCGGCTGAGGCGGTCGCCCAGCAGGCTGGCCGTCACCGTGCCCGCGCCCAGGGCCACATAGCTCAGGCCCACCGCCTGCTCGCTCAGGCCCAAGCGGCGGGTGGCAAAGAGGATCTGGACCACATTGGCGCACTGATTGCTCAACTGCCAGGCCCCCACGCAAGCCGCCAATGTCACCAGCAGACGCTGTTGCCGCACGAAGGACAGGCCCGTCCACAAATCGCGCCAGAAGCTGCCCGCCTGTGCCGGGCGCAGCGTCTCCTGAACCCGGATCAGCCGCAGGATGGCTGCCGAGCCGATCAGCAGCACCGCGTTGACCAGCAACGCCAGCGGCGCGCCCAGCGCCCGGATCAGCGCACCGGCCACCGCCGGCCCCGCCACCTCGGCCCCGGAGTTGGCCAGCGCATTCTTGGCATGGGCCTCCACCAGCCGGTCACGCTCCACCACCTGGGTCAGCACGATCTGCGAGGCCGAACCGGCCGTGGTGTTGACCGTGCCGATCACGAAGGCCACCGCATAGAGCCAGCCCATCTGCAACCAGCCCAGCCACCAGGCCACCGGCACGGTGGCCACCACCAGGGCCAGGCTCAGCTCACCCGCGATGTAGACCGGCAGCTTGCGCACCCGGTCCAGCCACACCCCCGCGGGCAGCGAAAACAGCAGGAAGGGCAGCAGCTCCATGGTGGTCAGCCAGCCCATCTGGGTGGGCGAGGCGTGCAGCAGCACCGCCGCGGTCAGCGGCACGGCCAGCAGGGTCACCTGGGTGCCCAGGGAGCTGATCAGGATCGAGGACCAGAGCCGGCGGTAGGTCGGGTCACGCAGCAGGTCGTCGGGCGCGAGCCGGAACCGCGCGCGCAAAGCCATCCACCAGGACCTCATGGGTCACGTTCTCTTTCAGTTCGAGTGCCCGGCACCCGGGTCAGGCGCAGGCGGGCAACGATGCTAGCAGCGCCGTGGCGGCGCCGACACAGCCCCCGACCGGAACAGGGTCACGGCTCCGCAATAATCGCGGGATGTCCGCCCCCGACCCCCTTGACCGCTACCTGACCGAACAGGTGGTGGGCCCGGCCACGCTGCTCACGCTCGGCCCCGGCCAGGGCGTGCGCGAGGCCTCGGACCGCGCCCTGTGGCTGGAGGGCCTGGGCGACCGCAGCCGACTGCTGGCCGGGCTCGCCAGCGGCCTCGGCCAGGACCACCCGGCCGCTGCCCTGGCCGGACAGCCCCTGGACCTGGCCGCCCTGCCCCGCCTGCGTCGGCGCCTGCTGATCGCCCTGTGGCTGGGCTGGAGCGCCCTGCTGGCCGCTGGCGTCTGGGCCCTGGCCCGCTGGAGCGCCGGAGGCCCGGGATGAGCGCCCCCACCCCACCGCAGGACACCCTGGTGCTGGACCCGGTGGCGATGCACATCGTCAACCGGGTGGCCGAGGGCACCGTGCTGGAAGGTAGCTTGAACTTCAAGGGCGGCCTGCTGCTGCAGGGCACGCTGCGCGGCGAGGGCGAGATCGCCGGCCGCCTGGTCATCTGGCACACCGGCCAGTTGCAGGGGCGCTTTCGCATCCTGGGCGACCTGATCGTGCTGGGCCATCTGGGCGGCGTGACCGACGACACCGACACCACCACCGCCGTCGAATGCCAGGGCACCGTGCAGGTGGCCAGCACCGGCGTCTGCACCGGCAGCCTCAGCGCCGCCCGCCTGCGCCTGTACGAAGGCGGGGTGATGCAAGGCCCCTTCCGCACCCTGCAGCGCGAACGCCTGCTGCCCGTGCTCGACACCATGGCCTGACCCCGATGGACACCGAATCTCCCGATCCCACCTTTCCGCCGCGCATTCCGCTGGGCGCCGCCCTGCCGGACCTCAGCCACCTGCCCACGCTGGAACTCCCCACCCTGGCACCGACCACGCCCCTGCCCTCGGCCCCACGCCATTCGCAGCTGGCCGCCGGCTGGCGTTTCGAGGGCCAGGTCACGCTGGAAGGCAGCCTGACCGTGGCCGGCGAACTGCACGGCCGCGTGCGCACACCGGGCCCGGAAGGCCATGTCACCATCACCGAGACCGGCCACCTGCAGGGCGAACTGCAGGCCCGCAGCCTGTCGGTGCTGGGCCGGGCCGAGGGCGACCTGGACGTTTCCGGCGGCCGGGCAGCCCTGCATGCCAGCGCGGTGGTCAGCGGCCGGCTGCGCTACGGCCAGCTGCAGGTCAACGGCGCCGAGCTGAACGCCCAGGTCGAACGGGTGAGCACTGCGCCGGCCACCGGCCATGACGGCACCTGATTCCGCCCCACGCCTGCTGGACCGGGAGAGCCTGCGCCGCCAGGCCCTGGCGCGCGCCCAGGCCCAGGGCGCCCCGCTGGCACGCCGCCGCCTGCGCGCCCGCCAGTGGCGCTGGGCCCTGGGCCGGGGGCTGCTGTGGGCCTGCGCCCCGGCCCTGCTGGGTGCCGCCGCCTGGGCCTGGCGGCAGGGTTGGCTCGCCCCCTGGCTGGGGGCACACTGAGGCCCGGGCACACCCGCTCACAAGCCACCGCCGCCCCTGCGGCACAATGATTTCCACCCGAGGCTCTCGCCCCCCACGCACGGTCCGCCCATGTCCGACAACAGCCCGAACTTCAACCCCCGCCTGGTGCCCGTCGAGGCCCTGAACGCCATCTCCAGCCTGATCGCCGAAGGCGCCGTGTTCGAAGGCTCGTTCAGCGCCCAGCAGGGCCTGGGGCTGCGCATCGACGGCGTGCTCAAGGGCGGCATCCAGGTGGCCCAGGGCGGCACCGTGCACATCGGCCCGGGCGGCCGGGTGGAGCAGACCACCATCGAGGCCGACCACGTGCTGATCGAAGGCCGGGTCCAAGGCACGGTGATCGCCCGCCAGACGCTGGAGATCACCGGCAGCGGCACGCTGATCGGCGACGCGCTCTACGACGCCCAGCTGGACGTGCACCCGCGCGCCAAGCTCAAGGGCAAGGTGGAATACCGCGGCGAGCTGGACGCCCCCTCGCCCGCCCCCTACTGAGCGGGCGCCTGACGCGGGCCGGCGATGGACACCGCCTTCTACGACCGGCTGGCCCCTGACTACCACCTGCTCTGGATGGCGACTGCTACGACCTGCGCCTGTACCGCACAGTGGAGCACTCCGACGGCCGCTGCGAAACCGAGGTGCTGCGCAGCCGCTACCGCGCGGTCACGCTGGAGCGCCTGGCCCAGCTGATGGCGGAGGCCGGCTTCGAAGCCGTCGAACGCCGCGACGACGTGCTGTTCCAGCCGGTGCTGCTGGGGCACAAACCATGACTCAGCGGCTGGACAGCATGAGGCGGGCCGCCAGCAGGGCGAAGGCGGCCGCGAAGCCACGCCGCAGCCAGGCCATGGCCCGCACACTGGCCAGCAGATGCACCCGCACCGCGGCCGCAAAGACGCCGTAAAGCGCGAACACGATCCAGGTCATGGCCATGAAGACCAGGGACAGGCCCAGCATCTGCTGCAGAACCTGCCCCTGGGCCGGCTGGACGAACTGCGGCAGAAAGGCCAGGAAGAAGAGCGACAGCTTGGGATTGAGCAGATTGGCCAGCACCGCCTGACGCACCAGGCCCGTGCGGGCGGGTGTGGCCGCGGCGTCCAGGGCCAGCGCACCGCGCGCGGCCAGGCTCTGCCAGGCCAGGAAGAGCAGGTAGAGCACACCCAGGCCGCGCAGCAGCTCGAAAGCCCAGGGGTGCATGCGCAGCACGCCCGCCACCCCACTCAGGCTCAGGGCCAGATGCGGCACGATCCCCAGCGTGCAGCCCCAGGCGGTGGTCAGCGCAGCGCGGCGCCCTTGCTGCAGGCCGGCGACGATGGTCAGCACCGCCCCCGTGCCAGGAGAGGCCACGATCAGCAGGGAGGTGAGCAGGAAGGTTGGCGAGGCCAGGGCCGCCAGGACGCAGGACAGCAGGGACATGGGAGCACTCCGTTGAGCGATGGGAAACCATGGCCCATGCTGGAGGGTGGCCCCACGGAGGGCTTGAACGGAATTGCGCTGCGGCGCTGCCGGTCAAGCCGCCCTGTGGGCCGGCAAGCACGCCCGCCGGTAGCGTCCCGGCGTCAGGCCATAGCAGCGCAGAAACAGGCGGCTGAGGTGGCTCTGGTCCGCAAAGCCGCTGGCGGCCGCGGTGTCGGCCAGCGGCAGGCCGGCGGCCATCATCCGCCGGGCCAACCCCAGGCGGCGTTGCATCTGGTAGGCGTGCGGCGTCAAGCCGGTGGCGCGGCTGAACGCCCTCAGAAAATGGAAGCGGCTGAGCCCCGCCTCCCGTGCCAGGGTGGCCAGGCTGAGGGCGGCCTCGGGGCTGTCGTCCAGCAGTTGCCTGGCCCGCTGCACGCCCGCCGGCACCGCCCCTGGCAACGAAGGCAGCCGGTGCCCACCCAGGCACCCCAGCAGCAGGCACAGCGCCTCTTCACCCGCCAGGCCCGCCACGGCGTCCGCTGGCCCGGTCAGGTCCGCGAACAGGCCAGCGAAGGCCTGGGCCAGGCCGGGCTCGCGGGCCATTGGCAGGCTGAACTCCCAATGGACATGACGCCCCTCGCTCAGCTCGGCGGCCTGCGCGTTCACCCAGTCCGGCGACAGGTACAGCATGCACCAGGCCCGACCGGCATCGTCCAGCGGATGACCGTCATGGACTTCGCCGGGGTTCACGGTGATCACATCACCGGCCTGGGCCTGCACCGGCCCTCGGCCGCTGGCCGATTGCTGGCTGCCCCGAACGATGCAGCCCACACCGAACTGCTCGTGCACATGACGACCGAAGGCCCGCACACTGTCTGCCGCCACGGCCTCCGCCTGCGGCAGACGGCAAGGCAGCAGACGGACCTGCTCGATCGCGCGGGCGCCGCGTGCCATGGCCGGACGGCGCTCAGGAGCGGTAGTCGGCGTTGATGCTGACGTAGTCGTGCGAGAGGTCGCAGGTCCAGACGGTGGCGCTGGCGGCGCCGCGGCCCAGGTGCACGCGCACGGTGATCTCGGCCTGCTTCATCACGCGCTGGCCGTCCTCTTCGCGGTAGGCCGGGTTGCGGCCCCCCTGGGTCACGACGTGGACGTCGTCCAGGAACATCTCGATGCGGGTCTGGTCCAGGTCGGCGATGCCGGCATAGCCCACAGCGGCCAGGATGCGGCCCAGGTTGGGGTCGCTGGCGAAGAAGGCCGTCTTGACCAGGGGCGAGTGGGCAATGGCGTAGGCGGCCAGCTGGCACTCGGCCTCGGTCCGGCCGCCGTCGATCTGCACGGTGATGAACTTGGTGGCTCCTTCGCCGTCACGCACGATGGCCTGGGCCAGTTGCTGGGCCACGGCGAACACGGCCGCCTGCAGGGTCTGGCCCTCGGTGCTGTCCAGCGCGGTGATCTCGGCGTGGCCGGCCTGGCCGGTGGCGATCAGCACGAAGCTGTCGTTGGTGGAGGTGTCGCCGTCGATGGTGATGCGGTTGAAGGAGGCATCGGCCGCGGCCTTGACCAGCGGCTGCAGCAGGGCCGGGGCGATGACCGCGTCGGTGGCGACGAAGCCCAGCATCGTGGCCATGTTGGGGCGGATCATGCCGGCGCCCTTGGAGATGCCGGTGACGGTGACCGTCTTGCCGCCGATCCGCACCTGGCGCGAAGCGGCCTTGGGCAGGGTGTCGGTGGTCATGATGCCTTCGGCGGCGCGGCCCCAGTTCAAGGCGGACAGATCGGCCAGTGCGGCGGGCAGACCGGCTTCGATGCGCTCGACCGGCAGCGTCTCCATGATCACGCCGGTGGAGAACGGCAGCACCTGCTGCGGCTGCACGCCCACCTGGGCCGCCAGGGCCGCGGCGGTGCGGCGGGCCCGCGCCAGGCCGTCGGCGCCGGTGCCGGCGTTGGCGTTGCCGGTGTTGATCACCAGCGCGCGCACCGCGGTGCCGGCGGCCAGGTGTTCACGGCAGACCTGCACCGGCGCGGCGCAGTAGCGGTTCTGGGTGAACACACCGGCCACGGCCGAGCCCTCAGCCAGCTCGATCACCACCAGGTCCTTGCGGTGGGCCTTGCGAACCCCGGCTTCGGCGATGCCCAGGCGCACGCCGGCCACGGGATGGAGTTGCTCGGGAACGGGGGCTTGCAGATTCACAGGCATGGCGGTCGCTCAGGCGAGGGTGAGGAAAACAGGGGCTGGAATGAGACCAGGGCGCCCCGCGCTGTGCAGCATGGGGCGCCCTGGGGCATCAGGTGCCGGCATTGTAGGAGCCGGTCGGTGTCGGATCGGTGTCTGCCCGGCGTGGGCAGCGGCACTCAGCGCAGCACTCAGTCGCGCGGCTTGCGGCCCTTCTTGGCCGGTGCGGCAGCGGGTGCTTCGGGCGCGGCCGAGAACAGGCGGGCCGCGCGGCCCTTGAGCTCCAGCAGTTCCGAGGGCGTCACCGAGTACTTGCGGCCGACCACGTCGACCTCGATGCGGAACTCGACTTCCTTGCTGCCGTTGGACAGCATGCCGCAGGTGAATTCGTACTCGGCGTCTTCGGCCGGGAAGCCGCTGTAGGGCGGATCGTTGTCCTCGCTCAGCACCACATTGCGGATTTCGCCGCTGGCGAGGTCGAGGATGCCGGTGGACTCGACGATGGTCTCGGCCAGTTCGTCAACGATCTTGATGGGCAGTTGCAGGTCCAAGGCAGGCTCGCAGGGGATTCGGGAAAGGGGGCGAATTGTAGGCCGCTTCGCCCCCCGGGGCCGCCGGGCTCATGGATTCAGCCAAGCCTGCCGGATCTTGCGACCACACAGCCGCGAGGTGTTGTAGGGCGTCTTGGTCGGATCGCTGTTGTAGACGTTGGTCGCGTCGTAGCGGGCCAGCACGCCGTACCAGGTCTTGCTCTTGTCGATCCAGGGGTAGAAGCCGAACTTGCCGGGGCTGCTGAAGGCGCCGTCCCCCACGCTGGGGTCGTCTTCCACCCAGTGGCCCAGGCTGTAGTGCCAGCTCTCGTTGCTGATGTCGTTGGGGCCGCCCGGGCGGGACTGGTTGATCGGGCTGAAGATCACCCCCGTGCAATCGCTGCCGTTGGCATGGGCACACACCGCATGCCGGCCCAGCGCGGCCGCAGTCTGGGCCAAGGTGCCATCCAGCACGCGACGCAGGAACAGGCCGTAGTTGGTGGCGTTGCTCCCCACACCACCGGCCAGCTGCACATTGGTGTAGTTGAAGGAGTTCGTCGGCATGCCCTTGATGCTCTTGAGGGCGGTGGTCAGCGCGGAGGTCGTGTCGCTGCCCCAGCCGCGCTGCACCGCATGCACCTGCATGTGGCCGCCGCCGTAATAGAACTGGCCCGCGGTGTCGGCTTCATAGTCCCCATTGGTACCGGCAAAGCGGCCGGCTGCGGCCAGGCAGGACGAGACGGTGGTCCCCGCGGCCGAACTGCAGTCGTTGAAGTTGGTGTAGCCCGAGCGCATCGAGAGAAAGCTCACATCGTCGGCGCTGAGCACCCCTTTCTGAGCCTCGATCACGGTGCTGGCGTAGACCCACTTGGACGCCGAAGCCACGGGCATCAGCGTGGACGCGGCGGTCTTGGTCTTGCCCGTGCCGCCTTGCCCGCTGCCGAGCTTGCCGGTCTTGTCCCCGATCTCCCAATAGAAGGCGGTCAGGCCGGTGCAGGACGGGTCGGTGGTGGCGACCTTGGCGGCGGCCGTCTGGCGGTCGCTGACGCTCACCGTGGCCTTGGTGGTGGTGGCTGTTGTGGTGGTGGTGGTGACGGGACGCCGCACCCCGGCGGTCTGCGCCATGGATGTCGCGCTGTTCGCGCTGGCGGTGCTGCTCGCGTCCGGGCCATCGCCGCCGCCACCGCACCCCGCCAGCAAACCGGCCAGGGCCCCCAATCCGCACCATCCCACACGCACACGCACTCGCATCGCTCGATCTCCAGAGGCGCCCCGTCATCGAACGACGTGACGCCCCTCCTATCGACGCGAAGAGCGGGAGCTTTAACGTAAAGACACGGCTTGAAACACCCGCAGCTGCCGAAACCTCAATCCGTCACGTTCGGCGCTGGAACCTGCACGGGGGTGCTGTGCCAGATGCTGTGGGCGTACTCGGCGATGGTGCGATCGGACGAGAAGAAGCCCATGCCAGCCACATTGAGCACGGCCTTGCGGGTCCACTCGTCCTCCGCGCGGTACAGGGCGTCCACCCGGTCCTGGGTGTCCACATAGCTGCGGTAGTCGGCCAGCAGCAGGTAGTGGTCGCCCCAGTTCACCAGGGTGTCGACGATGGGCTGGTAGCGGGCCGGCTCGCCGGGGCTGAAGGTGCCGCTGGCGAGCATGTCCAGCACCCCGGCCAGTTCGTCGTCCTCCTCCAGCCATTCGCGGGGCTGGTAGCCACGGGCACGCAGGCCGGCCACCTCCTCGGCGGTGTGGCCGAAGATGAAGATGTTGTCCTCGCCCACGTGCTCGCGCATCTCCACGTTGGCGCCGTCCAGCGTGCCGATGGTCAGCGCTCCGTTGAGGCCGAACTTCATGTTGCCGGTGCCCGAGGCCTCGGTGCCGGCGGTGGAGATCTGCTCGGAGAGGTCGGCCGCGGGGATGATGACCTCCGCCAGGCTCACGCTGTAGTTGGGAATGAACACCACCTTGAGCTTGTCGCCCACGCGCGGGTCGTTGTTGACGAGTTCGGCCACGTCGTTGATGAGCCGGATCACCAGCTTGGCCATGTAGTAGGCCGAGGCCGCCTTGCCGGCGAACACCACCACACGCGGCACCCACTGCGCGTCGGGCTGGTCCAGGATGCGGCGGTAGCGGGTGATGACATGCAGCACGTTGAGCAGCTGCCGCTTGTACTCGTGGATGCGCTTGACCTGCACGTCGAACAGGGCGTTGGTGTCCAGGCTCACGCCCAGGCGCTTCTGCACCAGGGCGGCCAAGCGTTCCTTGTTCTGCCGCTTGACGCGGCGGAAGGCGCCCAGGAAGCCCGGCAGCTCGATGGCCGCCTTCAGGCCCTCGAGCTGGTCGAGCTGGCGGCGCCAGCCGCGGCCGATGCGCTGGTCCAGCAGCTGGGCCAGGCCCGGGTTCGCCTGGGCCAGCCAGCGCCGCGGCGTGATGCCGTTGGTCTTGTTGTTGAAGCGCTCGGGCCAGAGCTTGGCGAAGTCCGCGAAGATGGACTGCTTCATCAGCTCGGAGTGCAAGGCCGACACGCCGTTGACCGAATGGCTGGCCAGCACCGCCAGGTAGGCCATGCGCACGCGGCGCTCACCGGTCTCGTCCACCAGCGAGAGCTTGCGCTGCAGCTCGGTGCCGCCGCCCGGCTGGCTGCCCAGCTTCCCCAGGAAGCGGGCGTTGATGTCGAAGATGATGCGCAGGAGGCGCGGCAGCACCCGGCCCAGCACCTCCACCGGCCAGGAATGCAGGGCCTCGTGCATCAGC
>NZ_BADL01000625.1 GCF_000333615.1 Ideonella sp. B508-1 | reverse complement strand
ATTGTTGATGAATTCCTCAAAACTTGGGGGCCATTATCATTCCAAACTGGTAACACCAGGCCGACATCTGCGGATTTGAGTATTTCGCTGAGTTGATGCGGTTTGTATGCGCCGTGGCAAATGGCTCCCATGGCGCGAAGGCGGCTTATGTAATGTTCTTCACCTCGACCCCAGAAGTGAAACTCAAAATTCTCTCTGCTGTGACTCACGGCCTCTACCAGGGAGATGAATACTTCGGCGCCCTTGTCGTGATTGAGTGTTCCCAGATAAATGCAGCGAACGCGTCCGTCTGGCATCCAGGAGGTTCTGATTGGGATGGGGCCTGCGGAGTCATTGCCAATATGAAGAACGTCGCAATTTATGTCGGGGATGGCGCTCTTGAATATTCTTCTAACTTCGCTGGATACGGCCAGGCAGCGTGCTGAGTTCCTCAGGAACTTGTCCATGCGCTGAGCTCGCCGTGCCGTGGCATCGGATGGTATGGTCGGCAGCTTCAGTCCAATTCGATTGGCGCCGGCTCGAAGAATATTTATGCTTTCCAGTCGCCCCACGCAACTCCGGCATTTGGAGAGATCTCTGCTGCTGCAGAGTTGACCATCCTTGTCCATCATGAATACGCGAGGGCAAATGTACCCATAGTCGTGCAGGCTCACGACGTAAGGCTTCGCTATCTTCTTCTCATAGAAGGAGCGCGGTATCCCGTAGCCCATATGAAAATGAATGACATCGTGCTCGTCGATGAGATCTAGTATTTGTGCTGACTTGATCTTGTCGTCCCGCTCGGTCGAGAGGCTGAAAACAGAAGAGACGCCTGAGAATTCTTTGATTTCAGCAAACTCTTGGTTTTGCTCTGTCTTGCTTCCGGGGGCGGCAAGTATGGTTATGCTTTCGCCAAATCCTTTCAGGGATTTTGCCAGAGAGCGAACATAGTTTGTGATGCCACCGGGAAACCCCAGCGGAAAACCTGTGGCAATTTGTAGGATTTTCATGTATCTCGAAGGATCAAATAGCTGTCGATCTTCTAACTCGGCTCTGCATGAGATTGCCTATGTTCCCATTTCAATAACAGAGGCGAGGGTCTCTTTCATTTTTGTGTGGCGCGGCCAAAAAGGCTGAAACCCTTTTGGTGCAGCCCCCAGGCCATGGCCACCGTGACAAACAGTTCGACAAGCACGTTTGTCCACGCTGCTCCCAGGGCGCCTGATAGGCTGGCTGCTGGGAGAAATAGAAGTATGTCAAGAACTGCCGAGACGAGCAGTACACGACTGAAGGCTTGTTTCATGCCCAATGGGAGCATGGTCTGGATGCCGAGAACATTGGACATCGCAACTAACAGAGGCAGGCATGCCATAACACGCAATACGGGTGTGGCATCTTCGTAGCCTGATCCGAAGAGGAGCGATATCCCCCACGGAGCCAGTAGAAGCACGAACACGGTGAAAATTGCACCGCAAGCTGTCATCGCCGCGAGTAATTTTCTGTTGAATTGAATCAGGGCTTGAGGGTTTTCGGCAGCAAGACGTGAGACATGTGGATACACTGCATTGCTGATGGGGGAGAGCATCATCTGAACAGCGCGAATCAGCTTCTCGGCGACGTGATAATGGCCGACGGCCGATGCCGGGGCTAGCAAGCCAAGAAAAAAAGCATTGCAGCTGGTGTAGATATTTATTGCCGCACTGGACAAAAAGACATGCCAGCCTTCATGCAGTTGGTGACGCAGCGCTGAGTACTGTGGCCAGCGCATTCTTGAGAGCGAAAGCGCCTTGAAGGTTTGCGGTAAAGCTAGCAGGCCGCCGAGCAGTGGCCCGAGCGTCTGTAGGGCGGTCGCAAGACGAAGATCTTCTTTGTGGCGCACCAGAGCAAATGTTGCTGCGAAAACAATCAGCCTGGCTCCAATCTGTGCAAGGCTGACGAAGCGCAACTGTTCCAAACCTTGAAAAAGCCACTGGGGGAACAATATGTTTGCCGATGACCAGAAGGTATGCAATCAGTATCAAATCCCAGCTGGCGTGCATGCGACCCAGCCATGGAAGCAGGGTGCAAATGAGAGCAAGCCCGAGGGCGGCAAAGACCGCGCGTAGAAAAGTCACGGCGCACCAGATGTCCGTGATCTGGTCCTTCTTGTCGCGCACCAAGGCGATCGCCTTGGGGCCGCTGAGGTTGAATCCGTAATCGGTCAAGATCACGAAAACCTGGGCCACGGAAATGGCAAACGCCATCCTGCCCAGATCTGTCGGACCGAGCACTCGGGCAAGGTAAGGCAGAGACAGGAACGGCAACAGGTAACTGAAGACTTGCACGGCCCCCAGCGACAACATATTACCCAGCAGTCGCTTGCGGGTGGACATGGTTCACCTTATCCAGTGGCGAAGTTCATTGGGTCAGGCCCGTCGAATGGCGCGGCTCAGCACCCAAAGTGCAGCCAAAAACAGTCCTGCAAAGACGGAGCCCAGCATGATCAGTGTCCGCTTGGGTTTGCTCTTGCGATCTGGAGGGGTGGCAGGGTCCACCACCTGCACCAACGCCCCCTCTCGGCTTTCATCCACACGCGCAGCTTCGTATTGCCGCGAGAACAGTTCGAACAGCGTTTCCTGGTACTTGAACTCACGCAACTTGGAGATGTAGTCGGCGCCCTTGCCGCTCGGGTTGGTGTCGGCCTTCTCCATGCGAGACATTTCCGCGCGCAAGGTGTCGAGCACCGCTTGCTGCTGGGCCATCTCCGGCGCGCCCGGCGCCAGACTGTGGCGCAGGCTCTGTAGCTTGGCTTCGGCGGCGGTGACTTCGGCGCGAAGGCGTGCATAGCTCTCCGCTGTTGCGGTTGGCTCTGCCTTCAGGGCGTCGGGGTTGTAACCTGTGCCTTGCAGTGCGATCTGGGCATTGGTGAGGTGCTCCTTCGTTTCCTGCAACTTGTTCTCGAAGAATGCACGACGCTGCTGCGCCTCGGTCACGGCCAGTCGATTGGTCATGAAGCGCAGTCCCTCCACAAAAGCGTTGGCCATCTCGGCGGCGCGCTTGGGGTCCTTGTCGTCCACTTCGATGGTGATGAGGCCGTCCTTCTTGCCGGCTGTGATGTTGACGTTCTTTTCCAGGTGTTTGCGGGTAGCGGAACGGTACTTTTCATCGTAGAGATCGTTCAGCTTGAACTGATCGATGACGCGATCTTCGACCGTCGTGCTCAGCATGAAGGCGATGTATTGGTCGGCCGGGCTCTTGACCGTACCGCCGGCCAAACCGGCCAGTGCGCCCAATGATCCCAGCGCGGAAGCCGCGGCGCTGCCCTGCTGTTGAGGCGGCAGGATGACGGCCTGTGCGGTGTAGATTGGCGGCAGCATGAAGGCAACGGCGGCCCCCAGCGCGCCGCAGCCCAATCCCGTCAGTGCGATGGTCTTCCAGCGCTGGCGGAGGGCCTCCCACAGTTCGCCGAGGGTGATCAAGTCATCGTCCTGTGCGGGAGGGGTGGAGTTGGAATTTTGCTGCATGCGAAACGGGCCGGGATGCGGGACAGAGATACGGGCGGTGCTTCTGTATCAGTAAGCACCGCGCTTGGTGAAAATGACCGCCACGGTGGTCATCACGGTCTTGAAGTCGCCCCACACCGTCCAGTGCTCGGCATATTCACGGTCCATGGCCACACGTTCCTCATAGGTGGTGTCGCTGCGTCCTCCCACCTGCCAGGGGCCGGTCAGACCAGGCCGCAGGCTGATGTAGTGGCGCAGGCTGCCTGCGTAGTAAAGCTGCAGCTCGCGACGCGTCACGGGACGAGGTCCCACCACGCTCATCTCACCGCGCACGATGTTCCAGATCTGTGGCAACTCGTCCAGGCTGGTCTTGCGCAGGAAGGAGCCGATCTTGGTGATGCGGGGGTCGTTCTTGAGCTTGAAGTTCTGCTCCCATTCCTCGCGCGCGGCGGGGTCGCTGGCCAGAAGATGCTCCAGCACCTCCTTGGAGTTGACCACCATGGAGCGGAACTTGTAGCAGGGAAACTTCCTGCCGGATCGCCCTACGCGGATGTGACCGTAGGTGATCGGGCCTGGACTGCTCAATTTGATGGCGATGGCCACCAGCAGGAAAACCCACCAGAAAAGCCCAAGAAAAATCACGACGAAGCCCAAGTCGAAGATGCGCTTGGTCACCAAGGCCAGGGCGGAATGCGTCACCTTGAGCGGTGGTTCGCATGCGCCACAGTCGAGTCCGGCGGGGCCGCCAGACTCGGTGTCAACGGTGTCGTCGGCCTCATCCAGTTCCGGCGAGAACTCAGTCGGCTGGTTTGTGGCGCGAGCCATGATAGGGGTCATTTCAAAGGTGCAGCGCAGCAATCCCAGCCAACCCCAACCCCAGTTGGTACAGGATCTGTGTCCAATCCTTGGCGTCCTGCACGCCGGTCGTCTTGTTCATTTCTTCAGGAACGAAAAGTGTGTCGCCGGGCAGTGCCGGGGTGCTGCGGAAGTTGGATGCTCCGCTGCTCCAGTTCCCGGAGAGCTGGCGAGCGCTGACAACGGTGCCGTTGGCGCGGACCACGAACATGCTGTCGGGGTCGGCACCCTTGGCGGGGCCGCCGGCCTGGGTCAGGTAGTAGTCGAGCGTGTGCTTGTCGTTGTAGACGTAGCTGCCTGCGTTGTAGACGCTGCCGAACACACCGATCGAACTGCCCCGCGTCGGGATGGTGATGCGGTCGCCGTCTTCCAGGGCCATGTCGGGCAGCGTGGCGGCATCCGGGTCCAAGGGCAGAACCACGCGTCCGGTGGGGCGGATCTGCTTCAGTCGCTCAATCAGCCGGTTGTTGGCGCTTTCCGAGGCGCTGAGCGCGGAGGCTTCCTCCGTGGATGACACGCGGCGGCTGGAGGCGTTCTTCGCAAGATCGGTCTCCAGGTCGCGCAGGGCGCGGTCAAAGTTCTGCTGTTGTGCTTGGCGGACGCTCTCGCGGGTGAACTCTGTGGCAAAGAGATAAGCCTTGGGGGTCAGGCCACCGGCTGCGTTCAGCGCATCGGCCAGAGAACTGCCCGGCGGCAGCAGGTAGTCGCCGGGGTGCTGCACCTCGCCGTCCACATGCACCCGCTTGGCCTGACGGTCCTTGGGCAGGGCATAGGCCAGGGCGCTGAAGACCTGCACCACGTCGCCAGCGGCCAGCACCGTGCTGGGGCCTGCGGGGGTGCCCAGATTGATCTGGTCGATACGGCTGCCGGTCTGATCGTTCAGGTGTTCGATGGACAGCCGGCTGCGGTTGGCCACTGAATTGAAGCCGCCGCCCATGGCCAGGAGATTGCTCAGTGTCTCACCGGGCTTGAGCTCATAGATGGCGGGCTGATTGACGCTGCCGATCAGGCCGACCTGTGGGCCGACGGGACCCACTTGGATCACATCGTCAGGCTGGATGGTTTGATCGCTGGCACGGTCACCGTGCAGCAGCAAATCGTACAGGTCGAACCTGCCGACCACCTTGCCGCCGCGGCGTAGCGTGATGTCTCGGAAGCTGCCAGCAGCCGAAGGGCCGCCAGATTTCATCAGCACATGCAGCACCGATGACAGGGCACTCACATTCAGGCTGCCAGGGCGCAGCACGAAGCCGGTCACAAACACGCGGACCGTGCGCAGCTGGCCTACCGACGCGGAAACATGGAAGTTGCGGAAGGTTTGTCCAACCTGCTTGGCGATCACGCTGTCGAGATCACTCTGTCGCACCCCGGCCACTTGCACGGCACCAGCGCGGGGAATGGAGATTCGGCCCGTACGGTCAACGGTCAAGCGGAGATTTGCGTCGGCAGACCCCCAGACGGTCAGCACGACCTCGTCCCCGGGTTTGACGATGTAGTCGCCAGGCGCCTGGGGAAGGGGGTCGCTGTCCGCTTCCGATTCATTCACCGGATCGGTCATCAGCGTGGCACCGAAGCGCCGAACCTTGGGCAGCAGGCGGCTTGAGGGCAGCCCTGTGCCGTTGGTGTCGGTTTCCGCGGCGGGCTCAGAGGACGTCTGTGGGCGTTGTGCATCGATCCGGGTGGACAGATCCTGCACATAGCGCTCGAACTCGCTGGGGATGTAGGGGGGGATCGGATTGATCGCAGTCCGGCGCTGTTGTGTCTGCCTCTGCGTCTGTCCCGTGGTGGGTGCTCCGCTGTTGCCCTGGGCACGCAGAGGAATGCTGCCGGTGGACGCGTTGTTGTCAGCGGCGTTGCTGGGGTTGTTCAGCACGTTGTCGGCGGCAACGGCCGCTCCCGCATCGACGGCCTGCGCGCCTTGCCAGGAGACCAGGAACACCAGACCCAGAAGGTGGGGCAGTACTGGCCGCAGGTGTGTCAGGGGGGCACGGCAGCGGATGGATTGAAGCATCGTGGACTAAAACAGTGGCAGCTTGCGCTGTGATCCGAGCATTCTAGCCAGTGGTGCTCATGGGGCTGTTGGGGCTGCTGCCGGGTGGGCGTGGGTATGGATTCCGCGCTCGGGCGATAATGCCCGGTGATGAATGCCACTCAACCTGAAGTCGGCGAGGCCGCGGCAGAGACGTCTGCTCCCCTTCGTTTCGACACCCTCCCGCTCGACCCCAAGCTGCTCCGTGCGGTGGCCGACCAGGGCTACGCCACGATGACGCCCATCCAGGCCAAGGCCATTCCGGTGGTGCTCAGTGGCCGGGACGTGATGGGGGCTGCCCAGACCGGGACGGGCAAGACGGCGGCGTTCTCCATCCCTCTGCTGCAGAAGATGCTGCGGCACGAGAATGCCAGTGCGTCACCTGCCCGCCATCCGGTGCGTGCCGTGGTGCTGGCGCCCACCCGCGAATTGGCCGATCAGGTCGCTCAGAATGTGAAGGCTTACGCCAAACACTCGAACCTGCGGGTGGCCGTGGTCTTCGGTGGTGTGGACATGAAGCCACAGACGGCCGAACTCAAGGCTGGGGTCGAGGTGCTGATCGCCACGCCCGGGCGCCTGCTGGACCACATCGAGGCCAAGAACTGCGTGCTCAACCAGGTCGAGTACGTGGTGCTGGACGAGGCAGACCGGATGCTGGACATCGGTTTCCTGCCCGACTTGCAGCGCATCCTCAGCTACCTGCCCAAGGGCAATCGCCAGACCCTGCTGTTCTCGGCCACCTTCTCGCCGGAGATCAAGCGCCTGGCTTCCAGCTACCTGAAGGATCCGGAACTGGTCGAGGTGGCGCGCCCCAATGCGACCGCTTCCACGGTGGAGCAGCGCTTCTTCAGTGTGTCCGACGACGACAAGCGTCGCACCATCCTGAAGCTGCTGCGGGACCGTGACATCAAGCAGTCCATCGTGTTCGTCAATTCCAAGCTGGGCGCCGCGCGGCTGGCCCGCTCTTTTGAGCGGGACGGCCTGCGCACCGCGGCCCTGCACGGCGACAAGTCCCAGGACGAGCGCCTGAAGTCCCTGGCGGCCTTCAAGGCCGGCGAGGTGGACCTGTTGGTCGCTACCGACGTGGCCGCGCGGGGGCTGGACATTGCCGATCTGCCCGCGGTGTTCAACTTCGACGTCCCCTTCAATGCGGAAGACTATGTCCACCGCATCGGCCGCACCGGGCGCGCGGGCGCGTCGGGCATCGCGATGACCCTGGTGACGCGCGAGGATGCCCGCCTGGTGTCCGACATCGAGAAACTGATCAAGAAGAAGATCGAACTCGAGGCTGTCGAGCTCGATGATGACCGTCCGCGTCGCTCGCCTTCCCGTCCGCGGGAAGAGCGGGAGGAGCGCTCGTCCTTCGTGCCGTCGTCGGCTGCGCCGCGGCGCAGCGAGGGGCGTGCATCGCGCGATCCCTTCTTCGACCAGCCTTATGACGCCGGTGAGCGTGTCGAGCCGGCGGCCTGGGAGCGCAATGCTCCTTCCCAGCCGACCGCTTCCGCGGGGCGGGTCTCGCCCAGCATCCGTCCCAAGCGCAAGGTCGCAGCCCTGCTGGGCGGCGGTTCCAAAGGCTGAGTCTTTGAGAACTGGGCCGCGCGATGCGCGGTCGACGGGCTCAGAAGGCCAGCCAGAGGAACACGGCAGGCAGCTTGTCTGGCATGGACGGCAGCGGTGCACTGCGCCACTGCGCCACGCTGCGCGTCTGACAGAAGCCCCCGGGTGACGTGAGCCCGCAGGCCACGCTCAGGCGCGTGCCGGGCTGCAGCAGCTGGACGAGCGATTCGAGCAGCGCCTGGTTCCGGTAAGGGGTCTCGATGGCCAGCTGGGTCTGGCCTTCCTTGCGCGAGCGCTGCTCCAGTTCCCGCACGCGTTGCGCCCGCTCGGCGGCGTTCTGGGGGAGATAGCCTTCGAAGGCGAAGCGCTGCCCATTCAGGCCGCTGGCGGCCAGCGCCAAGGTCAGCGAACTCGCGCCGGCCAGGGGCTCGACCACCAGGCCAGCCTCATGGGCTGCCTGCACCAGGCTGGCGCCGGGATCGGCCACGGCGGGAAGGCCCGCATCGGAGAGCAGGCCCAGGTCCCGCCCGGCCAGCGCGGGCGCCAGCAGTTCGCGCCAGGCCGTGCCCGGAATGCTGGCAGCTGGATCGCCCTTGCGCGGGCGTGGCAATTCCACCATCGCGAGCGTCTGCAGCGGCTGTGTCAGCGGGTGAATCTCGCCCACGCGCTTCAGAAACGCGCGTGCCGTCTTCGCGTTCTCCACCACCCAAGCGGGCAGAGTGGCGGCGCGCCGCAGCGCGGCGTCGGACAGCACGTCTCGCAGCGGCACAGGGTCTGTGCCGAGGTCCAGCGCGTTGGGAACCAGCACCAGGCGGCCGGAGTGCTGGTTCTGGGTCATGCCGCCCCCTGCAGTGGGTCCAGTCCGGCCGAGCGCAGCAGGGCGCATGTGCGAATCAGTGGCAGTCCGATCAGCGCGGTGGGGTCGTCGGACTCGATGGCGGACAGCAGGGCGATGCCCAGGGTCTCGCACTTCGCGCTGCCTGCGCAATCGTAGGGCTGCTCCAGGCGAAGGTAATGCTCGATCTCGGCATCGCCCAAGGGGCGGAAACGCACCTGGACGGACGCCAGCTCGGCGGCTTCGAAGCCGGTGTCGCCCCGCACCACGGCCACCGCGGTCTGGAAGACGATGGTCTGGCCGCTCATGCGGCGCAGCTGCGCCACGGCACGCTCGTGTGTGCCGGGCTTGCCCACGGGTTCCCCGTTGACATCGGCCACCTGATCGGAGCCGATCACCACCGCCTGCGGGTGCAGTTGGCTGACTGCGCGTGCCTTGGCCAGGGCCAGGCGCAGGGCCAGCGCAGCCGGGGCCTCGCCGGGCAGGGGGGTCTCGTCCACCTGGGGTGAGACGCAGTCGAAGGGCAGTCGCAGACGCTCCAGCAATTCGCGTCGGTAGCGTGAGGTGGATCCCAGGATCAGTCGGGGCGGGTTCAATGCAGCCATGGGGGCATTGTCCCATCGCGCCAGAGGCGCCGCCGCTACACTGACGCCCCATGAGCATGGCAGCAGATCCCCGAAAACTCGACATGGCGCGCAGTGCGCGCGACGCGGAACACCTGGAGGGCGAATGGCCCCTGCGGGATTTGCCGCGCCTGGCGGAGGTGGATGTGTCCGAGGGGCCGGCTCCGCGCGTGCACTGGTCGGCCCAGGCCGAGCTGCGGCCCGTGCTGGGCGGGGAAGGCGAGATCTGGCTGCATCTGCAGGCGCAAGCCGAGGTCGCCATGGCCTGTCAGCGCTGTCTGGCGCCGGTGAGCACGCCGGTGTCGGTCGATCGCTGGATCCGCTTTGTGACGGGAGAGGCCCAGGCCGAGGCCCTGGATGCCGAGAGCGAAGACGATGTGCTGGCCCTGCCGCGCTGGCTCGATCTGGCCGAGCTGGTGGAGGATGAGCTGCTGCTGGCGCTGCCCATCGTGCCCCGCCACGAGACCTGTCCGGCGCCCCTGCCAATGCCTGCCACGCCGGTGGAAGATGAAGAAGGGGAGGCTCGCCCCAACCCCTTCGCGGTGCTGGCCCAGCTCAAGTCTCGGTCCTGAGTCTTTCGGGTTCGCTGAAGAATCTGCTATACTTTCTGGCTTTCCGCGTTCCTGCTGCCGTTTCTGGCGCAGGCAGTGTGGGGCGAGGTGGTCTGTGGCCGGCGTGCAGCCTGGTTGGCAGCGTGACCTCGGATCCCGCCAGATGCGGGTCAGTCACTCGGGCAAGTCTTTCAAGTCCTTTGCCCTGTTCGCCGGAACCCCGGCGTCCCAGGAGAGTTCCATGGCCGTTCAGCAAAACAAGAAGTCGCCTTCCAAGCGTGGCATGCACCGCTCGCACAATGCCCTGACCCAGCCGGGCACGGCCGTCGAGCCGACCACCGGTGAAGTGCATCTGCGCCACCACATCAGCCCCAACGGTTTCTACCGTGGCCGCAAGGTCCTGAAGACCAAGGCGGAAGCCTGATTGTCACCGGGCGGCTGCGGGGTGCCTGTGCGCAGGTGCTTTTGCATGTTGGTCGCCCAGTGACGGCTTGTCGAAGTCAATCGGGCCTTCGGGTCTGAGCTTCCCTTGTCCGAGACTGTTCCCAGCCTGACCCCTCTGAGCCGCGTGCGCATTGCCGTGGACTGCATGGGGGGTGATCATGGGCCCTCGGTGACCCTGCCGGCCTGTCAGGCCTTCCTGGCCTCGCACCCCGAGGCCGAGCTGCTGCTCGTGGGCACGGCGGAAGCCCTGGCGCCGGCCGCGGCCTGGCCGCGGTGCACGCAGGTGCTGGCCACCGAGGTCGTGGCCATGGACGATCCTGTCGATGTGGCGTTGCGCCGCAAGAAGGACTCGTCGATGCGAGTGGCCATTTCCCAGTTGAAATCGGTCGACGAAGCCGCGCCTGCCCTGGCGGACGTGTGCGTGTCCGCTGGCAACACCGGGGCGCTGATGGCCCTGGCGCGCTATCTGCTCAAGACAGTCGATGGCATCGATCGGCCTGCCATCGCGTCCGTGCTGCCCAACGAGCATGGTGGTTTCACCACGATGCTGGATCTGGGGGCCAATGTCGACTGCACGCCTGAGCATCTGCTCCAGTTCGCCGTGATGGGTTCGGCACTGGTCGCGGCCATCGAGGGCCGTCCCGATCCGACGGTGGGCTTGCTCAACATCGGCTCCGAGGTGATCAAGGGCAGCGATGTGATCAAGCGCGCCGGTGATCTGCTGCGCTCCGCCGCGGCGGGGGGGCATCTCAACTACCACGGCAATGTCGAGGGCAACGACATCTTCGAGGGCACGACGGATGTCGTGGTCTGCGATGGCTTCGTCGGCAATGTGGCGCTGAAGACCACCGAAGGTCTGGCGCATGCGCTGTCCCAGTTCATCCGCGAGGAATTCACCCGCAGTTGGTGGACCAAGCTGGCGGCCTTGGTGGCGCTGCCGGTGCTCAAGCGCTTCCGCGCGCGGGTCGACCCCCGGGGCTACAACGGCGCTGCCTTGCTGGGGCTGCGCGGGTTGGTCTTCAAGAGCCATGGTGGTGCGGACGCCTATGCCTTCGAGCGGGCTCTGGTGCGCGCCCATGACGCCGCCCGCAACCGCTTGCTCGACCAAGTGCGGGGCCGTATCGTGGACACCCTTCAATCCATGCCCATCCAGCCGGCGGACGAATTCGTGCGTCCGGCCGCCTGATCCTTTCCCTCGCCATGACCTTGCCGCGTTTCTCTCGCATCACCGGCACGGGCAGCAAGCTGCCTGAGCGCCGCGTCAGCAACGATGAACTGGCGGCCGAACTGGCCGGGCGGGGCATCGAGACCTCCGACGCCTGGATCGTCGAGCGCACGGGCATCCGCGCGCGCCATTTCGCTGCGCCGGACGTTGCGTCCAGCGATCTCGCGGCCGAGGCAGCCCGCCATGCGATGGAAGCCGCAGGCGTCCAGGCGACCGACATCGATCTGGTCATCGTTGCGACCTCGACGCCGGACATGGTCTTTCCTTCGACGGCCTGCATCGTCCAGCGCAAGCTGGGCATCCAGCAGGGAGCGGCCTTTGATCTGCAGGCAGTTTGCGCCGGTTTCATCTATGCCCTGAGCGTGGCGGATTCGATGATCCGCAGCGGCGCTGCACGCCGCGCTCTGGTCATCGGCTCCGAGGTGTTCTCCCGGATCCTTGATTTCAGCGACCGCACCACCTGCGTGCTGTTCGGTGACGGCGCGGGCGCGGTGGTGCTCGAAGCGTCGGACGAGCCGGGCATCCTGGCCACGCGTCTGCACGCCGATGGGCGGCATGTGGAAGTGCTGTGCACGCCCGGACATGTGTCTGGCGGACAGGTCATCGGTCGACCCTTGCTGCACATGGATGGTCAGGCGGTCTTCAAGCTGGCCGTGCACGCGCTGGACCATGTGGCCCGCGAGGTGCTGGAGGCCGCCGGTCGTGAAGCGTCCGATGTGGATTGGTTGGTGCCGCACCAGGCCAACATCCGGATCATGCAGGGCACCGCCCGCAAGCTGAAGCTGCCGATGGAACGCATGGTGGTGACCGTGGATGAGCACGGCAACACCTCGGCAGCGTCGATTCCCCTGGCGCTGGATGTCGCTGTGCGAAGCGGCAAGATCCAGCGGGGAGACACCCTCATGCTAGAAGGGGTCGGGGGCGGTTTCACCTGGGGCGCGGCGCTGATCGACTACTGAGTCGACGGCCCGCCTCCCCCATTTCCAAGCTGTCACAGGCCATGAGCAAATTCGCAGTCGTTTTCCCCGGACAAGGGTCCCAGTCGGTGGGCATGCTGGATGCCTGGGGTGATCATCCCGAGGTGGTCCGCACCGTGGACGAGGCCAGCCAGGTGCTGGATCGGGACCTGAAGTCCCTGATCCACGAGGGCCCGAAGGAACAACTGGATCTGACCACCAACACCCAGGTGGTGATGCTGGTGGCCGGCCTGGCCTGCTACCGCGCCTGGGTGGCCGAAACCGGCTTGACGCCCGTGGCCATGGCGGGCCATTCCCTGGGGGAATACACCGCGCTGGTGGCGGCAGGCGGGCTGAGCTTGGCCGATGCGCTGCCGCTGGTCCAGCTACGGGCCCAGGCCATGCAGGACGCCGTGCCGGTGGGCACTGGGGCGATGGCCGCCATCCTGGGGCTGGAGTCGCAGGTGGTGCGCGCCGGATGTGCCGAAGCGGCGCAGGCCACCGGTGAGGTGGTCGAGGCGGTCAACTTCAACGATCCCAAGCAGACGGTGATCGCCGGCACCAAGGCGGCCGTGGATGCCGCTTGCGTCACCCTCAAGGGCATGGGCGCCAAGCGGGCGCTGCCCTTGGCGGTGTCCGCCCCGTTCCATTGCAGCCTGATGAAGCCGGCCGCCGAGGTGCTGAAGGCGCGTCTGGCGACCACGGCTTTCGTCGAGCCGGCCATCCCGGTCATCAACAACATCGATGTCCAGGTCGAGAAGACCGCGGACTACATCCGCGACGCGCTGTACCGCCAGGCCTTCGGGCCGGTGCGCTGGGTGGAGGTGGTTCGGGCCCTGCGCACGCGCGGCGTCACCCATGTGGTCGAATGCGGCCCCGGCAAGGCGCTGTCGGGCATGGTGGCGCGCATCGACGCCGAGCTGGTCACGGGCCATGTGTCCGACCCGGCCTCCCTGGAAAAGACGAAGGAACTGCTGGCATGAGTGAGACGACCGTCCAGAGCGCTCTGGTCACCGGAGCCACCCGCGGCATCGGCCGCGCGATCGCCCTGACGCTGGCCCAGCGCGGTTACCGGGTCATCGGTACCGCCACCAGCGAGGCCGGCGCCCAGAGCATCCGCGAGGCCCTGTCGGCCTTTCCGGGTTGCGAGGGTCTGTGCCTGAACGTCAACGACGCTGCGGGTGTCGATGCGGCCATCGATCAGATCGTCAAGACCCACGGCGGTCTGCACGTGCTGGTCAACAACGCGGGCATCACGCGCGATCAGCTGGCCATGCGCATGAAAGACGAGGATTGGGACGCGGTGCTGGACACCAATCTCAAGGCCGTGTTCCGCATCAGTCGGGCGGTCATGCGCCCGATGATGAAGCAGCGCTTCGGCCGCATCATCAGCATCACCTCGGTGGTCGGCGCCTCGGGCAATGCCGGGCAGGCCAACTATGCGGCCGCCAAGGCGGGCGTGGCCGGGATGACCCGCGCCCTGGCCCGCGAGCTCGGCAGCCGCAACATCACCGTCAACTGCGTGGCCCCCGGCTTCATCGCCACCGACATGACCGAGGTCCTGCCGGAAGCCCAGAAGGCGGCGCTGATGCAGCAGATCCCCCTGCAACGTCTTGGAAAACCCGAGGAAATCGCCCATGCTGTGGCCTTCCTCGCGTCTGCCGAGGCGGGCTACATCACTGGAACAGAGCTGCACGTCAACGGCGGCATGTTCATGAACTGAGTCCCTTGGCCGGAGAGCTGGGTCTGCCAGCGTAGAATCCGGCCGTTTTACTACGCAATCCCTCCTGGAGGAGTCATGAGCGATATCGAAGCACGCGTCAAGAAGATCATTGCCGAGCAGCTGGGTGTTCCCGAAGCCGACGTCACCAACGAAAAGGCCTTCGTGGCCGACCTGGGCGCCGATTCCCTGGACACCGTCGAGCTGGTGATGGCCCTCGAAGACGAGTTCGGCATCGAAATCCCCGACGAGGAAGCCGAGAAGATCACGACGGTGCAGCTGGCGATCGACTACGCCAAGGCCCACGCCAAGGCCTGATCCGGCCCTGGGTTGTTTTCTGATCCGATCTCACGCATGACCCGTCGACGCGTTGTCATTACCGGCATGGGGCACATCAGCCCCGTCGGCAACACGGTGTCCGAAGGCTGGACCAATCTCCTCGCGGGGAAGTCCGGCATCGCGCCGATCACGAAGTTCGATGCTTCCGGCATCGCCTGCCAATTCGCGGGCGAGGTCAAAGGCTTCAATGTCGAGGACTACATCCCCGGCAAGGACGCCAAGCACATGGACACCTTCATCCACTACGGGGTGGCCGCGGCCATCCAGGCGGTGAAGGATGCGGGTCTGCCCTCGAGAGAGGAACTGACCGAGGAGCAGGCCGAGCGCATCGGCTGCATGATCGGTTCAGGCATTGGCGGTCTGCCCGAAATCGAGGCAACCGCCCGGACGGTGGTGGAGCGCGGCCCCCGCCGCATCTCCCCGTTCTTCGTCCCGGCCTCGATCATCAACATGATCTCCGGGCACGTGTCCATCCACTTCGGTTTCACCGGCCCCAATCTGGCCGTGGTGACGGCCTGCACGACGGGTCTGCATTGCATCGGCCAGTCGGCTCGCATGATCGAGTGTGGTGACGCGGACGTGATGGTGGCCGGCGGTGCCGAGTCCACCGTGAATGTGCTGGGCGTGGGGGGCTTCGCGGCTGCCCGGGCCCTGTCCACCCGCAACGACGATCCGGCCACGGCGTCCCGCCCCTGGGACAAGGACCGCGATGGTTTTGTGCTGGGTGAAGGCGCTGGCGTGATGGTGCTCGAGGAGTACGAGCACGCCAAGAAGCGCGGCGCCAGGATCTACGCCGAGGTGATCGGTTTTGGCATGAGCGCCGACGCCTATCACATGACGGCCCCCAATGTGGACGGCCCCAAGCGGTCCATGAAGGCGGCGCTGCGCAACGCGCAGATCAACCCCGAGGATGTTCAGTACCTGAACGCCCACGGGACGTCCACGCCGCTGGGTGACCTCAACGAGACCAATGCCATCAAGCTGGCCTTCGGTGACCATGCCAAGCGCCTGGTGGTGAACTCGACCAAGTCCATGACCGGCCACCTGCTGGGCGGCGCTGGCGGCATCGAGTCCGTGTTCTCGGTGCTGGCGCTGCATCACCAGATCTCGCCGCCGACGATCAACATCTTCAACCAGGATCCGGAATGTGACCTGGACTACTGCGCCAACACGGCGCGGGAGATGAAGATCGACGTGGCGGTCAAGAACAACTTCGGCTTTGGTGGCACCAACGGCACGTTGGTGTTCCGGCGCGTCTGAGCGCGTCGCCGCGTTCTGAGGCGGGCAGCATGCGCGCCGCACCGCCTGCCGCCTGCGTTCTGGCCGACTGCGGGCTGTGGCGAGTGGCCCATCTTGCCCTGCCGGCCGTGTCTCTGGCGGCTCTGGCCTGGGCCGTCTTCCCCGGGCAGCTGCAGTACGTCACCTTGGCGGCACTGGCGGCAGCCGGATTCTCCGGGTGGCTGTGGCGTCGCCGGACGCCCCTGATGCTGGTCTGGAATGGCGCCGAATGGTCTCTGGGCGCACGCCAGGGTGGGCGGGTGTCGCTGCTGTGGGACGGTGGTTGTTGGATGCTGGCCCGCTGGCATGCCGACGCTTCGGGGACCGGCCGCTGGTTGATGCTGGATCGGGCTGATGCGGTGTCCGCCGCCGACTGGCACGCCCTGCGCGTGGCGCTGGTGCAGCCCGTGAACCCACGTGGTCGGGTGCGTGAGCCCTCCGCCGGTCCGGAGGTCGCATGACGACACCACAGGCCGATGCCGATGCCATCCTGGTCGAGCGGGTCAAGCAAGGCGATGTGCGCGCCTTCGAGATGCTGGTGGTCAAGTACCAGCGCCGCATCGAGCGGCTGATCGGCCGCATGGTCCGCGACAGCGATCTGGTGTTTGACATCGCCCAGGAAACCTTCATCCGGGCCTACCGTGCGCTGCCGCAGTTCCGCGGTGAATCCGCGTTCTACACTTGGCTTTACCGGATTGCGGTGAACACGGCCAAGAAGGCGCTGGCCGATCTCAAGCGGGATCCCATCATCACGGAAGCCGCCTTGGCCATCTCCGGCGACGATGATGAAACTTCCTCTTCGCAAACGGAACAAACTGACATGGCCACGCCCGATGCGGTGTTGGCCAGCAAGGAAATCGCCGCGACCGTGAATGCCGCGATCGATGCCTTGTCGGAAGATCTGCGTCAGGCCATCACGCTGCGAGAGATTGAAGGCTTGAGCTACGAGGAAATTGCGGACGTGATGAACTGCCCGATCGGAACGGTCCGGTCGAGGATTTTTCGTGCCCGTGAGGCGATCGCCCAGCGACTTCGGCCTCTGCTGGACACGCGCGATGGTGAACGTTGGTGAGGCCTGTTGGCTGCTGGAGTGTCAGAGATGATGTCGGAGCCCCTGAACGAACGTGACGTGGTGCGCGCCTGTCTGTCGGCCATGGCCGATGGCGAGGCCACGGAAGGCGAATTGCGCCAGGCACTGCAGGCCTGGCGCGAGGACGATGGCTGCCGGGCCGACTGGCACGGCTACACCCTCATCGGCGACGCCATGCGCTCGGAGGATCTGGCGAGCGCGGGAGGCGGTCACGACGCCCATTTCCTGACTTGCCTGCGGGCCCGGATGGCCGAGGAGCCGGTCGTCCTGGCCCCGATGCCCCTGGTGAATCCCCTGAAGCCTGGCGATGCAGCATCCAATGTGGTGCCATTGCAGGCAGGTGCTCGCTGGCGGCGCGCACTGGTGTCCCATCGCGGTTGGACGGCTTCGGCAGCGGTGGCCGCAGGCTGCGTGATGGCCGTGGGGGCGGCCATGGTCTGGCGCTCACCCGCGGCGGGTGTGGTGCCGGCCGGTGTGGAATTGGCGCAGGTACAGGCGGTGGCCACGCCGGCTTCGATGACCGAAGTGGCCGCCGTGATGCCGATGCAGCGCAATCCGCAGCTCGATCGCTACCTGATGGCTCACCGGCAGTTTTCACAGGGGCCCGCGCTGGCGGCACCCGGTGGGATTCGGCAGGTGGCCCTGAGTCCGGATGGCGAGTGAAGTCCTGAGGCGGAACCATCAGATGCTGGGGTACGTTGGGCGCGGCTGGCGCAGGCCGCTGCTGGCGGGCGCGATGGGCGCTCTGGTGCTGGTCTCGGGCGGTGTCCGGGCGGCCGGCGCCAGTGCCACTTCACCGGCCGAGGCCGCCAGCGAGCCGGTGCTGACCGCCAAGGCCTGGTTGATGCGCAGCCAGGCGGCAGCCTCGACCCGCAACTACCAGGGCACCCTGGTGTTCACCGGCGGTGGTGCCGTCAGCAGTTCCCGGGTGGCCCATTACTGCGAAGGGTCACAACAGTACGAGCGGGTCGAAGCCCTGGACGGCGAGCCCCGCAGCATGTGGCGCCACAACGATCTGGTCCAGACGGTCTGGCCTCGCGTGCACATGGCCGTCATCGAGCAGCGCGACCCGCGGGCCATGTTCCCCGCCATCCTGTCGGGGGCTGGCGGCAAGGGGGTGCTGGAATGGTATGAACTCCGCCCCCTGGGCCGCGACCGCGTGGCCGGCTACGACGCCGATGTCGTCCTGCTCAAGGCCAAGGACAACATCCGTTTCAGCCAGCGACTGTGGGCGGATCGGCAGACAGGTCTGCTGCTGCGCTCCGAGGTGCTGGGGCTCAACGGTCAACCACTGGAATCGGCCGCGTTCTCGGAGTTGTCCATCGGCGTGAAGCCGCAGCCCGAAGTGGTGGCGGCGGCCATGCGCAAGCTCGATGGCTACCGCGTGTTGCGCCCGACCGTCCAGCCCGCCACGCTGGAGAGTGAGGGGTGGAACATGACCAGCCTGCCTCCCGGCTTCCGCGAGGTGCATTGCGCCAAGCGCAGCCTGGATCCGATGGGCACGCCAGGTGCGCCCACCGTGCTGCAGGCCATCTACTCCGATGGCCTCACCCATGTCTCCCTGTTCATCGAACCCTATCAGCCCTCCCGCCATCAGGGGGAGGTCAGCGTCACCATCGGTGCGACACACACGCTCATGGGGCGACGTGACGACTATTGGGTGACCATCATGGGGGACGTTCCCCCGGACACCTTGCGTCGATTTGCCGGCGCGCTGGAACACAAGCGCTGAGCCACGCGGGGCTGACCCCGGGGCGCACAAGAGCAACACAAGACCAACGGGGCCATGTGGCCCATCATGCAGAGAGGAGAATGCATGCAAGTTCTGGCATTGGCTGGCGGACACACCCGCTGGCGCCGTTCCATGGGGGCCGTCGTCCTGGGCCTGGTGGCCTGGCTGACGGCTGCGCCGACCCTGGCCGCCGAGCCTGCGGCGCGGATGCTGCCCGACTTCACCGACCTGGTGGAGCAGGTGGGCCCCGCCGTCGTGAACATCCGCACCGAAGAGAAGGTGCATGTGGATCCGCGCAGTGCCCAGATCGACCCGGGCATGGAGGAACTGTTCCGCCGCTTCGGCATTCCTCTGCCGCGTGTTGCTCCCCGCGGGGACGACAACGACGAGTCCGATGACGATGAGCCCACCCGGCGTGGCGTGGGTTCCGGGTTCATCCTGAGCGCCGATGGCCTCATCATGACCAACGCCCATGTGGTGACCGGTGCGGATGAGCTGACGGTCACCCTGCCGGACAAGCGCGAGTTCAAGGCCAAGCTGGTGGGGGCGGACAAGCGTTCCGACGTGGCGCTGGTGAAGATCGAGGCCACCAATCTGCCGACCGTGAAGATCGGGGACGTGGGCAAGCTCAAGGTGGGTGAATGGGTGATCGCCATCGGCTCGCCCTTCAACTTCGAGAACACCGTGACCGCGGGCATCGTCAGTGCCAAGCAGCGCGACACCGGTGAACTGTTGCCCTTCATTCAGACCGATGTGGCCATCAACCCGGGCAACTCCGGCGGTCCGCTGATCAACATGCGCGGCGAGGTGGTGGGCATCAACTCGCAGATCTACAGCCCCTCGGGAGGCTATGCGGGCATTTCGTTCTCGATCCCCATCGACGAGGCGATGCGCGTGGCCGATCAGCTGCGCACCAGCGGCCGGGTGGTGCGCGGACGCATCGGGGTCATGATCGCCGAGGTCACCCGCGAGGTGGCCGAATCGATCGGTCTGGGCAAGCCCCAGGGCGCCATGGTGCGCGCGGTGGAGCCGGCGTCGCCGGCCGAGAAAGCGGGTCTGGAAGCGGGCGACATCATCGTCAAGCTCGATGGCAAGCCTCTGGACAAGGCATCGGACCTGCAACGTGGTGTCAGCGCCATCAAGCCGGGCACCAAGGTCAGTCTCCAGGTCTTCCGCCGGGGGGCGTACAAGGACATGACGGTCACCGTGGGCGAGTTCGAGGCCGACAAGCCGGCGGGCAAGGACGCCGAGGCCCCTGCGCCGGCACGCAATGTCCTGGGTCTGACGGTGGACGACCTCAGCGATGCCCAGAAACGGGACCTGCGGCTGAAGAGTGGTGTCCAGGTGATCAAGGCCGAAGGCCCATCCGCCAAATCGGGCCTGCGTGAAGGGGATGTGATCCTCACCGTCGAGAACACCGAGAT
>NZ_BADL01000626.1 GCF_000333615.1 Ideonella sp. B508-1 | reverse complement strand
CCAGCTGGAGGTGGTCAAGCTCATCGGCGACGTGAAGGACCTGGAGGGCCTGCGCGCCATCTTCCAGCGCACGCAGCCGCAGGTGGTCTTCCACGCGGCGGCCTACAAGCATGTGCCGCTGATGGAGGTGGACAACGCCTGGGCCGCGCTGCGCAACAACACCCTGGGCACCTACCACGCCGCGCTGGCCGCCGCCGAGGCGGGGGCCGAGCGCTTCGTACTGATCAGCACCGACAAGGCGGTGAACCCCACCAACGTGATGGGGGCCACCAAACGGGCCGCGGAGCTGGTCATCTCGGCCATGGCGGCTGAACACCATGGCACCCGCTTCATGGCCGTGCGCTTCGGCAATGTGCTGGGTAGCAGTGGCAGCGTGATTCCGAAGTTCAAGGAACAGATCGCCCGCGGCGGGCCGATCACCGTGACCCACCCGGAGATCATCCGCTACTTCATGACCATCCCGGAGGCGGCTCGCCTGGTGCTGCAGGCCGCGGCCATTGGTGAGAGCGGCCAGGTGCTGGTGCTGGACATGGGCGAGCCGGTGAAGATCGTCGACCTGGCCAGGACCATGATCCGATTGGCAGGCAAGACCGAGCAGGAGATCCCGATCGTCTTCACCGGCTTGAGGCCGGGGGAGAAGCTGTTCGAGGAGTTGTTGGCAGATGCGGATGCGACCATGCCCACGCGCATTCCGCGTTTGCGGCTCGCCAAGCTCTCCGAGGCGTCGGACCGCACCATGGCTTGGCTGCAGGAAGATCTGCTGGTTTTTCAGCAGCCAACGGCGTGGCGGGATGACACGGTGCGCCAGACCTTGAGCAGACTCGTCTCCGAATTCAGGATGGCGGACGCTCCAGCCCGTGGCTGAGTAAACTTCTTTGCTGCGCATTGCGCAGCGCTTCCATGGCGGTGTCCGCCCAGGTGATGTCGCTCACCTCGGTGTCTGATTGCCCTTGCCGTGCAACGTGGCATTGGGCGACGAGTGAAACCGCTTGTTCGGCGGCGGGCGTCCATTCACGCCCCCAGCGCTGCATGATGGCGCGGGTGCATTCCACGGGGGACTGGCGCAGTGCCCTCAGTTCCAAGACCACGAAACGGTCTCTGGGCAGCGTGCTGCTCAGTCGGTTCAGGACGTCAGCGCTTCGCTGAAGCGCCTTCAAGAGAAACTGGTCCAGATCGGCGTCCCTGAGCAGGGCCAAGCCGTAATGCCGGCACATGGCGTGCCACATGCGCTGATTGGACCGAAGAATCTGCTCGGGTGAACGGTGGATCCAGACGCAAGGGCTGCGCTGAAACCGATTGAGCAAGGCGACGGCGCGGAAGGTGTGGTTCGGTGACTTGAGCAGCAGTTGCTTGCTGCCCGCCCCATCCAGCGCTGCGACCTGCCCGAGAAAGTCCAGCCATGGTTGATAGGCGGCCCAATCGAGAGCCTCGGACTCGCTGTCAAGCAGGCCGGACAGCTCGCCGATTCGAGAAGGGTCCAGCCAAGCTCGGTACAGACTGGGGAGACCCAGTTGAAGCAGGGCAAGTTCGTCTTCCTGGGGACTGTCTGCACTGACGACGAAGCTGTCCATCGGACGCGATTGAGATCGATTGATCCGGGGGGCACCCGTGATGCCGAAGCTGGCCGGGGCCATGCATTGCCAGGTGCGTGGGCAGGTGAATGCCGAGCTGGCCGAGAGCAGTTCGTGGAGGTAGGTGGTGCCTGATCTCCACGGGCCCAGCACAAAGGCCGGGTCGATTTGGAGTGGCTGGGGCTTCAGCAGCCCCCGTTGCATCTTCAGCTGGTAATTGAAGAACCATTGGCTCCAGCGGTACCAGAGCATGGCGCGCCGCGGGCGCAATGGCTGGCCTGGGTGTCTGCGCAACCACTGCACCAGTGCTGGCGCCAATGGCCCCATGCGCTGTGGCCCCGCCTGTGCTTCTTCAGGGGTGGGCATTGTGCCGCTTCAACTGGTCCTGAGTGGCCGCACGCATGGTGGCCAGCTGTGCAGGGGCCGAGGCGGCCAGATCGTTCAGGTCGTTGGGGTCCTCGTCGATTCTGAACAGCCGTTCACGCTGAAGCTGCGGCGTCGCCGGACTGGCGGCACCGATTGCAGCAACATACTTCCAATCGCCCAGAATCATGGCGACGTCGCCTGTGGTCCAAGGGCCGTCAGCCCGCTGCTGCTCGAAGTTCATCGTGAAAACAGGGGCATCCGGCTGGCGTTGGTAGAGGTCCTGACCTTCATCTTCCTGACGCTGGCTGGCTGGACGCGAAATACCCGCCAGGGTTGCCAGGGTGGGGAGCAGATCGGCCTGCTCTCCGTTCGTGTCAATGACGCTCGCGTTGCGCTGTTGGGGCTTCTTGATCACCAGAGGGATCCGGATGATTTCATCCAGAAGTTCCGGTCCTCCGTGCCCGCCATAGTCATGGTTGAAGCTCTCACCATGGTCCGCGGTGATGACGATGATGCTGTTGTCGAACCGACCGCTGTCCTTGAGCCACTGGAGGAACTCACCGACATGGTGATCGATGAATCGGATCGCTTCGTCGTACCGCCCTTCCAGGCGGTCCTTTTGCCGGGCGGCGTCAGCAGCCGTCAGATAGTGATAGACAGGCGACGAATCGGCCATCGTGCGGGCTGTGGGCCGCGGATCAAAGAGCCCCACGAAGGGGGGCGGTGCCGCGTAGGGGTCATGGGGGGGGCTCAGATGAACCCAGAGGAAACTGGCCTGACTGGCAGGCGTCTCGTCCAGGAGCTTTCGGGCGATTTCGAAGCCGGCGCCGGGAGCAGGGTGGCCCGACACCGGGCACTGACCCGACCGAATACCTTGCGCGATGAGGCGGGTCTTGGCCAGTTTCCAGAATGAGTCGGCATTCACGATTTCCCGTGTCTGTGGCGCAATCCAGTTCTCCAGCCAGGTGTTGAGGTCCCAATGGCACGCGCCCTCCCAACTGGGGACGGCCTGAGACACATCCACATAGGGGCGCTGGGTCTGATGCTCTGGCGATGCCCACGGATTGGACGATACGGCCAGGGTCCTGTAGCCCGCCGCATGAAAGGCCGCCAACATGGAGCGCTGTGCGCTGGCCTCCGGCTGATTGGCCAGCAACTGAAAGGTCCGGTGACGCCAGGGGCGTTGGCCGCTCAGGATGGAAGCCACGCTCACGGTCGTGAAGTTCGAATTCGAGAAGAAGTGGGTGAAGGTGTCCGCACCCTGGGCCAACTGGACGAGGCTGGGGGTGGTGTCTCGTGGATAGCCGTAGAGCGAGGCGTGGCGAGCCGAGAAGGTGTCGATCGTGATCAGAACGACATCAGGGTGGCCAGAGCGCGCGGCGGAGGGGGCCGACTCCTGGCGAGGCGGACGGTTGTCTTCAGGCGGATGCAGAGGGCGCAGGATGGCCCAGCATGCCACCAGGGCGATGGTCATCACCCCCAGTTGAATCTGCATGCCGCGCGGGAGCGCCGCCGCGCATGCATTCGCGTCAGCACCGTCCTTCTTGCTGCGCCGCCACTCGGCCACCATCAGGATGGTCAGAACGAGGACCGCCGCGACAGCCGCCGGGTTGGCATGGCCAAGCAGTGAATTGACCGAGTCCTTCCCCAGCCATTCATGCAGCCACTTCTTGAAGCCCAAGTCGTAGAGCCACATCTTGAGTGCTTGAACAAGGGCCAGTCCAATCACGATGCGGCTGATCAACCGGGGAAGCATCAGTCCGATGCGCTGCGCCGCCTTGGATGGGATGGCACTCAAAGCAAGCGACAGTACAGCACTGACCGCCATCAACAGCAATGCCAGGATGCCGAAGAGCAAACCCAGTTCAGCCAGGATGACGGCACCCTTGGGCCAAGTGGCCGTCATCAGCAGCGAACGGATATTCGGTAGCGCTTCCAGCGGAAACGCAATGCAAAGGCATGCGTGGGCAATGCTCAGGCTGGGCCAGCGATGCCAGGCGGTCTTGGTCGGCGGGTCGGCAGCAGGCATTTCATTTCCGCCGGAAAAAATTTCGGATCTTCTGCAGGAACTCCTTGAGAAGGGCCTGGATATGTCGCCTCAAGACCGCGATGGAAAGAATGACGGGTAGAAATAATTGGTAAAGAAACCCACCGGTGTTGGGGTCGATGTAAGCTGACGCATCTCCTGCTGCGATGAGCAGGGCCGCCAGGATCCAAAACCGCTGTGCATTCATGTGAGTGTTCCTGCGGCAAAAGCTCGCGTGTGCATGAGGGACTTGCCGAAGGCCGATGATTGTCATCGGCTCTTCGGCACCTGAGTTGAGCAGTCCCGGCGCGCGCGCAAGGCCATCAGGCCATCGGGCTTCAACCCTGCAAAATCTTGGTGACGATGGCAGAAGTCGAATGGCCGTCGAGGAACTTGAGAATTCTCACTTCGCCGCCGCGCGCCAATACGGCATCTGCGCCTGCCACCTGCTCCGGGGTGTAGTCCCCGCCCTTGACGAGCACGTCAGGCGTCGCTTCTTGATAGAGCTGTGCAGGCGTGTCTTCTGAAAACGCCACCACCCAGTCTACGCAGGCCAAAGCTGCCAGCATCTTCATGCGGCTTGCCAGCGTGTTGATGGGCCTGCTGGGGCCCTTCAGGCGACGCACCGATTCGTCGGCATTGACCGCCACGATGAGCCGATGGCCCAGGGCTTTGGCTTCTTCCAGATAGGCGACATGGCCGGGGTGAAGGATGTCGAAGCAGCCATTGGTCATGACCACGCGCTCGCCGTGGCTGCGCAGCAGGGCCAGCAGTCCACCCAGATCTGCGCGGGCGATGGCGCCACGCGGCGGCAAATTGGGCAAGGGTTGCTCGGCACGCAAGGCGTCCTGCAGCTCTGCTGCACTGGCCGTTGCCGTGCCAAACTTGCCGACGACGATGCCGGCGGCTGTGTTGGCCAGGTGAACGGCATCCAGCATCGTGCAGTTGCTGGCGAGTGCCGCGGCCAGCGTGGCGACCACCGTGTCCCCTGCACCCGTGACATCGAAAACCTCGCGGGCACGCGTGGGCATGTGAACCGGCGTGCCGTGTGCTGTCAGCAGCGTCATGCCGCGTTCACTGCGGGTGACCAGCAGTGCCGCCAGCCCCAGCGACTCGCGCAGCCGTTCACCCTTGGCGACGATCTCTTCCTCGGATGTGCAGTGCCCGACGATGGCCTCGAACTCCGACAGATTGGGCGTCAGCACCGTGGCGCCCCGGTACTTCGTGAAATCGCTGCCCTTGGGGTCGATCACCACGGGCTTGTCGTGCCGGCGGGCCGTCGCGATCAACTCTGGCGACGAAGCCAGCGCGCCTTTGGCGTAGTCCGACAGCACCACCACATCGTGTCGCTCGACCTGATCGGCAAAGCGCGTTCCGATGTGGGTGGCCTCCTCGGCCGCCAAAGGAACCTCGAAGTCGATGCGGATGAGTTGCTGGTTGCGCGAGATGATGCGCAGCTTGGTGGTGGTCTTGTAACCATCCAGTGCGACCAGATGGTTGTCAATGCCGGCTGCGCGCAGCAATTCGCCCATGCGGTCGGCGGTTGCGTCTCGACCTACCGGGGCAATCAAGCCGCTGCGGGCGCCCAATGCCGTCACATTGCGCGACACGTTGGCGGCACCGCCCAGTCGCATGTCCTCGTGGTCAATGCGCACCACCGGAACCGGCGCTTCCGGCGAAATGCGGGAGGTCGGGCCATGCCAGTAGCTGTCCAGCATGACGTCGCCGACGACGAGAACCTTGCCGCGCGTCAGGCGGTCGAGATCAGGATTGAATGACATGACTTCGTCGTGTGCGTGGGAACTTGAAGCCACGTTCAGGCAGCCAGACCGAGGGCGATCTCCACCCCGCCGCACAGCGTGTGGCCGATCAGGATGTGGGCTTCCTGAATGCGTGCTGTGACCTTGGATGGCACGACGATGGACAGATCGCAGCATTGCCGCAGTGCTCCGCCATCCCGCCCCAGCAGCCCAATGCAGGTGATCCCCATGGCGCGGGCGGCCTCCACGGCCTTGAGCACGTTGCGCGAGTTGCCCGATGTCGAGATACCCACCAGACAATCGCCCGGTCGGCCCAGGCCGATCACCTGCCTGGAGAACACGTCGTCAAAACTGTAGTCGTTGCCAATGCAGGTGAGGGCAGAGGTGTCCGTCGACAGCGCCAGTGCGGCCAGCGGCCGACGGTCTTCGATGAAACGTCCGGTGAACTCGGCTGCCAGATGCTGGGAGTCGGCTGCGGAACCGCCGTTCCCGCAGAACATGACCTTGCCACCGCCGCGCATGGATTGAGCGATCTGGTCGACGGCCGACTGCACCGCCGAATCGAGCGCTTTGATCTGCTCCATCACTGAAAGATGGTCGGCGATGTTCCTGAGGAAAAGTGAATCCATGCTGTCGAGTTACCGTTGAGTTGTCTGATTCGCTGACACGGCGGTGGGCGCGACGTTCAGTCCGGCCGCCGCAAGCTGCCGGACGACGCTCTCCGGCGAGATCTTGTGCATGATCGACTCACACCCTTTGGGGTATTCGAAGCCCAGATTCAGGAAAGCGCCGCCCTCGGATGGCGGGACGTCAAGATTGTAGCTGCGCGGTCCCACCCCGCCCCAGCGGACAGCGTTGGTGGGGCCGTTCAACGAAACGACCCGGCAACCCAGCAATGCGGCCAGGTGCATGACCCCTGTGTTGACCGACACCACCGCGGCGGCCATCTGGAGGCAACCTGCCAGCGCCGGCAGCGTCAACTGGCCTGCCAGCGAGACGGTGCCCGGCCCGTCTGGCAGGAGCGCCTGCAGTCGCGCAGCGGCGGCCATGTCGCTTCTGGCACCTGTGATGCACAGCTTGTAGCCGGCCTGCTTCAGTTGCTGCGCCAGGGCCTGCCAGTGGGTGTCTGGCCATTCCCGCAACTCGCAGCGCGTGCCGGCCGCCCAGGGGTGCAGCACGACGAAGGGCTCGTGCAATCCATGTTGCTCGGGGTCGAATGGGGGAGGGGGGGCCAGAGCCGGCTGCGCGATGGCGCCATCCGCGGCTTCGCACAGGGCCTGGAAGTTCTCCAGTTCGTGCCGTGCGTTCGAGTGGGCCACTACTTTGCCGTAGGGCGCGGCGCGATACTGGCCTGGCGTTGAGAAACCCACCGTCAAGCTTGCGCCTGAGAAGAATGACACCACAGCCGAGATGCGGGCCCATTGGGTGGTGTCGATCAGCACGTCCAGCTGCAGTGCCCTGAGCCGCCGGACGGCTTGCCACGGGCGGCTGACCGGAATGACCAGATGGTCGTCGAACGACTTCAACAGTTGCGCGACCCCCTTGTTGCTGTCAGACAGGATGAGATAAACCTTGGCTTTCGGATGCCGCTGCTTTTGTCCCGCCAAGATGGCTGAGGCCAGCAGCGCATCGCCGATGGCGCCGAAGATCAGAACCCCAATGCGCTGAGGCTGCGCGGGCGCCTGCTGGCGGCGGCTGCAGAACAGGCCTAGGAGAAAACACAGTGGAATGCCGACCCAGCGGTCGAGCCGGCGCATCAGTCCACTGCCGCGCTCGCTTGAGCCGTCGGAGCGAGGGGCAGAGGCCACTTGGCTATGCGGGCTGGGCTGGGTCATGAGGCTTCGGTGGCCGCTGCGGCTGGAGTGCTCAGCAAGGCGAGCACAGACTGCGTGACAGCCTCCACCGTGGATGCCTCCATGCACAGTGCTTGCTGGCAATCGGCGTAGTCTCGCCCGTCGTAGCAAGGGCTGCAGCAGACCCTGTTCCCGGGCTCGTGCACGATCGTCTTGGGTCGACCAAGCGGGATGCAGGCATTGGCCGGTGTCGGACCGAACAGGGCGACCAAACCGGCGCGGGTGATGGTGGCCAGATGCAGCGGGCCGCTGTCATGGGTGACGACCACCGTAGCCTGGCTCAGCAATTCCACCATGCCCGTCAAATCGGTCTGTCCGACCAGATTGCGCACCGGCAAATGCGCAAATGCCGGGCACACCCAGTCATCCGCAGGTCCACCGGCCAGTGTGATGGGAACACCGGCCTCCACGAGCGCCTCTGCCAGCTTCACGTAATGGTGCAAGGGCCATCGACGCAAGGCATCCGAACGCAGCAAGTTGCGCGCGCCCCCTGGGGCCAGAACCACGTGCTTCGGGACAGTGGCCATCGGAGGCAGGTCGGCCGAACGATGTGCGAGAAAGCGCTCGCCCAGCGCCTGCATGAGCGCGCTGATGTCCGCGTGTCGCTCGCCTTCGTCTTCAAGCAATCGGATGTACTCGAACACCCGGTTGCGATGTTGCAGGGGAGAGGGACGGCGAATGGCTCGCCGGTCGTAATGCCGGAAGCGGCTTGCCCGCACGAGACCCGTGAGCAGACGATAGCGCCAATCGCCATAGGCTGTGACGACCAGGTCGAAACGGGGAGACAAGCCCCGCAACGCCAGCGCGTGGCGAGCCAGCGCGCGCAGGCGGGAGGGCAGCGAGCCGGAAAGAATCTCAGACTCATCCAGCGCGTGGACATGGTCTGCCACGCCGAACCGGTTCAGCAGGGGCGCGATGGCCTTGCCCACCACCCAGGTGATTTCAGCGCCGGGGTGTCGAGCGCGGAAATGCAGCACGGCTGCTGCTGCCTGGGTCACGTCTCCGATGGCGCCGAGTTTGATAAATAAAATGCGCATTCCGCTGAATTAAGTGCCTAGTGGTACGCTATCTTTTGCTGGGGTATCGGTGAATCTTGAATTCTCGTAAGAGGAGAGGCCCACAATTACCCCGTATAGCGACCAGACATAAGCTCGTAAATAGCTCGACTCGGCCATGAGCGCGATGCTCGTCGCAACGAATGCGATATGGAACGCCTCGAATTCTAAAGAGTGCCCCTTCCTTCTATATATGTAGAGCAGGAAACAAAGATAGCCGCAGAGGCCGATCAAGCCCGTCTCTGATGCAATGTCCAGGTAGGTGTTCACAGCCTTTGAAACTTCGTTCAAGTCAAAGTCTGAAGCAGACATTCCATCCAGCTCATAGTCTGAGTTGTCGAGATACTGTGCGGCGTAGGATGTCATCGCATTCATCCCGACGCCCACGAGAGGAAATTTCTGTGTCACATCGAGCGTGACAAGTATTCTTTGAAGTCGATTTCCTCCGACGTTGATGGCCAAGGCGAGCGCCTCTCCGCCATTGGCCACAATGTTGTAGGCCGCCTTGGCTCTGTCATTGAAATTAACCAATAAACTGAGGCTGAGCAGGGCGATTCCGAATGAAATCAGTCCCGTTTTCAATTTTGCTTGACTTTTCCTCCACCAAACCAAAGCCAAGCAGAGCAAAATCCAGATAAATAAAGATGCAGACGACGTGGTGATCAATGCGGTCAGCACCATGGCTGTATCGACTGCTGGAAAATCTCGCTTTGAATATATCCTTATTAGTGTAATGGATATATATGGAATCAAGGCTATGGCGAAATAAGATGGCTCGTACAGTGTAAATCGCGCGCGCTCGTGAATTCCGGTGATGAATAGTAGTGCTGCGACTATGATGGAAAATCTATAAAAGTAGATGAATAGTTTAGTGACTCGCTCTGTTCCGAGTTGGCTCGATAAATATGAAAAGTACAGTGTTATGCCAATGGTTATTATCGCGCCAACCAAAAAAGCGATGCTGCCTGCTCTGTTGTGTGTAAATGCCATTGAAGGCATCAAGGCTGACAAAAAAACCAGTGAATAAACTATTGCTGCCTTTGGTAATCTTGGATTGATTGGTGCCAATAGTAAGGCAAGGATCGGGAAGGTGGCGTAAGCAATCTTTAGGCGAAATGTCCCAACCAGTATGTTTGGTTCGTCAATCAGTGTGGAAGCATAAAGTACTATAAATAGGGCGCATAAATATACCTTACTGTAGTGCAAGTTTCTGGCTTTTTCCATTTTCATTGCGCCCGCCGATATGCTTGCTTTACTGGTTGGTTGGTCTATTTCTGTTATGAATGAGAAGCGGACGATTGCTGGTTGGAGTTTGTTCAAACTCAAATGGCTCGTCCAGAATGACTCTTGAGAGATTGGCTTCTCTGCCAACCAGGGAGAAATACCTAAAGAGGGTGAAGGTTCTCTCTGGGGTGATCAATTTCGCAGCCCAGCGTATCATCGAGTTAACCATCTTCACCCTGGAGTCAAATTGGTTAAAGTTCAATGTGTTGGATTCCGCTGATGCAGTTTGGTTTTTCTTGATAATTCCGGCTTTGGCTAACTTTTTAAAGAAATCTGCACGCTGTGAGAAGGGGCTTTCTTCGGCCTCTTTTGAGAAAGTCGCGGCGCGGCGCGCGAGCACCGAGATGGGAGTCCCATCGTCGAACCTTCCATAGGTGTATTCTATTTTTGAGAAGGATTCGTGTTCAAGTCGGAGCAGATCCTTGCAGTAATTGGACACCAGTGCTTCCAAAATGGATCCTCGTTCAATCGAGTGCCGAGTTTGATGCCTAGAGAGTACATCGGGCTTGCTCGCCTTTACCCCGCTAAAATGGAAGAAACAGAGAGGCTGGTCGTTAACGAGAATTGCGTCTTTGCCCTGTGAGAGTGTTCTTTCGTGCAAGTTCCAGTAAGCAATATTGCAGCCGGGATGCTTTAGGATACAAACCTTATCAAAGAATGCTGGGACTAAATCGATCCACTTTTGATCGACAAAAGTCCCAAAGGGGACATCATTGAAGCCAAAAGAAAGGCATCGGGATTCCCACCAATCCAGCATCTCATCAGTATTACTGCTGCGGCGTAAAGCAATAAAACCTAGGTTGTATGCTCCCGTTCTCATGTAGTCAATATCCGATGGCCGCAGTCCATCCAGCACGGGGCGAGTTGAGTGTGGGGTCAGTACAATGTCCGATGAACTCAATGCGTTCAATACCGGTGACAATGCAGAGAAAACCTTAATATCTGGGTCTAGATAAATAACTGAGTCGAAACCTTCGCTAAAGATTGACTTGAGAAATGTCGGCTTCAGCGCTGTGTTGAATTCAACCAGTTGATATTTAAAAGCGAGATGCTCGAAATCGGGTATCCCTAAGTCTTGTGCATACTGAGCTTGGATGCCGCTCCTTGTGACGGCTCGCTTGATTTCCTCTGTGGGTCGGTCCACCACAAGCAACCGGAACTCGCTTTCCGGGGCATGTTCCCTTAACGATTCCGCGAGTGTTCTGGCGTATGCCAAATAGTTTGCAGATACGATGGTGACGATGCAGTTTCTCATGATGTGTATTTATTGAATAGGCTTGGGCCAGATTTGATGGGCGGGTATTCCGGCCCATATTGTCCTAGGTGGAATGTCGCTCAGTACGACAGAATTGGCTCCAACGATGGCGCCCTCTCCGATGCTGACGTTGGCCAGCACGCAGACACCATTCCCAAGCCATACATTATCCTTTATCTCAATCTTGCCTTTTGAGATAATTTCTCTCTGATTGGGTGGGAGTTCCCACCCGTTGCCGCCTGCGGTATTGGGGGCTCCATGAGAGTGATCGGACACCAAAACTCCACTGCCCATCAAAACGCCAGAACCGATCGCGATAAAGTTTGCGCTGCCGATGTGCACATCGTCCGAGAAGTTCACATTGTTCCCTATTTCTATGCGCCCTTTGCCGTTGACGGATTCAAGCCACAGACCTCGCCCGGCGGAGAAATTATTTCCTATGTTTATTTCTCGAGGGAAGTAAATGCGCAATCCTCGATAGTCAACTGTTATGGTTCTTCTGCAGATGATTTTTGCGATGGAATTCAGGATCTTATTGCGAATGGCGAATATTGCGGAAACTACCCTGAGGTACCTGGCGGGGGTCATGCTGATTTTGCGCTGGATTGAACTTCGCGGTACAGCTGAAGAACTTCGTTGGCGTGCTGATCAGGTGTTTTGAGAGGGCTTATTTTCTCGTGATAGCGCCGCAGGCATTGTGGAGTCAATGAGGTCAACCATTTTGATGCCTCTT
>NZ_BADL01000627.1 GCF_000333615.1 Ideonella sp. B508-1 | reverse complement strand
CACTCACGCCGTTTGGAGGCCAAGCCCCAGTGTGGTGGGACTTCGACCCGCAGCCGGACCAGACGCCCAACGCCTTCGAGTTTGGGCACCGCGTGGTCGTTGGCGTGGATGCGTCCGACGGGCAA
>NZ_BADL01000628.1 GCF_000333615.1 Ideonella sp. B508-1 | reverse complement strand
GATTGATTCATGTCAAGCAGTGGTGGGCCTGCCCGGGCGGACTGCGCCCTGTCACCGGCGCGTCACGGCCGCCGCCAAGACTGCGCGCGACCGTTTCCGGGAGTCCGTGATGAACAAGGATGAAGCCGTCCACCAACTGGGCGCCTCGGCGCCAGGCTGGTCCTCGCTGCTGCAGCCGGCCCGGCTGCGGGCCGCGCTGTGCGCCAACGACCGGCTCAAGCTCTACCTCAGCGTGTTGCAGGCCGCGGCCGCCCATGCCCACGCGCCCCACCAGGCTTTGCTGGATCTGGCCCGCGAGATCGCCGCCGCCGGCATCGGCGTGCGCGAGGAGGCCGAGTGGCTGCACGACCTGCCGGCCACCGCCGCGCTGGAGGGCGAGGCAGTGCGCCTGCCCGAGCTGCCCCGGCTGGCGGCGCAGCTGCGCGAGGACCTGGGCGTGATGGCGCGCCCGCTGCTGGCCCAGGCCGATGCCGACCCGGCCCTGGCCGAGCGCGTGGGCGGCTGGCAGGCGCGGCTGCAGGCCCTGGCCGCGGGGACGTCCCTGCTGGACGAGGCCCTGCTGCGCGCGCTGACCAGTGGCCAGCCCGAGGTCGGCGACAGCCTGCACCGCCTGGTGATGGACCTGCACAAGGCGCTCAACCGCTTGGCTGCCCGCCTGGCCAGCGACAACGTGGCCGGTGCCCATGCCTGGGACCTGGCCACCGATGGCAGCGACCGGCCGCGCATCGAAGCCTTCATGCGCGGGCTGGAGCGCACCCGCGCGCTCAAGGGCGAGCACCCGGGCCTGGACACCGCCGCCACCCGCGAGGGCGCGCGCCTGATGATCCAGAACGACATCGGCACCAACGACGCCCATGTCATCGTGCTGCAGGTGGACACCGGCGGCGCCGCGCCCAGCATCAGCCTGACCTACTCCGACCTGCACCGCCAGCGCTTCGCCTTCTTCCAGCGCCTCTTGGCCGAGGTGGGCGCGCAGTGGGGCCCCACCCAGAGCCGCCAGACCCCGGGCCTGAACGCCGGCGAGGCCTACCACGTGGGCAGCGCCCGCTTCGCGCCGGCCGACGAGGCGGCGCTGCGCCAGATGCTCGAGGGCATCGGCGAGCGCATCGTCTTCCTGATCGACTGGAACCGGGCCCGCAAGCGCCTGCTGCCCTTTGTCGACAAGGCCGCCGCGGTGGCGGTGCTGGACGCCACCGCGCGCCAGCGCGTGGGCCACCTGGCCTGGCTCACGCTGGGCGGCGAGCGCCTGATCTGGAACGCCATGGCCGCCCAGGGCCCCAGTGCCTTCCGCCTGGGCGACCGCCTGGACGAGGTGATGGGCGAGGACGCCGCCGCGGCCTTTCTGGTCGAGGCCCTGGCCCTGGCCGACCGCGCCCGGGAACAGGCCCAGCCGCCGGCCCTGGTGGCCGACCAGGTGCGCACCCTGCTGGCTCAGCGCCTGCAGGGGCGCCACGGCGGCTTCGAGGACCTGGCCGAGCATGCCGGCCTGTGCCACGCCATGGCCCAGGGCCTGCGCGACGCCCTGGCGCATGGGCACGACCGCGACGCCGCGGCCGCCGCCCACCTGGCCGCCCGCGCCAAGACCTGGGAACGCCAGGCCGACCACCTGGTGATGCGCGCCCGCAGCCAGGCCGAGCGCTACCCGCAGTGGCAGCCGCTGCTGCGCCTGCTGGAGCAGAGCGACGACGTGGCCGATGCGCTGGAGGAGGCCTGCTTCGTGCTGGGCCTGCGGGCCGAGCAGGCCGGCAGCGCGCCGGCCGCCGTGCGCGAGGCCCTGCAGGCCCTGGCCGACTGCGTGCTGGGGGCCGTGCAGGACCATCTCAAGGCCCTGACCGTGGCCACCACCCTGGGCCAGCGCAGCGACGCGGCCGACCGCGACGAATTCCTGGGGGCCTCCTGGCGGGTGCTGCAGGCCGAGCGCCATGCCGACGAGCTGCTGCGCACCGCCCGCCGGGCCCTGGCCCAGGCCGCCCGCAGCGACCCCGACCCGGTGGCCCTGACCCTGGGCAACGAACTGGCCGCCGCGCTGGAGCTGGCCAGCGACGCCCTGCTGGCGCTGGGTTACGGCCTGCGCGAGCGCGTCTTCCAGCGCCTGGACCCGGGCAATGCCTGACCTGTTCCCACCGACCATGCCCGACTTCGACCCCCACGCCCCCTGGCTCATCGGCTGCGGCCAGCCCCCGGCCGACACCCCGCTGCCCGGCCCCGAACAGCTGGGCAACAAGGCCCTCAACCTGGCCCGCATGGCGGCGCTGGGCCTGCCGGTGCCGCCGGCCTTCGTGTTGGGCACGGCCTGGTGTGCGGCGCCGCAGCCGCCCGGGCCCGCCGTCTGGCAGCCGGCCCTGGCCGCGCTGGAGCAGGCCAGCGGCGCCTGCTTCGGCGACGACCGGCGGCCCCTGCTGCTGTCGGTGCGCTCGGGCGCGCCGGTGTCCATGCCCGGCATGATGGAGACGCTGCTCAACATCGGCCTGTGCGACGCCACCGTGCCCGGCCTGCTGCGCCTGACCGGCAACCCGCGCCTGGTGTGGGACGCCTACCGCCGCCTGGTGGCCGGCTTCGGCGAGACGGTGCTGGGCGTGCCCGCGGCCGTCTTCGAGGCCGATCTGCAGGCCGCCACAGGCGGGCGCGATGAGCGCGAGCTGGACTTCGCCGAGCTGCGGGCGCTGACCCGCGCCCACCTGGCCAGCGTGCGCCGCGCGGCCGGCCAGCCCTTTCCGCAGGACCCGCGGGCCCAGCTGCAGGCCGCCATCGGCGCGGTGCTGGCCAGCTGGCAGGCGCCCAAAGCCCGGGACTACCGCCGCCTCAAGGACCTGCCCGACAGCCTGGGCACCGCGGTGACGGTGCAGCGCATGGTCTTCGGCAATGCCGGCGGCACCTCCGGCGCGGGCGTGGGTTTCACCCGCCACCCCAGCACCGGCGAGCCCCAGCCCTGGGTGGACTTTCTCTTCAACGCCCAGGGCGAGGACGTGGTCTCCGGCCGCCGCAGCGCCCAGGGCCATGCCCAGCTGGCGGCGGTGGCGCCGCGGGTGTGGGACCAGCTGCTGGCCGCCACCCGCCAGGTGGAGCGGGCGCTGGGCGACATGCAGGACTTCGAGTTCACCGTCGAGAACGGCCAGCTCTGGCTGCTGCAGACCCGCAGCGGCAAGCGCACACCGCAGGCCCAGGCCCGCATCGCGCTGGACCTGTGCGACGAGGGCGTGATCGACGCGGCCGAGGCCCGCCGCCGCACCGCCGGGCTGGACCCGGCCACGCTGAGCGTGGAGCGGGTGGTGGGCGGCGATGGCAGCGCCCCGCTGGCCGAGGCGATGAGCGCGGCCCACGGCGTGGCGGTGGGCCAGGTGGCGCTGGACGAGGCGGCCGCTCGCCGCCTGGCGGCCCAGGGCCGGCCGGTGCTGCTGGTGCGGCAGGACGCCGAGACCTCGGACATCGCCGCGCTGGAGTTGTCGGTGGGCCTGCTGACCGAGCGGGGTGCGCGCACCTCGCACGCGGCGGTGGTGGCGCGGCAGCTGGGCAAGGTCTGCCTGGTGGGCTGCGCGGCGCTGCACATCGACCCGGCGCGGCGCCAGCTGAACTTCCAGACCCCGGCCGGCGAGGTGGCGGTGGACGAGGGCGAGCTGCTGACCCTGGATGGCCACCGTGGCTGGGTGCTGATGGGCGCCGCCCACACCGAGCGCGAGGCCCCGGCCGAGCTGCTGGCCCGGCTGGCGGTGCTGCGGGCGCGGGCCGCCTGAGCCCGGCTCAGGCCCCGGCGTCCAGGTTCTCGTCGCGCAGGGTGCGCAGCAGGGCGTCCATGTGCAGGGTGGCGCTGCGCTGGCCGTGGGCGGTCAGCACGCCCTCGCGCTTGAGCTGGGAGATCAGCCGGCTGGCGGTTTCCACCGTCATGTCCAGCATGGCACCCATCTCCTGGCGGGCCGGCAGCCAGACGGGCTCCTCGTCCTGCTCGGCGAATTCGCTGAGTTTGAGCAGCAGACGCAGCACCCGGCGCCGGGCCGGGCCGGTGCACAGCTCGGTCAGCCATTCGTCGGCATCGTCCAGGGCGCGCTGCCAGCGCTTCATCATGTCGCGCAGCAGGACGGGCTGGTCGCGGGTCAGTTCGTCCAGCAGGTGGCGCGGCAGGCGGCAGACCACCACCTCGGTGCAGGCCACCGCGTCGGCGGCGTAGCTCTGGCCCAGCATGGCCTCCATGCCCACGGTGTCGCTGCGCCCGGCCAGGCGCAGGATGCGGCGTTCGCCACGCTCGTTGGTGCGTTCCAGCCGCACCACGCCCGAGCGCACCGTGTAGGCGGCCAGGCCGGCCTGCTGCATGCGGTAGAGCGATTCCCCGGGCGCCAGCCGGATCTCGGCGATCTGGCCGTGGATGTGCTCCAGCGCCGCCTCGTCCAGGGCGCCGAACAGGGCGAAGCGACGCACCCGGCATTCCGCGCACAGGCGGGCCTGGGGGTTGTAGAACGCCGGTTGGAGAGGGATGATTTCGGGCGCGCTCATGGCGGCCTGACGGTGCAGGTGCTGGACCGCAAGGCCATCGAGAAACTGGGCATGGGCTCCTTCTTGTCGGTGACCCGGGGCTCCGAGGAGCCGCCGCGTTTCATCGTCATCGAATACCACGGCGCCGCCAAGAAGGATGCGCCGCTGGTGCTGGTGGGCAAGGGCATCACCTTCGACACCGGCGGCATCTCGCTCAAGCCGAGTGCCGACATGGACGAGATGAAATTCGACATGTGCGGTGCCGCCAGCGTGCTGGGCACCATGCGCGCGGTCGCTCAGCTCAAGCCCAAGGTCAACGTCGTGGCGCTCATCCCGACCTGCGAGAACATGCCCAGCGGCACGGCCACCAAGCCGGGTGACGTGGTGACCAGCATGTCGGGCCAGACCATCGAGATCCTGAACACCGACGCCGAAGGCCGCCTGATCCTGTGCGACGCGCTGACCTACGCCGAGCGCTACAAGCCCGCAGCCGTGGTGGACGTGGCCACGCTGACCGGCGCCTGCGTGGTGGCCCTGGGCCATCACCATGCCGGCCTGTTCGCGGCCGACGACGGTCTGGCGGCCGACCTGCTGGCGGCCTCCGCCGAGGCGATGGACCCCTGCTGGCGCATGCCGCTGGACGAGGAGTACGACGAGGGCCTGAAGAGCAACTTCGCCGACATGGCCAATGTGGGTTCCCGTGCGGGTGGCGCCATCACGGCCGCCAAGTTCCTGCAGCGCTACACCAAGCAGTACCCCTGGGCCCACCTGGACATCGCCGGCGTGGCCTATCGCTCTGGTGCGGCCAAGGGCGCCACGGGTCGCCCGGTGGGTTTGCTGACCCACTTCGTGCTCTCCCGCGCGGCCAAGCGCTGAGCACGACAGGAACTGCAGCGTGGCGCAGATCGTTTTTCTGACGGGGGTCCAGGACAGGATCGCCCTGGCCCAGCGTCTGGTGCGCAAGAAGGTCCGCGAAGGTGGACGCGTCTGCGTGCTGGGCGTGACGCCGGATCTGCGCCGGCTCAGCCACGCGCTGTGGAGCGAGCCCCAGCTGGAGTTCCTGCCCCATGTCCACACCCGGGTGAGCCCCGAACCGGTGGTTCGCGAGCTGACCCCGGTGTGGCTGGTCGAGCAGGCGGTCGAGGGGTTGGACTGCGACAGCGTGATCAACCTCGGCGTGGAGCTGCCGGACTGGATAGCCCGCTTCGATCGGGTGGCCGAGATCGTCGGCGTGGACGACGAAGCACGGGCATCAGGCCGTCAGCGCTGGAAGGCCTACGAGCGCGCCGGTCACGAACTGCTGCACCACGCTGGCGGCTGAACGCCCTGGGCACGGCGTGCCGCCGACCCGTCCTGGTGCCTGCGGGCACCGGCGCTGCATCACTTTGGAACCGTCCTTGGCATGCGGATTGCGTGGCTGGGCGCAAGCCCTCGGCAACGATGTTTTGCTCCGGGGCAACCCGGTGTGCAGATCGGTTTCGCAACGGTCTTTTTGGAGTATCGTTGATCGCTTGTCGAGAGCCATTCACATCGACATTTCAATTCATCCTTCTGAGGAGATTCGAATCTATGCAAGTCAAACTGAATGTGATCGTCGCGGCTGCCGTGGCACTGGCGGCCGGCTCGGTGTACGCCGAAGACCTGGTGGTCAAGATCGGTCACGTCGGGCCGACCAGCGGCGGCATTGCGCACCTGGGCAAGGACAACGAGAACGGTGCGCGCATGGCCATCGACGAGTTGAACGCCAAGGGCGTGATGATCGGCGGCAAGAAGGCCAAGTTTGAACTGCTGGCCGAAGACGACGCAGCGGACCCCAAGCAGGGCACGGCGGCGGCGCAGAAGCTGGTGGACGAGAAGGTCAACGGCGTGATCGGCCACCTGAACTCGGGCACGACGATCCCGGCCTCGAAGATCTACTCGGACGCGGGCATCCCGCAGATCTCGCCGTCGGCGACCAACCCGAAGTACACCCGTCAGGGCTTCAAGACCACCTTCCGCGTGGTGGCTGACGACGTGCACCTGGGTGGCACGCTGGGCAAGTACGCGGTGACCACGCTCAAGGGCAAGACGATTGCCGTGATCGACGACCGCACGGCCTACGGCCAGGGCGTGGCCGACGAATTCGAGAAGGGCGTGAAGGCTGCGGGCGGCAAGGTGGTCAAGCGCGAATTCACCAACGACAAGGCCACGGACTTCACCGCCATCCTGACCTCGATCAAGGGCGCCAAGCCCGACATTGTCTTCTACGGCGGCATGGACGCGGTGGCCGGCCCGATGCTGCGCCAGATGAAGCAACTGGGGCTGAGCTCGAAGTTCATGGGTGGCGACGGCATCTGCACGACCGAGCTGCCCAAGCTGTCGGCGGGCACGATGGCGGACGACCAGGTGGTGTGCGCCGAAGCCGGTGGTATTGACCCCAACGACAAGGCGGCGGTCAAGGGGATGGAGGACTTCAAGGCGAAGTTCAAGAAGAAGTTCGGCGCGGACGTGCAGATCTACGCGCCGTACGTGTACGACGCGACCAACGTGATGGTGGCGGCGATGGAGAAGGCGGGCTCGGCGGATCCGGCCAAGTACCTGCCGGTGCTGGCCAAGACCACGGGCTACAAGGGCGTGACGGGTGTGATCAGCTTCGACGAGAAGGGTGACATCAAGAACGGCGCCCTGACGCTGTACACCTACAAGGGTGGCGTGAAGACCGCCCTGGGCGTGGTGCACTGATCGATCCCCACAGGATCTCCCGATCCTGTCACCCAGGCCGCCTTCGGGCGGCCTTTTTCATGCCGCGCAGGGCCTGGGGGTCAGTGGCCCCGCATCGCCTGCAGCATCGTCTTCACGTTGTACTCGAACAGATGCAGGTAGGTGTCGGCCGGACCGCCGACGGGTGACAGGGTGTCGGCATAGAGCTCGCCCCCGATGCGCACACCGGCCTCCCGCGCGATCTGCTGCATCAGCCGCGGGTCGCCAGCGCTCTCCAGGAAGAGGGCCCGCACCCGCTGCGCGCGCAGCTCGCGCACCACACGGGCGACATCCTTGGCAGACACCTCTTCCGCGGTGGTCCAGCCCTGCGGGGCCAGCCAGGTCACGCCATACTCGGCGGCGAAGTAGCCGAAGGCATCATGGGTGGTCACCGCCCGACGCTGGGCCGGGGGCAGGGTGGCGATCTGCGTCCGGACCCAGCCGTCCAGAGCCCGGATGTCGGCCAGGTAGCGGCTGCCCTGCTGGTCGATGCGTGCAGCCTGGCGGGGCAGGGCCGCCTTCAGGGCGCCCTGGATGTTGCGAACGTAGGTCTCGGCCAGGCGCAGGCTCTGCCAGGCATGGGGATCGGGATGACCGTCCAGGAGGCGCGGTGTGATGCCCTCGCTGGCGACCAGCAGGCGCCCCTTGAAGCCGGAGGCCTGGACCAGCCGGTCCATCCAGCCCTCCAGGTGCAGGCCATTGAGCACGACCAGATCGGCCTGGGCGAGCTTCTGGGCATCGGCTGGGCGGGGTTCGAAGACATGGGCGTCTCCGCCGCGGACAACCAGGGTGTAGATGTCGGCCAGGGGGCCGGCCACCTGCTGCACCATGTCGGCCAGGATGGAGAAGCTGGCCACCACGCGCAGCGGGCCGGCCGGGGCGTTGCCGGTCTGGGCCCAGCTGCGGGAGAAGGGGGCGAGCGCCGGTCCGGCCAGAAGGCCGGCCAGGGCGCGCAGGGCGGTGGCGCGTTTCATGGAAGAGCTCCAGGGGTGAGATCGGGGGTGCGGCGCAGCAGGCTGTCGTGTCGGCCGCAGACCAGGGACAGCAGGTACATCGCGCCTGCGCTCAGCACGATGGCCGGCCCGGTGGGCAACTGGGCGTGGTAGGACAGCAGCAAGCCCAGCGTGCTGGCCAATGCAGCCAGGAGGCTGGCCAGCAGCATTTGGGAAGCCAGATTGCGTGACCAGAAGCGGGCTGCCGCGGCCGGCAGCACCAGCAGGCCCACCGACATCAGCGTGCCCAGGGTTAGGAAGCCCGCCACCAGATTGCTCACCAGCAGGCCCATGAACAGGGGCCGCATCCAGCGGCTCCCGCCGGGCCAGGCCAGGCGCAGAAAGCCCGGATCCAGGGTGTCCGCAATCAGCGGGCGCGCAAACAGGGCCAGCAGCAGCAGGGTCGCGCTGGCCACCGTGGCCACCAGGGGCAGGGTTTGCGCATCGGCGGCCAGGATGTTGCCGAACAGCAGGTGCATCAGGTCCACGCTGGTGCCGCGCAGGGACACCAGCATCACGCCCGAGGCCAGGGCCATCAGATAGAAGGCCGCCAAGGCCGATTCCTCGCGCTGGGCGGTGAGGCGGGCCGCCTGGTGGGCCAGGGCCGCCACCAGCAGGCCGGCCAGAAAGGCCCCCAGACCGAGGGCGGGCAGCGACAGGCCCGCCAGCATGAAGCCCAGAGCTGCGCCCGGCAGCAGGGCGTGAGACATGGCATCGCCCATCAGCGTCAAACGACGCAGGATCAGCAGCGTGCCCACGGGACCGGCGCTCAGGCTCAGGGCCAGGCTGGCCACCCAGGCGCGGCGCATGAAGCCGAACTCGGTGAACGGTGCGACCAGACCGGTCTGCAGTGCGTCGGCCAGACTCATGCGCTGACGCTCCCCGTGGGGATGGCGCTGCGTGCCAGCGCCAGACCGCCGGCACCCTGCCATGGTGCGGTTGGGAGCACCTCGGCCGCCGGTCCCCAGCTGGCGCGGCCCGCGCCCAGCAGCAGCACGTGGCTGAAGTGCTCGCGCACCTGCGCCAGGTCGTGCAGCACCGTCACCACGGTGCGTCCCTGGGCAGACCACCGCCGCAGCAGGCTCAGCAGATCCCGGGTGCTGGGTTCGTCCATGGCGGCGAAGGGCTCGTCCAGCAGCAGGAATTGAGCGTCCTGGAGGATGAGGCGGGCGAACAGCATGCGCTGGAACTGGCCGGTCGACAGTGTCGAGAGGGGCTGGTGGGCCAGCTCGGTCAGGCCGACTTCGTCCAGGGCGGCCTGCACCTGGCCCTGCTGCGCCCGCGTCTGGCGGCGCCAGGGCCCCAGCTGGGGCCACAGGCCCAGGGCCACGACCTCGTGGACCTGCAGCGGAAAGTGCCGGTCCAGGGTGCTGAGCTGGGGCAGGTAGCCCATGCGAAGCCCTGGCGAGAGGTGAATCGCGCCGGAGGCCGGGCGGATTTCCCCGGCCAGGGCGGCCAGCAGCGTGGACTTGCCCGCCCCGTTGGGGCCGACGACCGCGGTGAGCGAGCCGGTGGGAAAGCCGCCCGACAGATCGCTCAGCACCGTGCGCGAGCCGCGTTGCAGGCACAGCGCTTCCAGGCGCAGCACGGCGGGACGCACCGGGTCAGACGACATCGCTCAGTGCCCAGGCCACGGCCAGGGCCAGCCCCCCCACCACCACGCCGGCCATGGCGATCCGGGCCAGAGCCGCTGTGGCCAGCAGCCAGCGGCTGTCGGGAAGGAGAGGGCGCGAGGACATCTTATTGAGAATGAGTTTTCAAAATCGAAGTATGCCAGAATCGATCGAACCATGAAGCGAGCCACCCGCCAGCGCAGTGCCATCCGAGCCGTCATCGCGGCTGCGGGCCGGCCGCTGTCGCCGCTGGAGGTGCTGGAAGGGGCGCGTGCCGACGTGCCGGCCCTGGGGCTGGCCACGGTCTATCGCAATCTGCGTCTGCTGCTGGACGATGGCGAGATCCAGGGCGTCAACCTGCCGGGCGACAACGTGCGCTACGAGCTGGCCGGCCACGACCACCATCACCATTTCCAGTGCCTGTCCTGCCAGCGGGTGTTCGACATCCATGCCTGTCCGGGGGATCTTCAGCGCATGGCGCCGCCAGGGTTTGTCGTCGAGGGGCATGACCTGACGCTGTACGGGCATTGCGCGGACTGTCGCGCCCATGCAGGGGCTGGGCCGGTGGCCTCTCACTCCACCTCGAGGGTCTGTTGTTGAAGCGCCTGCTGCCGTCCCCGTCGTCGCCACGTCGTTGGCACGCCTGGCTGTTGGCGGTGGCCCTGGTGGCGCTTTGGGCGCAGTGGCATGCGGTGATGCATGCCGAGCAGCATGCGCTGGAGGCCCTGCACCAGCCCACGCACGACAATCTGCTGCCTGTCGACAACTGCCTGGACTGCCTGGCCCAGCATGCCCTGGGCACTTCGCCGCCGACGGTTCTGTCGCCCTGGCAGGGGGAAGCTCCGCCGCCCTTCGACTGTCCTTGCACCGCCGCCGCCCGCGTCGCGCCCGAGCGCGGCTGGGTGCGCGCCTGGCCCCGCGCGCCGCCCTTGGCCTGAGCGCAGCCCTGCGGTGTCCTCTGCCCGAGCGGAGGATGTGAAGGTCCCTGGCCGGCCGAGGTGCCGCGCCCATCGGGGACCAGGGGATCCTGCCAGCAAGGCAAGGTCCGGACTCGTCGAGGAATCAAACAATGCAAGCCAAGTTGCGTGCGGCCCTGCTGCGGCCGTTGTCGATCATCTGCCTGGGCCTGGTGGGCCTGGGCGCCCAGGCCCACGAACCGGGCGCCCACGTGCACGGAGCCGCTGTGCTGCGGGTGGTGGTGGATGGCAACACCCTGAATGCCGAACTGGAAAGTCCGCTGGACAACATCCTGGGCTATGAACATGCGCCCGGCACGCCGCAGGAACAGCAGGCGGTAAAGCTGGCCGTGGCCGCCCTGCGCAAGCCGGGGGGCATCCTGCTGCCGACACCGGCCGCCCAGTGCACCCTGCAGAAGGTCAGCCTGGCCTCGGCGGCGCTCACGCCTGCCATGCTGGGGGAGACCGGGCCGGCCACGCCCCCGTCCCCGGATGAGCCCGCGGGCCATGCCGACCTGGACGGTGACTTCAGCTGGCAATGCGCCAAGCCGGAGTTCCTGCACTCGCTGCGGGTGGACCTGTTCCTGGCCTTCCCCCGCCTGCACAAGATGCAGGTCGAGGTGGCAGGGCCCAAGGGACAGTCAGCCGCGACGCTGACCGAGTCCCATCGCACCGTGCAGTGGTGAGGTGCGGGCGTGAGCAGTGCATGTCTGTTGAGTGCAGAGGATCTTGTGTTCCGTTGGCGGCGGGGGCAGCCCCCCTGCCTTGAACTGGCGGACTTCGAGATCCAGCCTGGAGAGCGCTTGTTCGTGCATGGCCCCAGCGGCAGCGGCAAGAGCACCCTGCTGGGTCTGCTGGGAGGCGTGCTGCGGCCTGAGCGTGGTCGCATCACCCTGCAGGTGGAGGGGCGGGCGGTTGAACTGGGCGGGCTGTCGGACCGGGACCGGGACCGGCTGCGCGTGGATCACATCGGTTTCGTCTTCCAGCAGTTCAACCTGGTGCCCTATCTCTCGGTCCTGGACAACGTCTGTCTGCCGTGCCGCTTCTCGGCCCGGCGGCGCCAGCGCCTGGCGGGCGACGAACGCACGGAGGCCCGGCGCCTGCTGCGTGCGCTGGACCTGGGGGCGGCGCTGGAGACCACGCCGGTCACCCGGCTGTCGGTGGGGCAGCAGCAGCGCGTGGCGGTGGCCCGGGCGCTCATCGGTCGGCCCGAACTGCTGATCGCCGATGAGCCTACCTCGGCGCTGGATGCGCAGCGGCAGGCAGGCTTTCTCGAGCTGCTGCTGCAGGAGTCGGCGGTCAGCGGCGCCAGCGTGGTGTTCGTCAGCCACGACGAACGCCTGGCGGCCCACTTCGACCGGCGGGTGGCGCTGGCCGAGCTCAACCGCGCTGCGGCGCTGGAGGAGGCCTGAGCGATGCGACACCTCTTCCAACTGGCCTGGCGCAGCGCATGGAACCGGCGCGGCACCCTGGGGCTCACGGTGATGTCCATCGCCCTGTCGGTGATGCTGCTGCTGGGGGTTCAGCACCTGCGGGGCGCGGCGCACGAGAGCTTCTCGCGCACCGTCTCGGGCACCGACCTGGTGGTGGGTGCGCGCACCAGCCCCGTCCAGCTGATGCTCTACGCCATCTTCCGGCTCGGCGACGCCACCAACAACATCCGCTGGTCCAGCGTCGAGAAGCTGGCGCAGGACCCGGCGGTGGCCTGGGTGGTGCCGCTCTCACTGGGCGACTCGCACCACGGCTTTCCCGTCCTGGCCACCAGCAGCGGCTATTTCGATCACCTGCGCTATGGCTATCAGCAGCCGCTGGTGATGGCCCAGGGGCGGCCCTGGGCCGACGGTGTGCCGGGCCTGTTCCAGGTGGTGCTGGGGGCCGAGGTGGCCCACGAACTGGGCTATGGCCTGGGTCACCGCCTGACCCTCAGCCACGGCAGCGGTGGCGAGGGCCTGGTGGAGCATGCCGACAAGCCTTTCACCGTGGTGGGCATCCTGGCGCCCACCGGCACCCCGGTGGACCGCACCCTGCACATCAACATGGCCTCGATGGAGGCCATTCACCTGGACTGGGCGGGCGGGGCGCCGATGCCGGGGCTGGAGATCCCGCCCGAGCTGGTGCGCAAGTTCGACCTCACCCCCAAGGAGGCCACAGCCGCCCTGGTGGGCCTGAAGAACCGGGCGGCCGTGTTCAAGCTGCAGCGGCGCATCAACGACGGTGAGGGCGAGCCCCTGCTGGCCGTCATGCCCGGTGTCGCGCTGGACCAGCTCTGGACCCTGCTCTCGACCCTGGAGCGCACGCTGATGGCCGTTTCAGCCATGGTCGTGGCCGTGGGGCTGGCGGGCATGGTGGCGGTGGTGCTGGCCAGCCTGGGCGAGCGGCGCCGCGAACTGGCCATCCTGCGTTCGGTGGGGGCGGGCGGCTGGCAGATCGGCTTTCTGCTGGTGGCCGAAAGCCTGTCGGTGACGTTGGCGGGTGTGCTGCTGGGCACGGGCCTGCTGGCGGCGCTGGTGCTGCTGGCGGGGCCGGCGCTGCAGGCGCACTGGGGTCTGGTGCTGCAGGCCCACAGCGTGCAGCCCGAGGAGT
>NZ_BADL01000629.1 GCF_000333615.1 Ideonella sp. B508-1 | reverse complement strand
AGTCGGTAGAGCAGCGGACTTTTAATCCGTTGGTCGCAGGTTCGAATCCTGCACAACCCACCAGTTCCGCCGGGCTCACATGCTGTGAACCTGGATGCGGTCGGGGCTCTTAGCTCAGTTGGTAGAGCAGCGGACTCTTAATCCGTTGGTCGTAGGTTCGAA
>NZ_BADL01000630.1 GCF_000333615.1 Ideonella sp. B508-1 | reverse complement strand
CCAGCCCGCCGTAGTCGCCATCGGCCTGCAGCGGGGCCCCGTGGAAGCCCGATGCACCGCGCCGTCCGGCGTCAGGTAGCGCAGCGGCCGGTGCGGGGCCAGCACCTCCACCGCCAGGGCGATTCCTGGGAACACGCAGCCGGGGTAGAGCAGCACCGCCACTGGCCGGCGCGCCGACAGATCGAGATTCATGGGTTCAGCGCCTGGCGGCGCCGGGCCGCGGCATCCGCCTGGGCCGTGTCGCCCCGGGCACGGTACAGGAGTTCCAGCTCTTCGTAGACATAGGGATCGGGGTCGGCAGCCGCCTCCCCCTCCTCGGCCAGGGCCTGCTGCCGGGCCAGCGCCTCGTCCGCACGTCCCTGCAGACGCAGGCACCAGGCCACCATCCAGCGGGCGACACGGGTGGGGCCGGCCGCGCCCTGGGCTTCGCGCAGGCGCAGGGCCTGTTCGAACGGGGCCAGGGCCAGATCGTCGCGGCCGGCCTCGTGCCAGGCCATGCCCAGGTTGTTGTAGAGCGAGGCCTGCCAGCGCTGAGCCGCAGGCTGAGGGGAGGCCTGGGCCTGGGCCACGGCCAGCGCCGCCTGGGTGCGCTGCCGCTGGGCGGCCGGCTCGGTCTCGACGAAGGCCAGCATGTGCAGGGCATCCACGGCCAGATCGTCCAGCCCGGCCGCGCGGGCCTGCTGCGCCGCCCGCTCCCAGGCCATGCCTGCCCGGGCACGGGCCTCGGCGGTGCGCTGCTCTGGCGCATGGGCGGCCGACACCCAGGTGCGCCCCCATTCCAGCCACCAACGCACCTGAACCTCTGGGCCGGCCCCGGCCAGCACGGGCTGCAGCCCTTCCAGCAGGGCCCGGGCCTGCACGAACTGCTGCCGCAGACCCTGGCTGCGTGCGATCTGGGTGTAGAGGATGAGAGCTTCGTCCCCCTGTGCCGTGGCCAGGGCCTGCCGAAAGCGCTGTTCGCTGCGCTCGGGGTGATCGAAATCCCAGAGGGACTGAACATCAATGGGCAAGCCCATGGCGTGACTCCCGATCGACAGCCCGCCCAGCCACAGCGTCACCGCCGCCCAGCGCTGGACACGGCCTCTCTGGATCGCTGCGGCAGGCTGGCTTCCCGTCATGGCCTGCAGCTTAGCCTGCCGCCCCCGTCTCCGGGAAAGCCTGAGGCCGTGTTGCAGCGCAGCTTTGGGAAAGCCCCCAGACAACGGCACGAACGGTCGTTCTTTAATTCGCCCACTCCGGGTCGCTCGTCCATCGGTCGTCGGTGCCGGAGCCACAACACGCAGAGGAGACCCCCATGAAACGCTGGTTCCTGAAGACGGTGGTGGCGGCGGCCTGCATCACCGGCACGGTCGCACCGACCGTGGTGCACGCGGCCGACACCTACACCCAGACGCGCTACCCCATCGTGCTGGTGCATGGCCTGTTCGGCTGGGATTCGATCGGCCCGGTGGACTACTGGTGGGGCATCGACACCGGCCTGGCCTCGGGCGGCGCCAAGGTCTACGTCTCCCAGGTCTCGGCAGCCAACAGCAGCGAGGTGCGCGGTGAGCAGTTGCTGGCCGAGCTGCAGCGCCTGCAGGCCACCTACGGCTACAGCAAGTTCAACCTGGTGGGCCACAGCCATGGCGGCCAGGCGGTGCGCTATGTGGCCGCGGTGGCGCCGCAGCTGGTGGCCTCGGTCACCACCATGGGCACGCCCCACACCGGCAGCCCGGTGGCCGACGACATCAAGGCCGGCACCAGCGCCACCGGCACCACGGCCTGGGTGGCGGCGGTGGCCAATGCCTTTGCGTCGGTGATCAGCCTGCTCTCGGGCAGCCCCGACCTGCCGCAGGATTCCGAGGCCGCGATGAACTCGCTGACCACGGCCGGCGCGGCCGCCTTCAACGCCAAGTACCCGCAGGGTGCGCCCAGCAGCAGCTGTGGCCAAGGGCCGGAGCTGGTCAACGGCGTGCGCTACTACTCGGCCGGCGGCAATGCGGTGCTGACCAATGTGTTCGACCTGAGCGACGCCCTGCTGACGCTGACCTCGGTGAGCTTCAAGGGCGCGTCCAACGACGGCCTGGTGGGCAAGTGCGCCTCGCACTGGGGCACGGGTGCTGCGCGACGACTACGCCTGGAACCACCTGGACGAGATCAACCA
>NZ_BADL01000631.1 GCF_000333615.1 Ideonella sp. B508-1 | reverse complement strand
AGGTCGGAGGACTGGCGGTTGATCAGGCGCAGCGCCTGACCGACCTGGGTCAGCACCGTCTGCTGGGCCAGCACCACGCCCGCATTCTTCTCGGCACGGT